>JAGWBS010000058.1:7401-37270 GCA_021295775.1 Pseudomonadota bacterium | reverse complement strand
GCGTCGGTGTAGATCTCTCCCCGCCCGGCGAACTCCGCGTCGAGCAGCTCGAACTCCTCGCGCAGGCTGCCGACCCCGATTCCCAGGATCAGCCGTCCGCCGCACAACAGGTCCAGCGTGCCGTAGCGCTTGGCGATCTCCAGCGGGTGGTGGTACGGGAGCACCACCACGTTGGTCAGGAAGCGGATCCGCTCGGTGAGCGCCGCCATGAACCCGAAAGTGGCCAGCGGGTCGTAGTAGCGCCCGCCGCGCACCTCGGCGATGGGCGCGGGAATGCCGACGTGCTCGCTGCAGGTCAGGTAGTCGTAGCCGAGCCGGTCGGCCGCCAGCGCGATCCGGCGCAGCGCCTCGGGTCCGTCGGCGTGTTCCTCCCAACTCCCCACACGCGGAGGCAGCAGGGTGACCACCGGGGTGGCGACGCCGAAGCGGACGGGCGGGCGGTCGGACATGGCGAATCCCGCTGTCCTCAGCCCGACGCCGAGTAGCGGCTTTCCAGGAGTTCGCGCAGGCGCGGCTTCTGGATCTTGGCGCTGTCGGTTCGCGGGATCTCCTCGGCGCTCATGATTTCGATCCGCCGCGGCACCTTGAAGGCCGAGAGCTGCTCGCGCGCGCGCTCGCGCAGTGGCGCGGGGGCGGCCTGCTGGCCCTCCCACGGCACCACGACCGTGACCACGAGCTGGCCCATCTCGGCGTCCGACACTCCCACCACATAGGCCTCCTTGACCTCCTCGAAACTCTCCAGCACGCCCTCGACCTCGCGCGGGGCCACGTTCGCCCCGCCCGTCTTGATCGTCTCTGAGAGGCGGCCGAGGAAGAACAGGTAGTCGTCGGAGTCGATCCGACACTGGTCTCCGGTGGCGTAGAAGCCGTCCGGGGTGAAGACCTGCTCGCGCTCCAGCTTGTACAGGCCCTGCATCAGGCTGGAGCTGCGGATCAGCAGCTCTCCGGGCTCGCCCGGGGCGACCTCCCAGCGCGTCTGCGGGTCGACGATGCGCCGTTCGATGCCCGGGATCGCGCGCCCGAAGGAGCCGCGCCGCGACTCGGGCAGCCGCACGCCGGCCGCTTCCATGCTGTGGTTGGCGAAGGTCTCGGTCATGCCGAGCGCGTTGGGCTGCAGGCCGGACTCGGGAGGCTGGTGCGGCGCGCCCAGCGTGGCGTAGGCGCCGTAGCGGACGAAATCGAAGTTCCCCTGCGCGAAGCGCGGGTGCTCGGAGATGGCCTTGGCGTGGTGGGGCCAGGCGCCGACGATCGTGATGCGCTCGCGCTCGATCAGTTCGACGATGCGGTCGACGTCGAAGGACTCCTCGCAGAACAGGCACGCGCCCGAGTGCAGGGTGCCGAGCAGGAAGAGGTTGAATCCCCCGACCCAGAACCAGGGCATGGGCGAGTACTGCTTGTCCTCGGGGGTGCCGCGCCGGAACGCGTTGAGCACCGCCGAGTGCCGCAGCGCGCTGCCGTGGGTGTGGACCGCGCCCTTGGGCTCGGCGGTGCTGCCCGAGGTGTAGAGCACCACCATCGGGTCGGCGGGCGCGACTTCGGCCTCGACCTCGCGCAGGAAGGCCTCGTCCACCGTGACGGCGGCGTCGGCGAGCGTCCGCAGGCCCGAGGGCTCGCGCTCCGCCCAGGGCCGGTCGCACTCGCCCCAGACGCGGATCCGGCGCAGGTAGGGCGCGGAGCGCAGGTGCAGCGGGCCGCCGTCGACCTCCGCCAGTTCGGGCAGGGCTTCCTCCAGTCGCGCCGGGTAGTCGTGATTCAGGTAGCGGTCGGCGACCAGCAGCGTCTGCACGTCCGCGTGGCGCAGGTTCCAGGCCAGTTCCCTGGCGCGCAGGAAAGTGCTCAGCGGGACCAGCAGCGCTCCGATCCGGCAGGCGGCCATCCAGGCCAGCGCCCAGTCGGGGCCGTTGGGCATCAGCAGGCCGACGCGCGTGCCCTTGCCGACCCCGCTCGCCAGCAGGCCGCGCGCCAGGCGGGCCGACTCCCGCTCGGCCTCGGCGAAGCTCAGCCGGCGCTCGCCCAGCGCCAGCATGTCGCTGTCCCCGAAGCGCTCGGCGCAGCCGCGCAGCAACGCGGGCAGCGTTGACTCGGAATCGGACAGCTCGAAGCTCAAGGCGGCGCGGCTCTCGCCCGGTCTCGCGCCTAGAGCTGCGCGCCCGCGGGAGGCCGCAGCAGGGCCTCGAGATTGGCGCTCATGATCTTGCGCGTCTCGTCGGCGCTGAAGCCCTCGAGCTCTTCGATCCACTCGACGGGCGCGGCGTAGCCCTCGGCGTGCGGGAAATCGGAACCGAAGAGCACCCGCTCGACCCCGATGGTGTTGGCCAGCCAGCGCATGTCCTCGCCGTACTCGGGCACCACCGAAACGTGCCGGCTGAAGGTCTCGATCGGAGGCTCGGGAAACGCGTTGGGCATCTGCCGATGGATCTTGTCGAACTTGCGCAGCAGCGGCCGGACCCACTCCATGCCGTTCTCCACGCTGGCGACCCGCAGGCGCGGGTGGCGCTGGAACAGACCGTCGCAGATCAGGTTGGCGAGCGTGTCGTAGATGGGCCGCTCGCGCACGATCATCTGGCGGAAGGGCGAGGGCGCGAACGGCGTGAGTTCGGAACCGGCGTCCCAGTGCGAGGCGTAGTCGCCGTAGCCGCTGTCGGTCACGTGCAGGACCACCAGCAGCCCGGCCTCGGCGGCGCGCGCCCAGAAGGGATCGAATTCGGGCCGGCCGGGCGAGCGCGAGCTGGGGTGACCGTGCACCGGCGCCGGGCGCAGGCAGATCACGCGCACGCCGCGCTCCAGGCACCACTCGAGTTCGGTGCAGCCCCGTTCGAGATCGACCAGGCTGAGCATCGGCGCGGCGAAGATGCGCTCCTGGTGATGGAAGCCCCACTCCTCCTCCATCCAGCGGTTGTAGGCGTGCAGCGTGTCGTGGAGCAGGTCCGGCCGGTGCTGCATGCGGTGTTCGATCGCGTTGACCAGCGTCCCGAAGATCAGCGTCGCGTGCAGGCCCTGCTCGTCCATCACCTTCAGGCGCGCGTCGCGGTGCTTGAACTCGGGCCGGCAGGGTTCGAGCGCCCCGGCGGAGAACAACTCCTTGATCGACTTTCCCTCGGGGTTTTCGCCGCGGTGCCAGGGCACCAGGCAGCCGGGCGAGGCCACCACCTCGAAGGTCGGGTTGGGGATGTAGTTGGTGAGCGTGCCGCAGACAGCCAGTTTCTTGCGCCCCTTGACTTCGACCCACGCCACGGCCTCGCGCGCCACGTCCTTGTCGAGGTGACGGGTGAAGCAGTCCTCCTGCTCGTACAGGTGGTTGTCCGCGTCGTAGATCGGGTAGCCCAGATCCGCCATGGCGCCCTCCTCGGCGTTCAGTCTACACCTCGGGCGGGGCGTTCAGCGCCCCCGCCCAGGTGCGCGCGCAGCGCCGCGCATGCCTCGGCGGTGGCCTGGCGGGCCTTGGCGAGCAGGTGGCCCATGCCGAAGAAACCGTGGTGCACGCCGGCGTACTCGCTGTACGCGACCTCGACGCCCGCGCGGCGCAGCGCGTCCGCGTAGGCGCGGCCCTCGTCCCGCAGCGGGTCGACCTCGGCGGTGATCACGAGCGCCGGAGCCACCCCGCCGAGGTCCGCGGCGTGCAGCGGCGAGGCGTACGGATGCGTGGCATCGCCGTCCTTGCCCAGGTACTGCTCCCAGAACCACTCCATCTGCGCGCGGGTCAGGCCCGGTCCGTCGGCGAACTCCAGGTAGGAGGCGCGTGTGAAGTCGCGCTCGATGACCGGGTACACCGGCACC
Source organism: Pseudomonadota bacterium (assembly GCA_021295775.1). Lineage (GTDB taxonomy): Bacteria > Myxococcota_A > UBA9160 > SZUA-336 > SZUA-336 > JAGWBS01. Next base: position 33,493 of record JAGWBS010000058.1, on the reverse strand, counting down.
TGCAGCCGCAGTTCGGGACCGCCCCGGTCCCGCGCCATCAGCGCGACCGCCGCCGCCAGGTTGCCCCCCGCGCTGGCCCCGAGCACGGCCAGCCGCGCGGGATCGACCTCGATCCGGCCGGCGTTCTCGGCCACCCAGCGCAGGGCCAGATAGGCGTCCTCGGCCGCGGTCGGGAAGCGATGCTCGGGGGCCAGGCGGTAGTCCACCGAGACCACCGCGCAGTCCGCGTCGAGCGCGATCCGGCGGCACAGCGCCTCGCTGGTGAACGGACTGCCGATGACCCAGCCGCCGCCGTGCAGGAACAGCGTGCAGGCGAGCGGTTCCCCGCGCCGGGGGGTGTAGACGCGCACCCGCAGCGCCCCGTCCGGGGCGGCCAGGGAGTGCTCTTCGATGCCCGCCAGTCCGGGCAGCGCCGGCGCCGGGATGGCTTCGTAGCGCGCCCGGGCCAGCCGGGGCGGCAGTGTCTCCAGCGAGGGCTCGCCCGCGGCGTCCTGCGCGTCCAGCAGCGACTGCACTTCCGGGTCGAGGGGCATGCCGGCTACCCTAAGAGCGCTTCCGAAGCTCTGTCAACGCGCTGCCGGCGCCCGGATTGACGCGCTGGGCGGCCCGTGGGATCGTACGCCGCCGCCCACCGCGAGCGCCCCATGAATCTGGACCTCAGCCCCAGCGAGATCGCGTTCCGCGAGAAGTTCCGCGCCTGGCTGCGCGAGAACCTCACCGACGATCTGAAGTGGGAGCGGGTGGCCGACCTGTCGCATTCCGGGGCCTGGGAGGCGCGGCGGGGCTTCGAGCGGCGCATGGGCGCCGACGGCTGGCTGGGCGTGGCCTGGCCCAGGGAATACGGCGGGCAGGGCGCGACGCTGCTCGAACAGGTGATCTACCAGGAGGAGCTGGTGCGCTCCGGCGCGCCCGCGCTGACCAGCAGCGTGGGGCTGGAACTGGTCGGGCCGATTCTGATGGAGGTCGGCAGCGAGGAGCAGCGGCACCGCTTCTTGACCCCGATCCTGCTCGGCGAGGAGGTCTGGTACCAGGGTTTCTCCGAGCCGAACGCGGGCTCGGATCTGGCCGGCCTGCAGACCCGCGCCGTGCTCGACGGCGACGAGTGGGTGATCCACGGCCAGAAGGTCTGGGGGGGCTTCGCGGAGCACGCCGACTGGGGCGCGGTGCTGGCGCGCACCGATCCAGACGCGCCCAAGCACCGCGGGATCTCCTTCATGATCGTTCCGATGAAGGCGCCCGGCATCACGGTCTCCTACATCAAGGAGATGACCGGCGGGGAGCACCTGAACGAGGTCTTCTTCGACGGCGTGCGCATCCCGCGGGAGAACGTGCTCGGACCTCTGAACCAGGGCTGGCGGGTGGCGAATCGCCTGCTCGGCTACGAGCGCGGCGTGATGACCCTGCCGTTCGCGACCCGCTACGAGCGCTTCTGGGAGAAGCTGAGGGACTTCGCGAGCTCCAACCGGCGCCGCGGCGAACGGCTCTCCGAACGGCCGCACATCCGGGCGGCGCTCGCGCGCAGCTATGTCGACGTGCAGATGATGCGGCTGGCCAACCTGCGCTGGCTCACCCACTACCTGCGCGGCACGCCTCCGGCCGAGGAGACTTCCTACATGAAGGTCTACTGGGCCCAGGCCCATCAGGGGCTGGGCGACCTGGCGCTCGAACTCGGCGGCGGGGCGGCGCTGGGACTGCCGGGCGAGCTGGAAACGCTGGCCGCCGGGGCGTTCTCGAACGAGTGGGCGTTCTCGCGCTCGACCACCATCCTGGGCGGGACCCAGGACATCCAGCGCAACATCATCGCCGAGCGCATCCTCGGCCTGCCGCGGGCCTGAGGGCGGGGCGTTGGAACTCGAACTCAACGAGGAGCAGGGCCTGCTGCAGTCGGGCCTGCGCCAGCTCCTGGAGGGCGCCTGCGAGCTTCGCCGCGTGCGCCGCCACAGCTACGACGGCGACGGGCGCGACCCCGAGCTGTGGAAGGAGCTGGCCGAGGGCGGCTGGACCGCGAGCGGTGTCCCGGAGACCCTGGACGGCGGCGGGCTGGGCTTCGAAGAAGCGGCGATCGTCGCGCTGGAGAGCGGCCGGTCGCTGCTCCATCAGCCGCTGATCGAAACCCTGCTCGCTGCGCGCGCCCTGCAGCGCGCGGGCTGCAAGGCCCCGCTGAGCGAGATCGCGCACGACGGGGCGAGCGCGACGCTGGCCGTGCTGGAGCTCTCGCGGGACTTCGCCCCCGATCCCGAGCTTCCCAGGGCGCGCTCCACGCAAGCGGGTTGGGAGCTGTCGGGCGAGCACTTCGGCGTGCCGTTCGGGCCGCTCGCCCAGCGCTGCCTGGTCGAGGCCGAACTGGAGTCGGGAGAGGCCGGCCTGTTGTGGGTCTCCACCGACCAGACCGGCGTGGGCTGGCGGGAGGTCGGCGCGATGGACCGCACTGTCCGGCGCTACGCCCTGACCCTGGAGGCGGTCGAGGTCCCGGGCGAGTGCGGCGCCGGCGCCGGCGACGCGCTCGGCGAACTGCCCGACGAGTGGCGCGTTCTGCTGGCGGCCCAGACCCAGGGAGCGTGCGCGCGCCTGCTGGAGATGACGGTCGACTACGCCAAGAAGCGCGAACAGTTCGGGCGGCCCATCGGCGCCAACCAGGCCGTCAAGGTGCGGCTCGCGCTGGCCGCGGCGGCGGTGGAACGCATGCTGGCGGCCGTCTATCACGCGGCGCTGAAGATCGAGCAGGGCGCCTCCGACCGGGGCCGGGCCGCGGCCATGGCCAAGCTCGAGACCGCCTCGCCGGGCGCGGAGGTGGCCACCCAGGGCATCCACGTCCACGGCGCGCTGGGCTACACCTGGGAGCAGGACGTGCAGCTCTTCGCCAAGCGCATCAAGACCAACGAGATCCTGCTGGGCAGCGACGCCGACTGCCTGGAGCGCGTCGCCCGGACCATTCTCTGACCGCTCCGGGCGGACCGGTCCCGAAGCTCCTCCGGCCGCCGCGCGTTCCGGGCTAGCGCAGCCCCGCGGGCAGGTCGTCGATTCCCACGTCCGTCCAGTTGGGCAGGCGCTTCTCGCGGAACGCGGCCATCCCCTCGGCGGCGTCGGCCTGCTCGAGCGCCCAGCGGAACATCTCCAGTTCCTCGGACTTGGCCGAGCGCCGGTCGGTGCTCTCCAGGTAGCGGTAGAAGAGCTTCTTGGTGATCGCGACCGAGGCGGGCGCGGTCTGCTCGGCAATCTCGCGCGCGAGTTCGACCGAGGCGGGAACGACCTCCTCGCGCGGCACCGCGCGGGTCACCAGCCCCATCTCGGCGGCTTCGCGGCCGCTGAAGATCCGGCCCGTGAGCAGAAGCTCCAGCGCGACCGAGACGCCCACCAGCCGCGGCAGCAGCCACAGCGAGTTGCCCTCGGGGGTCAGCCCCCGGCGCGTGAAGACGAAGCCCAGCTTGGCGTCTTCCGCCGCGACGCGGATGTCCCAGCAGATCGGATAAGTCAGGCCCATGCCCACCGCGGCGCCGTTGATCGCCGCGATGATCGGGGTGCGCATCTCCCAGGTGCGCAGCGTGGCCATGGTCTGGGCGCGCCGCCAGGCCTGTTCGTCCTCGCCGCCCTGCGGCAGCCCGCCGTCGAGATCCACGCCGGCGCAGAACGCCCGCCCGGCGCCCGTGACGACGATGCAGCGCACGTCGTCGGCGCGGTCGAGCCTCAGCAGCGCGTCGGCCAGGTCCGTGCTCTGCTGGCGGTTGAAGGTGTTGAGCCGGTCCGGCCGGTTGAGCGTTACGGTGGCGACGCCCTTGTCCTGGTCGACCAGCACGGTCTGGTAGGAAAGCGATTCCACGGACCCTCTCCCCGACGTGGGTCTCCATCGTATCGCACCCCGGGACCGCCGCGGGGGGGCGCGCGGGCGGGCGGAGGCGGAGCCGGGGGGGGGGGGGGTGGGCGGGGGGTGTTTGGCCATACTTTGGCCGCCCCACGGGGAGTACTGCGATGGCTGGAATCTGCGAGGGGCGGGTCGCGATCGTGACCGGCGCCGCGCGCGGGATCGGGCGCGGCCACGCGCTCGAGCTGGGACGCCAGGGAGCGAGCGTGGTGGTCAACGACTTCGGGGGCGACGTGCACGGCGCGGGCGGGGCGGCCGATCCGGCCGAGCAGGTCGCCGAGCAGATCCGCGCCGAGGGGGGAGAGGCGCTGGCGAGTCCGGAGGACATCTCCGACTGGCGGGCGGCGCGGCGCCTGGTCGAGTCGGCGCTGGAGAACTTCGGAGCGCTGGACGCGGTGGTCAACAACGCCGGCATCCTGCGCGACCGCATGCTGTGCAACATGGAAGAGGCCGAGTGGGACGACGTGATGCGGGTGCACCTCAAGGGCACCGCCGGCGTCAGCCACTGGGCGGCGAGGCACTGGCGCCAGCGCGCGAAGCAGGGAGCCGCCAACGACGCGCGCATCGTCAACACCAGCTCCGGCTCCGGCATCTTCGGCAACGTGGGCCAGAGCAACTACGGCGCCGCCAAGGCCGGGATCGCGGCCTTCAGCATCATCGCGGCCAAGGAACTGGAGCGCTACGGGGTGACCGTAAACGCGATCGCCCCGGCGGCGCGCACCCGCATGAGCACGCCGCAGGGCCGGGTCGCGACGCACCGGGCCGGCGAGGGAGAGTTCGACCCGTACGCTCCCGAGAACGTCGCGCCGCTGGTCGCGTGGCTGGTCAGTCCCCAGTCGGCGGGCATCACGGGCCGGGTGTTCATGGTCCAGGGCGATTCGATCGCCGTGGCGCAGGGCTGGCACAAAGGGCCCGAGGCCTGCAAGGGCGGAGCCCGCTGGGACGCGGACGAACTCGGGGGAGTCGTTCCGGACCTGATCGCGAAGGCGCGCTCCAACGCCGGTCTGGACGGACTCTTCGAATAGGGAGGCCGGGCGTGGGTTACGAGACACTGATCGTCGAGAAACGCGGCCCGGTGGGCTGGCTGATCCTGAACCGCCCCGAAGTGCTCAACGCGCAGAATGGCCAGATGGGGCGCGAGCTGCCGCTCGCCTGGCGCGAACTGGATGCCGACGACGACGTGCGCGTGATCGTCAACACCGGCACCGGCCGCGGTTTCCAGACCGGCATGGACGTCAAGGAGGTCGCGTCCGAGCCCGAACGGATCCGCGGCCGGCACGACGCGGATACCCGGCGTTCGCAGCGCGAGGGCGGATCGACCGCGATCGACAATCAGGTCTGGAAACCGGTCATCTGCGCGGTCAACGGGATCTGCGCCGGATTGGGCTTTCACTTCGTGATGGGCGCGGACATCGTGATCGCCTCGAGCGACGCCAGCTTCACCGATCCGCACGTCTCGGTCGGCCAGGTGTCGGCCCTGGAGCCGATCGGCCTGATCCGCCGCATCCCGTTCGAGGCCGTCGCGCGGATGGTGTTCACCGGTCGCCACGAGCGCTTCGGGCCGGAGCGCGCCCTCCAGCTCGGGCTGATCGGCGAGATCGTGGACCCGCCTGAGGAACTGCAGGCGCGGGCGCAGGAGCTGGGCGAAACCATCGCGCGCAACTCGCCCGCGGCGATGCGCGAGAGCAAGAAAGCCATGTGGAGCTCGCTCGACCGGGGTCTGACCGAGGCGCTCGACCACGGCATGGACCTGGTCTCCGGCTTCTGGGGACACCCGGACGACGGCGAGGGCGCGCGCGCCTTCGCCGAGAAGCGCGAACCCCGCTGGGCGCCGCCGGGGGCCGGGCGGCCGTGAATCCACTGGAGCGGGCCCGCTCCCAGCCGAACGCCCTGGCGTTCGACGACGGCACGCGCCCGCGCCCCTGCCAGGAGCTGGTCGACCGCGCCTGGCGCATCGCGTCGCTGCTCCGCGACGAGCTGGGCGTCGCGCCCGGCGAGCACGTGGCGATGCTGATGGGCAACCGCGTGGAGTTCGCCGAGCTGGCGCTCGGGTCGCTGCTGGCAGGCGTGTGGATCGCGCCGATCAACTGGCACTTCAACCCCGAGGAAGTCGCCTACGTGGCCGCCGACTGCCGGGCGCGGGCGTTGTTCTGCGACCCGGCCTTCGCCGCCACGGCGGCCGAAGGCGAGATCGACTGCCCGCGGATCGAAGCCGGCGAACAACTCGACCGGATCCTTGCCGGCGCTTCCGACGCGCCGCGTTCGCTGGAGGGGCCGGCGGGCGGGATCATGCTGTACACCAGCGGCACCACGGGCCGCCCCAAGGGGGTCAAGCGCCCGGGGTCGCTCAGCATCGCCGAATCCTTCGAGCAGACCGCCCAGGGAGCGCGCGTCATGCAGCTCGACGGCGGCGGCCCGAACCTGGTCACCGGGCCGCTGTACCACGGCTCGCCCTACGGCTTCGCGTCGATGGACATGTCGCTGGGCGCCTCGGTGATCGTGATGCCGCAGTTCGACGCGGCGGAGATGCTGCGGATCATTCAGGAGCGCGAGGTGCGGGCCACGCATCTGGTGCCCGTGATGATGGTGCGCGCGCTGAACCTGCCCGAGGAGATGCGCGCCTCGTTCGATCCCGGCTCGCTGCGCACGGTGCTGCACGGCGCCGCGCCCGTCTCGGTGGCAGTCAAGCGGCGCATGATCGACTGGTGGGGGCCGCTGCTGGTGGAGTACTGGGGCTCGAGCGAGGGCGGGGGCTACTGCGTGGTCGACAGCCAGGAGTGGCTGGCGCATCCCGGTACCGTCGGCCGTCCGGTCGAGTCCTACGAAGTCTTCGCGGTGGACGAGAATCTCGAGCCCCTCCCCCCGGGAGAGGTGGGAGTGCTGTACTGCCGCCACAAGCTGACCACGGAAGTCTTCGAGTACTTCAACCAGCCCGACAAGACGTCCGAGGTGCATCTGGTGCCCGGCACCTTCACCAACGGGGATGTCGGCCGCGTCGACCCCGACGGCTACGTCTACCTGACCGACCGCGCCGCCGACATGATCAATTCCGGCGGCGTGAACATCTATCCGGCGGAGATCGAGTCGATCCTGCTGGAGCTCCCCGCGGTCGCCGACGCCGCCGTGTTCGGCATCCCCGACGACGAGTGGGGCGAGTCCGTCAAGGCCGCCGTCGAGCTCGTCCCCGGCGCGACGCCGGATCCGGACCTGCCCGGGCGGATCCTGGACTGGGCGCGCGAGCGCATGGCCGGCTACAAGGTCCCCCGCTCGATCGACCTGCTGGACGAACTGCCCCGCTCCCCCAACGGCAAGCTCTACAAGCGCCGCCTGCGCGACCCCTACTGGGCCGGACGCGAACGCCGCATCTGAGTTCCGGAACCGGGCTCAGGCGCAGAGCAGGTCGTGGGCCTGTTTCAGAAAGCCGAGGGTGGAGCGCTCGTCGTCGATGATGCTGCGCAGCAGGAACTGAGTCTCCTGGTCGTTGTCCATGCGGTCGGCCTGGTCGGAGAGCTGCTGGAGGATGGTGTCCGGGTCGAACGAGCTGCAGATCTTGTCGACCTTCTCTGCGTCGCTGAGTTTGGTGGAGCCGTACAGGTCCATCATCTGTGTCTGGGCGGATTCGTCCATCTCCTGGCTGGGCGAGCCGCCGAGTTCCTTGATGCGCTGCTCCAGCAGAAGGGCGTGCGCGCCTTCGCGCATCTGCGCCGTGCGCAGTCCACCGCGCAGGCAGTCGGTCTGGCAGGTGGCGATCCAGGCGCCGATGCCGGCTTCGCCCATCGCCTCGCCGGCGCGGAAGCGGTCGAGAAATTCGATGATTTCAGCTGTCGTCAGAGGCCCTTGGCTGCCGGCCAACGCGTCGACCCGCTCGCGCAGGCCCGCGACCTCCTGAGTCAGAGTTCCGATCGCCTTTTCGATCCTTGTCAGAGCCGCTTGGGACATGCGCCCTCCCTCAGACTTTCGGGGCGATTTTCGCCCGGGCGGCGGATTATCGCACGGATCGCGGCCGTGCCGGACGCAAGCCCGCGGTTCGGTCGCGGGCCGGGGCGCGGACGAAGTTTCCCCCAGCGGGATCGGGCGTCCCTCGAAGCGCCGGATCGTTCGCGCCGCAAGCGGATCGTCCCGCGAACGGCGACTGGTCAGGCCAGCGAGCAGTGTGCAAAATGGGCTCCGGCGTGCCTCTCCCGGCCGCCCGCGGAGGTGCCTGGATGCGGACCTATGAGTTGATTTCGGCCGATTCCCACGCGAATCCGATCCCGACTTTCTGGCGCGAATACCTGCCCGCCCAGTACCGGGACCGCGCGCCGACCATGGAGTCGACCGACGAGGGCGACTACGTGATCTTCGAGGGCACGCGCAAGCTCTTCGGAACCCTGGCCGGCGTCGGCGGCAAGGACACCAAGGACTACAAGCACGTCGGCAAGGTCAGCGACACCCGCGCCGGGGGCTGGGACCCGGGGGCGCGCATCGCGGATCTGGACCTGGACGGCGTCGACGCGGAGGTGATCTTCGGCGGCGGGCCGCTGAAGACTTCGGACCCGGAGCTGTACGAGGCCAGCTTCCACGCCTACAACCGCTGGCTGGCCGACTTCTGCTCGCACGCTCCCGACCGGCTGCTGGGCGTGGCCTACGTGCCGGTGCTCGACGCCGAGCGCGCCGCGCTTTGCGTGCGCGACGCGACCAAGCAGGGCTACCGCGGCGTGCTGATCCCCTCGTTCCCGCCCGCCCCGGGCCAGTACAACGACGGCATGATGGGCGGCGACCACACCCGCCACTACGCCAGCGCCGAGTGGGAGCCGTTCTGGCGCGCGGTGGTCGACACCGGGACGGTGCTGCACATGCACCTCGGCGCACGGCCCGTCAGCGGCATCCCGGAGATGTTCCTGACCGACATGCTGATGTCCAAGATCTCGATGGCGGAGCCGCTCTCGCTGCTGATCTTCAACGGCGTCTTCGAGCGCTACCCCGAGGTCAAGCTGGTCTCGGTCGAGAGCAACATCGGCTGGTTCCCGTTCGCCAAAGAGTACATGGACAAGACCTATGAGAAGCACCGCTACTGGACACACACCGAGCTGAAGAAGCTGCCGAGCGAGTACTGGGACGAGCACATCTACGCCACTTTCCTGCACGACCGCGCCGGCATCGAGCTGCGCCACTCGGTCGGGATCGACAACATCATGTGGTCGTCGGACTACCCGCACTCCGAGACGACCTTCCCCGAGTCGCGCAAGGACGTCGAGACGCACTTTTCGGAGGTTTCGGACGACGAGACCTACAAGATGGTGTGCGGCAACGCCCTGAGTCTGTACCGGCTGGCCTGAACGGCCGAGGGCCTGGATGAACGGCGAAGACCTGGCGCGCGACAAGGCGGCCGTCACGGGGGTCGGCTGCACCGGGTTCTCGCGCGACTCGGGCGTGTCGGTGGATGCGCTGGCGCTGCAGGCGTCCCTGCTGGCGATCCGCGACGCGGGCCTGGAACCGAGCGACATCGACGGGGTGCTGACCTACGGCGTCGGCGACGCCGCCGCGGTGCGCGACATCTCCCAGGCGCTCGGTCTCGAGTCCGTGAACTGGTACTGCGACGTCTTCGGCGGCGGCTCCTATTCCTGCGCCACCGTGGCCCAGGCGGCGATGGCGATCGCCACCGGACTGTGCCGCCACGTGCTGGTGTATCGGGCTCTCAACGGGCGCTCGGGACGGCGGCTGGGACGCACCGCGCTGGGGGGGGGCGACGCGGGGCCGCCGCGCGTGCCGGGGCCCGGACAGTTCTCGGTGCCGTTCGGAATGTCGGGGCCGGTGCAGCAGTACGGCCTGCTGGCGCGCCGCCACATGATCGAATTCGGCACCACCACCGAGCACTTCGGCCAGGTCGCGGTCACCCTGCGCGGCAACGCGGTGCTCAACCCGCGCGCGATCATGCGCGACCCGATCACCCTGGAGGACCACCAGGCGTCGCGCTGGATCGCCGAGCCGCTGCGGCTGCTCGACTGCTGCCAGGAAACCGACGCGGGCTGCGCGATCGTTCTGAGCCGCGCGGACGCCGCCCGCGACCGGCCGCACCCGCCGGTCTACCTGAGCTCGTTCGCGCTGGGGGGCAGCGGCCCGGCTTCGCAGCCGCTCGACAAGTACCCGGATTTCACCCGCCTGTTCCCGGCGCACATCGGCCCGGGGCTCTTCGGCCGCGCGGGGCTCTCGGTCTCGGACATCGACGTGGCCGCGCTCTACGACGCGTTCACGTTTCTGGTGATCGCTCAGCTCGAGGACTTCGGGTTCTGCGGGAAAGGCGAAGGCGGACCGTTCGTGGCGGGTGGAGGGATCGCCCGCGAAGGCGCCATCCCGGTCGGCACCAACGGCGGGCTGCTTTCCGAGGGCTACGTGCACGGACTCAACAACCTGCTCGAGGCCGTGGAGCAGCTCCGGGGCAACGCGGGCGAGCGCCAGATCGAGGGCGCCGAGACCGCGCTGGCCACCGGCTGGGGCGCCAACGTGGGCAGCGCGCTGGTGCTGAGGCGCTGAAGATGACGGTGGACTACGTCAAGCCGATCCCCGAGCCGAACCGGGACAGCCGCGGTTTCTGGGAGGGCTGCCGGGCCCGCGAACTGCGCATCCTGCGCTGCCGCGAGTGCGGCACCTACGTGCACCAGCCGGCCCCGCTGTGCCACGCGTGCAACGCCTCCGAGCTCGACTGGCAGCGCGTCAGCGGCCGGGGCCGGGTCTATTCCTGGGTGGTCGTCCACCACGGCACGCTGCCGGGCTTCTCGCGGGAGACGCCCTACGTGGTTGCCTTCATCGAGCTGGCCGAACAGCCCGGGCTGCGGATCCTGTCCAACGTGATCGACTGCGACCCGTCGGAACTCTGCGACGGTTTCGAGGTGAGCGTGACTTTCGTGGACGCCGGCGACGAGGTCAGCCTGCCGGTCTTTCGGCCGGCCGGGGCCGGGGAATGAGCCCGGAGTTCTCCTTTTCGACCCCGATCGACCTTAAACTTCGCGACCCGGCGTGGGTGGATCCCGCCGTGATGGTCGACGCCGCCCAGGCGGGAGAGGCGCTGGGCTTCGACGAGATCAGCGTCTTCGATCACTTTCTGGAGCCTCCGGCCTGGCAGCCGTCGCACGCCACCAGCGCCTACGATCCGATCCCGCTGCTGGCCTTCCTGGCGGCGAAGACCGAGCGCATCCGCGTCGCCGGCTGGACGATCAACCTGCCGTACCGCAACCCGGCGGTGCTGGCCAACGAACTGGCCAGCGTCGACAGGCTCTCGGGCGGACGGCTGACGGTCGGCTTCGCCGCGGGCTACCTGGCCGAGGAGTTCGATGCGCTGGGATTCGAGGCGGCGACCCGCGGCGCGCGCGCCGACGAGTATCTGGAGGCGATCCTGGCGCTGTGGACCCGGGAATCGGCCAGCTTCGAAGGCCGCTTCGTGAGCTTTCGGGAGGCGACGCTGGCCTGCCGCCCGTTCCAGCGGCCTCGCCCCGAGATCTGGTCGCTGGGAGGCAACGCGCGCGCCCTGCGCCGGGCGATCCGCTTCTGCGACGGCTGGAGTCCGATCGCCGGCAGCGGCGACGACGCGGACGGCTACGTCCGCCTGCGGCAGCGCCTGAACCGTGAACGGCCAGGCGTCCACGTCCCCCATTCGCTCGACTACGCGCGCGTGCTGGCCCTGCTCGAGAGCGAGGGTGAAGCGATCGCGGCGCGTGGGCGGCCGCTGCGGCTGGCGCTGAACATCGACTACGACCCGGCGGATCCGGCCGCCGCGGTCGCGGCCGCCGAGGACCGGATCGCCCGCGGCGCCGACAAGATCGGCGTGGTGCTGAGCGCGGCCCACCCGGACGACTTCGCGCGGCAGCTGCAGCGCTTCGCGGACGACGTGCTGCCCCGCTTCCGGCAGGAGAAGAATTGACGGGCGCCCCGCAGCGGTTCGCGTCGGACCGCACGGGACCGCCCGGAGGGCACGGGGAGGAGGGATGATGGCCGAGACTTCGAGCGCCGGGTCCGAGCTTCTGCTCGAACTTTTCAGCGCCTCCGGGGAAGGAGGCGCGGAGCGCTACCGCGAGCGGCGCGCCCGCTCGCTGCTGTCCGGCGGGCAGGCCGCTTGCGCCAGCCTGTTCGCGCTGCGGGAGCAGCACGTCCCCGAGGCGCCCTTGGCGGCCGCGTTCCACGCCGGGCTGTTCGCTCTGAATCCGGGCGCGGACCCGCCCGAAGCGCCCGGGCCGATCGACGGCGTTTCGCTCCTGGGCTCGGCCACCTACGGCCCGATGGCGGTCTGCGGCGAGCCTTCGAGAGCGGGAGAGGCGCGGCCTTCCGCCATGCTGGTTCTGTCCCATCCGACCGACCTGGGACACGACGCCGAATTCAACGCCTGGTACACCGACAACCACATGATCGACGTGGCCCGCTCGCCGCATTTCGGCAGTTCCGCCCGCTACGCGCCGCGGCGGCAGCTGGCCGGAACGCCGCTTCCCTATCTGTGCGTGTACGAGATCGAAAAGCCGTATTCGGCCGAGCTCCACCGCGGCCTGATGCACTGGCAGATGGAGACGCCCGACGATTTCCGCCAGCCCATGCCGCGCACGCCCGCGGGCCAGGAGGTGCTCACGATCGACCTCTGGGCCTACTTCGAGCGACTCTGGTCCGAGGGGCGCTGAAGCTCCCGACTCACCGGACGCGGGTGAGCGGCGCGACCTGAAGCGGGGATCGCCGCGCTTCGTCCAAACACTAGGCTATTCTGGAGATCCCGATGCAGGACGCACGGCCTCGGCTTCTGGAGATCGACTTTCCCGCGCTTCGCCGGGAGCGTGTCTCCACCCTGCAGGTCAACCTGGGATACCGCTGCAATCTGCGCTGCGTGCACTGTCACGTGAACGCCGGGCCCAGCCGGACCGAGATGATGTCGCCCGCAACGGCCGACGAGGTGATCGAGGTCCTGGACCGCCTCCCCCTCCGGACTCTCGACCTGACCGGCGGCGCGCCGGAACTCAACCCAGAGTTCCGGCGGCTGGTGGCGGAGGCCCGGAAACGCGGCCTGGAGGTGATCGACCGCTGCAACCTGACGGTCCTATTCGAACCCGGGCAGGAGACGCTGGCGGATTTCCTGGCCGGGCAGGGCGTCACCATCGTCGCGTCGCTGCCCTGCTACCTGGAGGAGAACGTCGAACAGCAGCGGGGCAAAGGAGTGTACGACGACAGCCTGCGCGCGCTGCGGCGCTTGAACCGACTGGGCTACGGAACCGACCCGGGTCTGCAGCTCCACCTGGCCTTCAATCCCGTCGGTCCCGTGCTCCCGCCCCCGCAGGCGCAGCTGGAGGCGGACTACAAGCGCGAGCTCGGCGATCGGTACGGCATCGTCTTCAACCAGCTCTTTGTCATCGCCAACATGCCGATCAACCGCTTCGGCGCCGTACTGATGTCCCAGGGCCGGTTGGACAGCTATGTCGAGCTTCTCCGAGCGAACTACAGTCAGGACAATCTCTCCACGGTGATGTGCCGAGACTCGATCAGCGTGGACTGGCAGGGCTATCTCTACGACTGCGATTTCAACCAGATGCTGCACTTGCCGGCGCTGCGGGAAGGGCGCCGCGCCCACCTCCGGGATCTGAAGCGGGACCGGTCCTGGGACACGTCGCCGATCGCCACGGCCGGTCACTGTTACGGCTGCACCGCGGGGCAGGGCAGCAGTTGCGGCGGCGCGCTGACCTAGGCTCGGGACAAGGGTACGTCGTTCCCTGACCCCGAACCGGATCGGACTTTCAGCGCGTCCTGGACGGGATCAACTACCCCGACCTTCCCACGATCTACGGGCCCACCGTCCAGTACGCCTTTCTGCTGAGTTACTGGGTCAGTCCCGGTCGGCTGCTGCCGCTGCAGTGCATCCTGGTGGGTTTCGACCTGCTGCTGATCCGGCTGCTGCTGCCGCTGGCCCGTCCGGCATTCGTACTGCTGTACGCCTGGTGCCCGCTGGCGATCAAGGGGATCGCCTTCACCGCCCATCCCGACGGGCTCGGGGTCTGTCTATTGATGGCCGCGGTGCTGCTGCGCCGCGACCGGAGGAAGAACTCCGCCGCGGTCTGCCACCAGTGACTTCGAAGCTCTGGCGGCCACATTGACTTACAGCTTCGATCTCTACAGACCCTGATTCCGGTGATCGGACCCGGGCCCCTTCGCTCCGGCTGCCGTGAATCGGGCGAGGCGGCGCGGGGAGAGCTTCCCGCACTCGGCCGATGCGACCGCGTCGCGTGCCGCCGCGGCGGGAGCGCGGGTGGTGAGCAAGCTGCGGCCGGGATACGGGCGCGCCTGTCTGGCCGCTCTGGCCGCCCTGGAGGCGACCGACATCGTCCTGTTCAGCGACGGCGACTACGCCTTCGAAGCGGCGCAGGCCATTCGACTGCTGTCCTGCATCGTCGGGGGTGCGGATCTGGCGATCGGCTCGCGCACCCTGGGTCGGACGCAGGCCGGAGCGCTGACGCGAAGTCAGAGGTTCGGCAATCGGGTCGCCGAAGTCCCCGTGGACACGCGAGTCCGTCTGGGCGAGTCGAAGATCAGCGGGACGCTCCGGGGAAGAGTCGGCGCGGGTGTTGGTATTCTGTCGACGATCGCCAAACTGCGGTGGAGACAGCGAAGTGGTTGAGGAAGGGGTTGGGCCGCAGTCGAGACCCCGTTCGCGGTCGGTGTGGGCGCGGATCTGGGGCCTCGGTCTGACGGCGGCGCTCGCATTCCCCGTGACGGCGGCGGCCTCCCCGGATTCGGAGCTGGTTTCGATCTGGGGGAAGAGCGACGAATCGAACCCCGCCGTCGTCGACCATACGCTCTGGCAGCAACTCATCGATGCCCACTTGAAGGCGGACGATCCCTCGGGGATCCACCGTTTCGACTACGCGGGCCTGAAGGGGAGCCCGGAGCACCGCGGTCAGCTCACGGCCTATTTGCGCGGTCTCGCCCGAACCGACCCGCGCACGCTCGCCCGAGCCGAGCAGATGGCTTACTGGATCAACCTGTACAACGCGCTCACCGTCTTCGTGGTGGTCGGCCGCTACCCCGTCGACTCCATCAAGCAGATCAAGACCAGCCTGCTGAAGTTCGGGCCCTGGGGCCTGGAACTGATCACTCTTCAGGGCATGAAGCTGACGTTGGACCAGATCGAACACGGCATTCTGCGCCCTCTCTGGAAGGATCCACGCATCCACTACGCGGTGAACTGCGCCAGCCTTGGCTGCCCGAATCTCGCCCCGGAGGTGTACCGCTCGGACAACCTCGAACGGCTGCTCGAGCAGGGCGCCCGGGAGTACGTGAATCATCCCCGAGGCGCCCAGGTCAAAGAAGGTGAGTTATGGGTCTCCAGCATTTACGACTGGTACATATCGGACTTCGGCGGGACCGACTCGGGCGTGCTTCAGCACCTGAAGCGCTATGCGAGACCGGAGCTGGCCGAGACCCTGAATCGCTTCAGCCGTTTCGAAGACACTTACGACTGGAGCCTGAACCGGCCTTGACCGGCCGGAAAGTGATCGGACCGAACCCATGAAGCGGAGTCAGGGATTCATGCTGGCGGGAGCCGCCGTCCTGATCGGGCTGTTCTTCTACTTCGACCTGCAGCGTTATCTCAGCCTGGAGTATTTCCAGGCGCAGAGAGCCTGGGCAGTGAGTCTCTACCAGACCCAACCCTGGCTGACGTCGCTGGCTTTCCTGCTGGGCTATGTGGCCGTGACCGGGCTCTCGCTGCCCGGGGCGGCGATCCTCACGCTGGCGGCGGGGGCCGTCTTCGGTCTGCTGGTGGGTACGCTCGTGGTCTCCTTCGCCAGCACTTTCGGCGCGACGCTGGCCTTCCTGCTCGCCCGCCACCTGTTCCGGGACGCGGTGCAGCGGCGCTTCGCCCGGCAGCTCGAGCCGATCAACGCCGGGGTGCGCAAGGACGGGGCGTTCTACCTGTTCGCCCTGCGTCTGGTGCCCGCCTTTCCATTCTTCGCCATCAACCTGGCGATGGGACTGACTCCCCTCCGGGTGTGGACCTTCTACTGGGTCAGTCAGCTGGGCATGCTGGCCGGCACGCTGGTCTACGTGAACGCCGGCCGGGAGATCGGACAGCTGGAGTCCCTGGCCGGCATCCTGTCGCCGGGGCTGATCCTGTCCTTCGCGCTGCTCGGACTGTTCCCGCTGCTGGCCAAGAAGGCGGTGGATCTCTTCTCCCGGCGTTTCGGGCACGCCGGCTGACGGCGGTCCGCGGGCCCGCGGCGGTCCGCCGGACCGAGATCGCGGGGCGGCGGCGGGAGTCCCGCACCGGATCGGACTCGACCGGCGCTATTCCCGATGCGCCCGGGCGTGGACCGGGATGGCGCTCATGCGCGGGATGCCGCTGAAGGGCTCGTAGTCGCTCGCCGCGTCCACCAGCAGCGCCGTGCTGGCGCCGTGGCGCTCGGGGTCGGGCGCGTCGCCCGGATCTTCCCCGAAACAGTGGGCCATCGAGATCACGCCGCGGCGCAGGTCCGGGTCGGGCCGGGCGCGGGCGACGACCGTGGCGCGCGCCGACGCGATCTCGATCCGGTCGCCCGAGGCGATTCCGAGCTGCGCCAGATCCTCGGGGTGCAGATAGGCGGGGTTGCCGCGCCCGCGGCGGGCCAGACGCTCGTGGTCGCGCCCCTGGGAGTTGAACACCTGGGGCATGCGCCGGCTCACCAGGCGATAGGCATAGGCCGAGTCGCGCTCGGGAGACTCTGCGGCCACCGCCTCCAGCTCCGCCAGCATGAAGGGGTTGGCCAGCTCCAGCCGGGCGTCGCAGTCGGGATCGCGCGGCTCGACCCGCACCGGCTCGGCGTCGAACACGGCCCCGTGCGGATGGCGCTGCACCTCCGCGAGCGGCACGCGCGAGCCGCGGGTGGTCAGTTCCAGGATCTCGTCGGTCGTGGGCTTGCGCTCCGGGTCCAGCTCGACGCTGGTCCGGGGGACGCCCGGCTGGGGCATCACGCCGCCCCCGCGCACCCGCAGGGGGACGTCCAGGCGGCGCGCCAGTTCGTAGAACAGCTCCCAGTCGTCGATCAGGTCCGAGCCCTCGGGAGGCTCCAGCAGCGCGGGCGCGTACTGCGCGTAGGCGACCGGATAGCCCAGGCCCGGCGAGAGCGCGTTGAGGCACTCCATGGAAGTGGTGATGGCGGGCGTTTCGAGCACCAGCCGCGGGGGGATGACGTAGTGCGCCAGCTTTCCCGTGGCCGTCTGCTTGGGATCGACGCAGACCAGCAGTTCCAGCGAGCGCAGCGCTTCCCGGGTGCGGCGCTGGTCGGGCCACGCCATCAGCGGGTTTCCGCCCACGTTGATCAACGCCCGGATCCGGCCTTCGCCGGGCAGCAGCATCTCGTCGGGGAGAGCCGCCGTCGGCAGGCCGCAGGCGGTGTTGGTCAGCCCGCGGACGCGCAATTCGGGAGCGAAACCCCAGCCCGGCCCGGGCGGGGTCGGCTGGGCGCGCGGCGGAGGGGCGGGCACCAGCACGTTGGGGTTCGCCACCCGGTCGCCGGCCCTCAGCCAGTGGCCGCAGACGCTGTGCAGCGCCAGCAACAGGTACTCGGTCAGGGTGCCGTGCGGAGCCATGTTGGGTCCGGTCCCGGCGGTTGCGCCGCCCTTGCGGGCGCGGCCGAGGATGCGCGCCGCCTCCAGCAGCGCCTCGGCGGGAACGTCCGCGCGGCGGGCGACGAACTCCGGGGTGAAGGGCTCGACCCGGGCCCGCAGTTCTTCCAGCCCGGAGGCGTTCTCGGCCAGGAACGGCCCGTCGGCGAGCCCTTCGCGAAGGATCGCGCGGATCAGACCCGCGAGCAGCGCGGGGTCCTCGCCCGGCCGCGGCTGCAGGTGGAGCCGCGCGCGCCGGGCGATCTCGCTGCGCCGGGGATCGATCACGATCAGTTGGAGGCCGCGCCGCTGAGCCTCGCGCAGCCGCAGCGACGGGTTGGCGACCGACAGCCCGCCCCAGAGCGAGATCAGCGGGTTGGTGCCGACCAGCAGCCAGGCGTCGGCCTCGTCGAAGATCGGCGCGCCGGCCAGCCAGCGCCCGTGCAGGGCGTTGGCGATCGCCTTGCCCGGCTGGTCGATAGTGCCGGTGGCGAAGCTCATCGACGAGCCGATCCCGCGCATGAACGCCTCGGAGAGCGCGGCGGTCGCGGGCGTGAAGGCGTAGGTCCCCGAGTACAGCGCGACCGAACCCGGGCCATGGCGCTCGATCAGATCCGACAGCTTCGCGGCGATCTCGTCGAAGGCGCGCCGAGTCGAGATCTCCGAATAACTCCCGTCCTCCCCGCGCGCCAGCGGGCGCAGCAGGCGCTGCGGGTGGTGCTGGTGCAGCGGCAGCTCCCGGCCTTTCTCGCAGGCGTAGCCGCGGTACACGGGGTTGTCCGGATCGCCGCGCAGCGCCACCGGCCGGCCGCCCTCGACGTCGACCAGCACCCCGCACAGGTACGTGCAGCAGCGGCAGATCGTCGGATGCGTCTGGGTCATTTCGATTCGCCTAGACCACGCCGGCGGCGCGCAGCTCGGACAGTTCGGCGGGGGACACGCCCAACTCGGCGTACACGCTCTGGTTGTGCTCGCCCAGCCGCGGGGCGCGGCGCTGGATGCGCCAGGGCGTTCCCGAGAACAGGTAGGGGGCGCCCGGGTAGTCGAAGCTGCGGCCCAGTTCGGGGTGCTCCACGCTCACCTGGATGCCGCGCGCGCGGTGGTGCGGGTCCTCCAGCGCCTCCTCGGGCGAGTACACCGCCCCCACGGGGATTCCGCGCTCCTGCCCGCCCACGAAGAAATCGTACGCCGAGAGGTGATCGGCCAAGTGGTCGATGGCCTCGCGCCCGGCCGCCAGCATCTCCGCGATCGCCGGGTCCCGGGCGGCGCGCATCGCGTCGAGCTTCTCGCGCCCGGCCGCGTCGCGCAGCGCCGGCATCTTGCCGAAGCTCCGGTCCAGCCCGGCGCTCTCCAGCCACTCGCACAGCGCCGCGAAATCCGCCGGCCGGCGCAGGCCCACGCCAGTGTTCACGTAGCGCCCGTCGGCGCAGCGCCGCTGCATCGGGGGGCTGGGGCGCGAGCCCGCGTGGCGCCCGGTCTGGCGCTGGACGATCTCGCCCGACACCAGATAGTGATAGCTGCCCGCCTCGGTGGTCACGTTGGCGGCGGCGTGCAGGTTGACGTCGATGAACTGGCCCCGACCCGTCTCGTCGCGTGCCAGCAGCGCCACCAGCGCCGAGATCACCGCGAAGTGACAGCCCGTCTGGTAGGCCTGGTTGCCGCCGCCGCGCACCGGCGGCAAAGAGTGGTCGTCGTAGCCGCAGCTCCAGGCGGGGCCGCCGCCGGCCAGCAGGGTCAGGTCCGTCGCCCGCTCCTCGGAGCGCGGGCCGCGCTGCCCGAACGGGGTCATCGAGACCATCACCAGCCGCGGATTGAGCGCGCTCAGCTCCGCGTAGCCGAGACCGAGCTGATCCAGGGTTCCCGGCTCCTCGGACTCGATCAGGAGGTCGGCCTCGGATACGAGCCGGCGCAGCAGTTCGCGCCCCTGCGGCCGGGTCCAGTCCAAGGTGACCCCGAATTTGCTGGTGTTGTAGTGCCACCAGTAGAGGCTGCGTTCGGCGTCGGGCCGGTCGTCTCGGAACGGCGGGTAGGAGCGCATGCGCTGCCCGCCCGGCGGTTCGACCGCGATCACCTCGGCGCCCATGTCGCCCAAGAGCTTGCCGGCGAAGGCGATGCGCTCGTCCGAGAGCTCGATTGCGCGGATGCCTTCGAGCGCACCCCCGGCGGCGCTCATATCGCCCCCTCCGCGCGCAGGCGCTCGAGGTCGTCCGCGCTCAAACCGAGCAGATCGCCGTAGATGAGCTGGTTGTGCTCGCCCAGCAGCGGAGCGCCGCGCGCAATCTCCCAGTCGGTCTCGGACAGGTGCACGGGCAGGCCGTCGACGCGCACATCGCCCATCACCGGGTGAGTGGGAGCCGGCCACAGCCCCCAGGCCTCGGTGTTGGGGTCCGCGTCGATCCGCTCGGGCGGCGTCTGCACCGCCGCCGCGGGCACGCCGGCCTTCTGCAGCTGCTCCTGGAGCTGGAACTTGTCGCGTTCGGCGGTCCATACGCCAAGCTTCTCGTCCAGCTCGTCCTGGTGGGCCAGCCGCGCCTCCAGTTCGGAGAAACGCGCATTGGCCGTCCAGCTCTGGGCGACGCACTCGGCCAGAGCGCGCCAGTCGGAGGCGTCGCGGCAGGCGATGGCGATCCACTGGTCCTCGCCGCGCGCCGCATAGATGCCGTGCGGCGCCATCGGCGGCGAATCGCTGCGGTTGCTGTGCGGCTGGCCCTCCCGGCGCATCCCCCGGCCGTTCACGGTGTAATCCAGCAGCGCCGGGCCGTTGAGCGTGGTCGCGGCCTCGGTCATGGCCAGGTCGACCCACTGGCCCTCACCGGTGCGCTGGCGGTGCACCAGCGCCATCAGCAGCGCCATCGCCATGTAGTAGGCGCCGGTGTGGTCCATGTAGGAATAGCCCCAGCCCGCCGGCGGCTGGTCGGGCAGTCCCGAGGTGAAGGTCAGGCCGCTGACGGCCTGCACGATCGGCCCCCAGCTCTTGAAGGGACGGTAGGGTCCGCTGTGCCCGAAGCCGCAGTTCGAGACGTAGACGATGTCCTCGCGCAGCTCGCGGAGCCGGGGGTAGCCGAACCCCAGCCGCTCCAGCACCCCGGCCGCGAAGTTCTCGGTCACGGCGTCGGACACGCGCACCAGACGGCGAAACAGGTCCTTGCCGGCCATTGAGCGTGATGCCCAGCTTCTCGACGTTGTGGTTGTTGAAGCCGCCGCCGCGCTCGAGGCCGGGCTGGTCGTCGGGGTAGGGCGGGCTGCCGCGCAAGACGTCCCAGCGCCCCTGGTTGCTGGGGTCCTCGATGCGGATCACCTCGGCGCCGAAGACCGACAGCAGCCGCGTCCCGCCCGCCCCCGCCAGCACTCCCCCGAAATCGCAGATCCGGAAGCGCGAAAGAGCCTTGCCCATGCCGCCATGCTTACCACAGCCGCGCGCGAAGTGGGCGAAGCTCGAGCCGGGACTGGCCGGGCGTGGGCGTCCGCCACGGACGCGCGTCCGGCGCACCCCGAGCCGTCTTTCGGGCTTGCGGGCCGGGCGGACTCTAGGCGGCGGGCTCCGCGGTCGGGGCGCGCAGGTGGAAGGCGGCCAGCAGGTCCTTGCGCTTGGCCTCGGTCTCGTCGATGTGGCGGTCCTTGACGGTGTCGTAGCCGCGGATGTGCTCGGGCAGGCTGGCGATCTGGACGGCGAGGTCGTGGTTGTCGCTCCCGAGGTGGTCGCAGAGTTCCGCGACGGTCCGCTCGTACTCGTCGATCAGGGCGCGCTCGCGTCGGCGATGCGGCGTCCAGCCGAAGATGTCCAGCGGGGTGGAGCGCAGGAACTTCAGCGCCGCGAGCAGCCTGAAGCCGGCGAACACCCATGGACCCAGCGCGAATTTCTTCGCCTGGCCCGTGTCGGGGTCGCGGCGGTTGAAGAACTGCGGGGCGAGCATGACTTCCACCCGGTAGTCGCCCTCGAACTGCGCCTCGAGCTGGCGCCGGAAGTCGGGCAGGGTCCAAAGCCGGGCGATTTCGTACTCGTCCTTGTAGGCCATCAGTTTGAAGCCGTAGCGCGCCACCGCCTCCTCCAGACCCGAGAGGGGCAGGCGCTCCTCCGCCTGGCGCGCGGTGTCCACCAGCCGCAGGTAGCGTTCGGCGTAGCGCGTGTTCTGGTAGCCGGACAGGAAATCGGCGCGCGCGGCGACCAACTCGTCGAGCGCCTCCGCACCGACGGTCGCCAGCGCCTCCTCGCTCCGCGGCGGACGCGCCGCTTCTTCCACGCGGGCCATGTCGTGCGCGGCCAGCCGCCCCCATGCGAAGGCGCGCTTGTTCATCTCGACGGCCACGCCGTTGAGCTCGATGGCCCGTTCGATCGCGTCCTGGCCGACCGGCAGCCGTCCGAGCTGGTAGGCGTAGCCGACCGCGAAAAGATTGGTCGCGATGGCGTCGCCCATCAGCGCGGTCGCCAGGCGAGTGGTCGGAACCAGGTGCACCCCGTCTTCGCCGGCCGCGCTCTTCAGGGCCTTTTCCATGCCCGAGGTCGACAGATCGAGGTCGGGGTTGGAGGTGAAGTCCGAGGTCGGAGCCAGGTCGGTGTTGACGATCGCCAGGCTGCGCTCGGGGGAGAGCTTGGCCAGGCTGTCGGGGTTCGATCCCACCACGATGTCGCAGGCCAGCAGCAGGTCGGCTCCGCCGCTTGACAGGCGCGTGGCGTGCAGGTCCTCCGGGTCGTCCGCGATCCGCACGTGGCTGGTCACCGGCCCGTTCTTCTGGGCCAGGCCCGTCACGTCCAGCACCGAACAGCCCTTGCCCTCCAGGTGGGCGGCCATGCCCAGCAGCGCGCCGATCGTCACCACGCCGGAGCCGCCGATCCCGGCCACCAGCACGTTGACCGGCCGGGAGGCGTCGGCCAGCTCGGGCTCGGGCAGGTCGGCGAAGAGCGCGTCGCCACCGGTGTCCGCGCCCTCCCGAGAGACCTTGCGCAGCTTGCCGCCGATCACGTTGGCGAAGCTCGGGCAGTAGCCCTTCACGCACGAATAGTCCTTGTTGCAGGTCGACTGGTTGATGCGGCGCTTGCGCCCGTAGGTGGTCTCGACCGGCTCGATCGAGATGCAGTTCGACTGCACGCTGCAGTCGCCGCAGCCCTCGCACACCAGCTCGTTGATCACCACCCGGCGGTCCGGGTCGGGAAGTTCGCCGCGCTTGCGCAGCCGGCGCGCCTCCGCCGCGCAGGTCTGGTCGTAGACCAGCGCGGTCACGCCCTCGATCCCGCGCAGGTTCTTCTGCACCCGGATCAGCTCGTCTCGGTGCTTGACCTCGACCTCCGGCGGGAACAGGCCGCGCCGGTACTTGGTGATGTCGTTGCTGACCACGACGACCTTCTTCAAGCCCTCCGCCAGGAGCTGGTGGACCACGTCCGGGGTGGTCACCGTCCCGTCGATGGACTGGCCTTCGACGGGCTGGCCGCCGGTCATGGCGACGGCGCCGTTGACCAGCACCTTGTAGGTGATGTTGGTCCCGGCCGTGACGTTGGCGCGGATCGCCAGCAGGCCGGAGTGGAAGTAGGTGCCGTCGCCGATGTTCTGGAAAATGTGCTCGGTGTCGGTGAACGGGAACACGCCCACCCAGTTGGCGCCTTCCCCGCCCATGTGCGTGAAGTAGACGGTGCGGCGCGAGGGCATCCACGAGGACATGCCGTGGCAGCCGATCCCGCCGCCCGCGACGCTGCCCTCCGGAACCAGCGTGGAACTGTTGTGCGGGCAGCCCGAGCAGTAGGTCGGCATGCGCATCAGGCCGCCCCCGCCCACCACCGGCAGTTCGACGCGGCTGGCGGGCCGCAGCGAGGCGGCCTGTTCCGGCAGGCGGCGCTGCAGCCAGCCGCGGATCGCGTCCTCCACGCTCTGGGGCGAGAGTTCGCCGACGTCGGGCACCAGCGGGGCGCCCGCCTCGTCGCGCTTGCCCAGCAGGCGCGGGCGCCGGTCCAGGTTGTACAGCAGCGCGGCCAACTGGTCCTGAACCAGCGGGCGCTTCTCTTCGACGCACAGGATCTCCTCGAGCCCGTCGGCGAAGGCGAGCGCTCGTTCGGGTTCGAGCGGCCAGCTCAGCGCCACCTTGTAGACCGAGAGCCCCATCTCGGCGGCACGCGCCTCGTCGATGCCCAGGGCGTCGAGGGCCTGGCGCACGTCCAGATAGGCCTTGCCGGTGGTGACGATGCCCAGCCGGCGTCGGGGACTGTCGATCACCACGCGGTCCAGGCCGTTGGCGCGCGCGAACGCCTGGGCCGCGGGCAGGCGCACGTGGTACAGATCGGACTCCGCGGCCACGGTCCCGCTCATTCGCTGGGCGTCGCTCAGCGCGGTCTCGGGCAGGACGATGCGCACCCGCTCCGGATCGACCGAGACCGAGCCGGCGCTCTCGACGGTGTCGGTCAGGCACTTGAAGCCGACCCAGCAGCTCGCGTAGCGGGACAGTCCCCAGCCGAACAGGCCGTAGTCGAGGTACTCCTGGACGTTCGAGGGGTTGAGGATCGGCATCCCCATGTGGACCAGGACCTGCTCGCTCTGGTGCTGGATCGAGGACGACTTGGCGCCGGGGTCGTCGCCGCAGAACGCCAGCACTCCGCCGTGGGGGGCGGTGCCCGAGTAGTTGCCGTGCTTGATCGCGTCGCAGGAGCGGTCGACGCCCGGTCCCTTGCCGTACCAGATGCCGAAGACGCCGTCGTAGCGCGGGCCATCGACGTTGTGGATCTGCTGGCTGCCCCAGACGGCGGTCGCCGCCAGATCCTCGTTGACGCCGGGCTCGAAGCGGACGTGGTGAGACTCCAGGAAGTCCTTGGCGCGCCACAGCGCCAGGTCGTAGGTGCCCAGCGGGGAGCCGCGGTAGCCGGAGATGAACCCGGCGGTGTTCAGTCCCGCCGCCAGGTCGCGCTGGCGCTGCATGATCGGCAGCCTCACCAGCGCCTGCACGCCCGTGATGTAGACCCGCCCGGATTCGCGGCGGTAGCGATCGTCGAGCTGGTAGGCGGAGTCGAACGGGACGGGTGCGGCGCTCACGGCGGTTCCTCGTGTGGCGGGACGTTGGCGGGGCCGGTGTGGCCCGCGCGCCCGTATTCTCTCCTAGAACGCCTCACCGGGCCAGCACCGGCCGGACTCCGCCTCGGGCCGGGCCCGATCGGGTCGCTATTCGCGGCGCGTGCAGGTCACGCTGCCCAGGCTGAGCAGCTTGCCGCCGTTGCCCGCGTCCACCACCGAGACCCGGCAGACGACGTGCTCGGCGCCGCTGCGCAGAACCTGAGTCCGTGCGCGGATCGGTCCCGGCCCGCTCTGCGCCAGATAGATCACGCTCAGGTCGCTCGCCGCCCACGTTCCCCCGGCCGCGGCGCACGCCGCCCGCTCGCCGGCGAACTCGATCAGGGTCGCCGCCATGCCGCCGTTGAGCGACCCGAAGCTGTTGCGGACCCAGTCGTGGTTGTCGATCTCCGCCGCGCCGGAATTCTCGTCGAGTAGCCGGATTCCCGCCCGCTCGACGTAGGGCCGATCGAGCCCGGAACCCGGCAGGCCGAGTTCGCTGCGAGCCGCGCGGCGCCGCTTGGGCGAGGCGATCGGCGCGTGCTCCGCGCGCCGCGGCAGGCGCTGGAACATCACGCTGCCGAGGCCGGCCGGTTCGGCGCCCGCCAGGTCGTCCCGGCCGCGTCCGTCGAAGGCCTCGATTCCGACCGCGAGCTGGCGCGAGCCCTGGCGCAGCACGCGCGCGGCCACGATCAGCGGACCCTCGCGCACGGCCCGGATCGTCTGGTAGGCGAGTTCGATGGTGGCGGTCCGGTCCGGATGGACCGCCGCGATGCTCAGCGAGGCGCCGGCGACGTCGACCGCGGTGGCGATCACTCCCAGGCGCAGGCCGCCGCCGGGGTCGCGGACGAAGTCGTCGACGGGCGCCCGGGCCACGCAGGTGTCGTCCGAAACCCACTCCGAGGAAAGGCGCAGGTCGCGCAGCATGTGGCGCTCGGGCGGGTAGGTCGTCATGGGCTCCGAACGCGGCGCGCCGGCCGGGCGGCGCGCTCGCGGCGAGGGTCGGGCTCCGCCGCCGCGTCGGTCTAGCGGCCGACCTCGCGCAGGCCGCTGGCTTCCCATTCCTTGGAGAGCTGCTGCAGCTTGCGGCTGAACTCTTCGCCCGCGTCGTCGAACGAAAGAATGATCTCGGTGGTGCGCGGAATGTCGTCCCCCGCGAGCAGCCCGCGGTAGCGGTTCAGGTTGGCGAGGATCGCCTCCGCGACCTTCAGCGCGCGCTTCTCGGTCTTGATCAGCGGGCTCTGCAGCGTATAGACGTTGTTCCGGCCCCACAGACTCTCGTCGCGAACGATCGCGATTTCGCGGTAGATGCCGTGGATCGGGTCGAAGTTGTACTCCACCCGCACCTCCTTGAAGATGTCGGAGTTGCCGGTGTAGAAGCCCCGTTCCTTCTCGACCTTGCCGAGCTGGCGGCAGCGCGGACAGTAGAAGGTGTCGCCGTGGTTGAGCAGGAACACGCCCTTGGCGTAGTCCTCGCACTCGGTGTTCTCGCAGTAGCCGACGCCGCGCTTCATGCGTGCCATCTGGTCCAGCCTCCCGAAGCTCTCACGGCCCGATCCCCTGCCCGCCGGGCGGGACGCGCTCGCCGCCGATCTCCTGCATCGCCCTTCCGCAAGCCAAC
>JAGWBS010000058.1:0-7377 GCA_021295775.1 Pseudomonadota bacterium | reverse complement strand
CGCGTGGCCCAGCGGGCCGCGCGGATCCCGGCGAGCGAGAGCGCGTTCAGGCGGTGCTGCAGCGTGGAGGTGTCTGTCGGAGGCTCGGAGGGGGAACACGGCTTCCTTCGGAGGTGAGTGGCGAGTTCTCGAATGCGACGTGCAGCGCGAATTAACTCCGGCGCGGCGCCCTTTGTCAACCCGCGCGCCCCCCTTCCCGGGAGGATTCGCGACTGCGCCGCAGGGCTCGAATCCGCCGCTCGACGAAAATCGCATATCCCAGCAGCACCAGGCCCACGATCGCGTACGCGGCGGCCAGATAGACCTCGCCCCCGGTCATCCGACGGGACTCCGCTCGGAGGCTTCCAGCAGATCGCTCTCCAACCGCGCGGCGGCCAGCCGGCGCGCCGTCAGGAATCCGAACACCAGCACGAAGGCCACCATTCCCGCGCCCAGAGTTTCGCTCATGGCGGCGGGCAGTCCCTCGCGCGCCGGATTGCTCGGGTGGAGGGTATCGCCACGCGCCAGATCCACGGCGAAGTAGACGAACGGGATCGCGGCGGTGCCGACGATCCCGTACACCGCCGTGAAGGTCCGCGCGGTGTCGCTGCCGAAGGCGAAGCCTCGCAGCAGCAGGTAGGCCAGGTAGATGAACCACAGGACCAGGGTGGAGGTGAGCCGCAGGTCCCAGACCCACCAGTGTCCCCACACGGGCTTGGCCCAGATCGGGCCCGTCGCCAGGATGAGGCTGCAGAAGACCACGCCCACCTCGGCCGAGGCGGCCGCCAGGCGGTCCCAGCTCTCGTTGCGGCTGCGCAGGAACCCGATTCCCGCCAAGGCCGTGAGCCCGAACCCGAGGTAGGCGGGGATCACGCACGGCACGTGCACGTAGAAGATCTTCTGGACCAGTCCCTGGGCGCGCTCCACGGGAGCGTGGAAAGCCACCATCCAGGCCCAGAGCAGCAGGGCGGCCAGCGCCAGCAGGCCGGCGACGGAGTGGCCTCGGTGCTCGCGGCCGCGGCTCAGCCATACCAGCCAGCCCGAGACCGCCAGAACCGCGCCGCCGACGAAGAGGGACACCACCGAGTCAGTCCTCCAGCACGTGGTCGAAGACAAAGTAGCCGATCAGGACGAACACCCAGTCGTAGAGCCCGAGCACTCCCCACCACAGCCCCGGGGTCGGGTCTCCGCCCAGGCTTTCCGCCGTCAGCCGGGCGCAGATCACCAGCACGGGCAGGACCAGCGGAAAGAGCAGGACCGGCAGCAGGAACTCGCGCGCGCGCACGGAGACCGAAAGCGCGGCCAGCAGCGTTCCGACGCTGGCCAGCCCGAGCGCCCCCAGCGCTCCGACGGCGGCCGCCCGCCAGCCCGCTGCCTCCCAGCGGACATCCAGGAAGACCGCGGCCAGCACGGCCACCCAGAGCTGCAGCGCCAGAAGCGCGATCAGGTTCGCGCCGGCCTTGCCCAGGAAGACCCAGCCGCGGTCGCAGGCGACTCCGGCCAGCGTGGCGACCGCCCCCGCCTCGGATTCCGCCGCGAAGGAGCGCGCCAGACCCAGGATCGAGGTTAGCAGCAGCAGTATCCAGAGCAGGGCGGGAACCCAGGCGCCGGCCGCCTCGGGAGACTCGGGCAGTGTGATGCTGAGCAGCGCCACTACCAGGAAGGCGAACACGCCCATATGACCGGCGCGGTCGCGGCTGCGCAGGTCGAGAAGCAGGTCCTTGCGGAGCACCGCCCAGGCGACCCGCGCGCCGCTCACGGCCGCTCCGCGGGGGTGGCGCGGGAGGCGTCCAGGCTTTGCAGTCGGCCGGCGTCCAGGCTCAGCACGCCGCCGAAGAGATCGCCCGGGTCGCGCGGCGCGTGCGACGCCAGCACCAGCGTCGTGCCGGCCTCGAGCCGCCGGGAAAGAAACCGGGTCAGCCCGCTTGCGGCCTCCGCGTCCAGCCCCGTCCAGGGCTCGTCGAGAAGCAATAGATCGGGAGCGCCGAGCAGGGCGCGGGCCAGTCCGGCGCGCTTGCGGTAGCCCAGCGAGAGCGTGCGGACGCGCTGTTCGGCCACCGACTCGATCCGCAGCTCGGAGAGCAGCCACTCGATGCGCTCCCGCCCGACGCCGCGCAGTTCCGCCGCAAACAGCAGGTTCTCCAGCACCGTGAGCTCGCCGTACAGGCCCGGCTCCGCGCCCAGGTATCCGATCCGGCCCCGCAGCTCGGCGGCCTCGCGCCCGAAGGCGTTCTTTCCGAACAGCCGCACCTCGCCGCGCGTCGGGCGGGTGAGCGTGGCCAGGATGCGCAGCAGCGTGCTCTTGCCCGCGCCGTTGGGACCGGCCGCGAGCGTGAAGCTGGCCTGGTCCAGTTCGAAACTCAGGTCGCGCAGCGCGAGCAGGGCGCCGTAGCGCTTTTCGACTCCCCGGATCTCGACCGCGGGCACGCTCAAAGCGCCCGGCCGCATTTGGGGCAGAAGCGGTCGTCGGGCCGGATCGGCTGGCCGCAGGAGCAGGGCTCGGGGGAGGAGCCCCGTTCGCGCGTCAGCGCGCGCAGGGCGTCCCGGCGCAGGTCTTCGCGCAGTCGCTCGCGGTCGTCCGCGGACAGCTTGCCGGTCTCGTAGTCGTGCTCCAGGTCCATCAGCGCCGCGTCGAGCTGGCCGCGCACCCCCGGCTCGGGCTCCGCCGGCCGCGCCTTCTCCTCCGCGGAGCGGATCACGGGCCGCCCGACGAAGAAGGCCAGCGCGCCCACGCCCAGCGAGGCGGCCAGGGCCAGGGCCATCCGCGAGGTCCCCGCGCCGTCCTCCAGGGGAGCGACGCGCAGCCGGAAGCGTTCGCCCGGCGCCAGATCGAAGCCAAGGAACTGCTGGTAGAAGACATCGTTCTGGCGCACCGGGCGCGAGGGGTGCAGCGCCCCGGCGTCGATTTCGATCCCGAAATCCTCGACGAAGAGGGAAAAATCCTCGACGGGATCGGGAAAGCTCAGCTCGGTGTTCAAGGCCGCGCCGGCCTCGGGCTGCAGGTCGTAGCTCAACTCCAGATGAAAGCCCTGCTCGCCCGGGAAGACCGGACCGCGCACCTCCGCGTGCCCCTCCGCCAGCGTCACTCCGGTCGGGAGCCGGCCGAGCAGCGTTCGGGGGTCGCCGTGCCCGGGAGCCAACGCGATGCGCAGCAGGGCGGGCTGGTCGTCCGCCACCACCACCACGCGCTGGCCGGGGTTGGCGACGCGCGCGGTCTGGCGCACGTGGAAAAGCCCCGCGTCGTACTCCACCACCCACTGGGCGTTGGCGATGCGCAGACCGCCGCCGTCACCGCTGCGCTCGAACACCCGGATCTCGACGTCCGTGCGCGTTTCGGGCTCTCCCGGACGGAACAACACGCTGGGGCCCGGGAAGGCGAACTCGTCGTAGATCGCGCGCAGCAGATACGCCGCGGGTGCGGGAAGATCCCGAAACGCGAAGCTCCCGTCCGACCCGGCGCGGGTGGAGCGTTCGATGCGCTGCTCCTGAGCGCCGATCCCCAGCGCCAGCACCTCGATCCCGCCGGCTGCCCCCGGCCGCGTCGGGTGCGAGACGCGGCCGCGGATCTCGGCCGCGCCGGCCGCCGCCGCGCAGGTCCACGCGGCGAGCGCGAACGCCGCGGCCCAGCGGAGGCTCAAGCCGCCCGACCGCCGCGTCGCGCCCTCAGGGGCCACAGCAGCAAGGTGTTGCCGACCACGAAGACCAACCCGCCGATCCAGATCCAGTTGACCAGCGGGTTGATGTAGACCTTGAGCGCCGCCGAGCGGTCCGGTTCGAGCCCGACCAGGATGACGTAGAAGTCCTCCCGCCAGCCGCTGGAAACGGCCGGGATGGTGGTCGGCTGCTCCTGCGCGAAGTACATGCGCTTCTCGGGCGTCAGCACCCCGACCGGGCGCTCGCCGTCGCGCAGGGCCAGGCGCGCCACCGCCCCTGCGTAGTGCGGGTGGCGAACGGCGCGCGCCTGGCGGTATTCGAGCTCGTAGCCGCCCAGCTCCCAGGTCTCGCCGGGGCGCAGCAGGCGGGTCTCCTCCAGATTGAAGGCCGCGCCCGCGAAGCCCACGAACATCAGCACGACCGCCAGATGGACCACGTAGCCGGCGTAGCGCCGCTGGTTGCGCCGCAGCAGATTCAAGAACGCCGCCAGCGGACCTTCGCCGCGCCGCATGCGCGAGCGGATGCCGCGCAGGTATTCCTCGGCGATGGTTCCGGTGACGAAGCCGCAGAGCGTGGCGAACGCCAGCGGATAGAACTTGTGGATCCCCAGCCCGAAGACGGCCGCGCCCGTGACCGAGGCGAAGCCGGCGGGCCACAGGAAGCTCTTGCGCAGGTTGACCCAGGTGGCGCGCCGCCAGGCGATCAGCGGTCCGACCCCGGTGAGAAAGAGCAGGAACAAGGCGAGCGGTCCCGCGTAGCGCCGGAAGAACGGCGGGCCGATCTGGATGCGCTCTCCGGTCAGGGCCTCGGAGAACACCGGGTACAGGGTTCCGAAGAAGACGATCGACAGCAGCGCCATGACCGCGTAGTTGTTCAGCAGGAAGCTGGCTTCGCGCGACAGCGCCGAGTCGAGCCGGTTGGGGCTGCGCAGCAGCGGCACCCGCCGGATCAGCAGCGCGGCGAAGCCCGCCACCAGCAGGCCGACGTAGGCCAGGAAGAGCGTGCCGAACCAGCCGGCGTTGGCGAAGGCGTGGACCGACTGCACCACGCCGCTGCGGGTGAGGAAGGTCCCGAACACGCACAGCGAGTAGGTCAGGCCGATCAGCGCGAAGTTCCAGATCTTCAGCATGCCGCGCTTTTCCTGGACGATCACCGAGTGCAGGAACGCCGTGCCGACCAGCCACGGCATCAGCGAAGCGTTCTCGACCGGATCCCAGGCCCAGTAGCCGCCCCAGCCGAGCACTTCGTAGGCCCAGCGTCCGCCGAGCACGATTCCCAGCCCCAGGAAGAACCAGGCCGTCAGCGTCCAGCGGCGAGTGGTGTTGAACCAGACGGTGTCCAGGCGGCCGGTGATCAGGGCGGCGGCGGCGAATGCGAACGGCACCGCGAAGCCGATGAAGCCGATGTACAGGATCGGCGGGTGGATCAGCATCACGGGGTGCTGGAGCAGCGGGTTCATGCCCGTCCCGTTGGAATAGGACTGCCCCGGGGGGAGGGGATCGAAGGGATTGGAGACGAACGCCACGATCGAAGCGAAGAACAGCACGTTGCCCATCAGCACCGCGATCACCCAGGGCATCAGCTCGCGGTTGCGCCGCCGGTTCTGCCAGACCGCCAGAGCGCTCATCAGCCCCAGCATCCAGCTCCACAGCAGCAGCGATCCGGCCTGTCCTCCCCACAGCGCGAGTTTGAAGACCCAGGGTTGCTCGCGGCTCGAGTTCTGCTGCACGAACGCCAGGTCGAAGCGGTCGCCGAGCAGCGCGGCGGCGAGCCCGACCAGCGCCACGCTCAGCAGGGCGAACATCGCGCCCACCGAGCGCTCGGCGCTGCGGAGCCAGGGCTCGCTGTTCCGGCGCGCGGCCCAGACGGCGGCCCCGGCGGCATAGGCCGCGAACGCCAGCGCGGCGAAAAGCGCCAGGTTGCCGAACTCGACCAGCAAGACGACCCCGCAGCCCGGCCGCTAGGCCCGCGGGGCGGGCGCGACCTCGTACTTGGAAGGACACTTGGCCATGACGCGCCGGGCCAGGAAGGTCTCGCCCGCCGTACGGCCCTCGACCACGACCTCCGCCCCCTCGCGGAACAGATCGGGCACGTCGATTCCCAGGTAGCGGACGGCCAGCCGCCCTTCGGAATCCGGATCGGAGATGTGGAAGTCGACGTGTCCCCGCCGCAGGTCCTTGACGATCGTTCCCTCCACCACGAATCCGTGCACCCGCAGGCTGGCGTCGTCCGCGCGTTCGCTGCCCAGGTACGCTTCGACGTTTTCGTAGTAGGGGAACGTCCCCTCCTCCGAACTGCCCAGAGCGATCAGGACCGCGAGCGCCGCGAACACCGTCAGGGTCGCCAGCGCGATCTGGACCCCCTTGCTCATGCGGCGGCTTCCCGGGACTGAGTCATGCGCTTCATCTCGAATGGTCCGGAGCCTGGCCGGCAAGGGATCGCCAAGCCTTTCCGCCGGCCGGGCGAGGAGGGCGGCCGGGCCGCGTGGGTTACGGGAGGTCTTGCCGCGAAACGCCCGGCCCCGGGCGCTTCACGATCCGATAGAGGAGAGCGCCTCGGCATGCGAGACGTGGAGCGGGATCAGTTTGTCGAACCCGCTGATTTCGAACACTTCCCGAATCGGGTCCGCGGGGGAGCAGATCACGAAGGGAGTTTTCCGGCTCGAGAGGTTCGTCGCGATCATCAGGATCGACCGAATCCCGGCACTGGAGATGTAGGACAGGTTCTCGAGATCCAAGATCACCGCATGATCTTCGTCGCCGATCGCGGCCCGAAGTTCTTCCGCGAACTCGGTGGCGTTGTTGCTGGTGATCCGGCCCTTGACCCGGGCGGTCAGTCTCCCGTCCTGCCGATCCGTGCTGATTTCCATAGGGACCCGTATCTGGAGTGCTGCGCGATGATATTCGCATCCCCCGGCCTGTCAATAGTCGCCGGAGGACCGTGGGTCGCGTCGCTCGAATCGGTTCCCGCGGCGGCTGTCGCCGCTCGACCGGATCCGCAAGCCCTCCCGGCAGCAGGCCAACGGGTCCGCGGCTATGTTCGGGGCGTGAAGGCAGAGTTGGCCCACGATGCCGCTGGAGCGGCCCAGTTCCCCGGCGACGGGCTGCCGGAGGTCGCCGTCGCGGGCCGCTCGAACGTGGGCAAGTCCAGCTTCATCAACGCGCTGCTGGGGCGCCGCAAGCTGGCCCGCTCCAGCACCACCCCCGGAAAAACCCGCCGCATTCACTTCTACCGGGTCGAGGAACGTGCCTATCTGGTCGACCTGCCCGGCTACGGCTACGCGGCTGTCGGCCGCCAGGAACGCCGCGGCTGGCGGCCCCTGGTCGAGTCCTATCTGCGGGGCGGACGCGCGTCCCTGCGCGGCGCGATCCTGCTGATCGATTCGCGCCGCGGGCCGCAGCGGGAGGAGCTGGATCTGCTGCGCTGGCTGGCCGCGGAGGGGATCGACGCGCGGGCCGTGTTCACCAAGTCCGACAAGCTCAAGGCGGCCGCGCTGGCCGAGCGGCGCGCGTCCTGGGCGGAGCGCCTGCCGCTCCCCGGGGCGGACATCGCGTGGGTGTCGAGCCGCAGCGGGCGGGGGCTGGCGGAGCCCGGCCGCTGGATCGCCGCCTGGACGGGCGTGACGCTCCGGCGACCCGACGGCGCGCCTTTGCTGAACTGAGCGGGTTAGCGGAAGAGGTCTTTTTCCGGTTCGCGCAGCAGGTCCGGCAGGCCCCCGTCTCCCTGCGGCTCGACCCCTTCGAT
>JAGWBS010000057.1 GCA_021295775.1 Pseudomonadota bacterium | reverse complement strand
CAGCGCCGACGCTATCAGGCCATGGACCTGCCTGAATCCTGGATCGGCAACCCCGAGCCCCTGTCCCCCGACGCCGCGGACGCCTCGGCGCCCCTGGCCGGACTGGGCGTGAGCCCCGGCGTGGCCGAGGGCCGCGCCCGCATCCTGCTCGACCCCTCCGCGGGAGCGACCCTGGAGCCCGGCGACATCCTGGTCTGCGAGGCCACCGACCCCAGCTACGCCTCCTACTTCCTGGTCGCCGGCGGCGTCGTCACCGACATCGGAGGCGCGCTCGGACACGGCGCCATCGTCGCCCGCGAAGTCGGCGTCCCCTGCGTCGTCAACACCCGCGTCGCCACCCGCCGCCTCAAGGACGGCGACCGCATCCGCATCGACGGCTCCAGCGGCCGGATCGACCTCCTCCCCCCCGCCCCCTAGCTGTTCGGGCGCTCATGGGGAATACATCGTTGCGCGCAAAAATGCGCGCAGCTATCCTTGGCCGTCGCCGGTCTCGCCTTACCCGATGGCTCCATGAACGGTCGGCAATTCATCTCGAGAGTCCGCAAGTGGGCGAGGGGCCGGGATCTGGCGGTGCGCTTCGTGGCGTCGGAAGGACCGGGGTCGCACGGGACGCTCTACGCGGGCGATCGCAAGACGACCGTCAAGGACCGGAAGAAGGAGATCGGCAAGGGGCTGCTCGCGAAGATGCTCGACGATCTCGGAATCGACGCAACCGATTTCTAGTCGCCGGGACGTCGGGGCTGTCCCGAGCGTGGAGAATCGAACCGATGCCTGACACTTACGACTATCCCGCCGAGATCGGCCATGTCGTCGCGTTCCCCGATTTCGGGTGGGGTGCGACGGACGGCGCGACCCGGGAGGAGGCGCTGGCCGAAGCCGTAGATCTGCTGCGCGAGCTGATCGCGGCGACGATGCGGGAAGGCAAGGACCTGCCCCAGCCGTCTCGACCCAGCAAGCGGCGGCCCCTCGTCGTCCCCCCGGTGTCGATTGCGCTGAAGGCGGCCCTCTACGAAGCGTTCCGCAAGGCCGGAGTGTCGCAACGTCATCTCGCCCGCGATCTCGGCGTCGCCGAGAGCGAAGTCCGGCGCATGCTGAATCCAGACCACGCCACCAAGGCGTCAACGATCGAACGCGCCCTGCGAAGGTTGGGCAAGCGGGTCAGCGTAATCGTCGGCGAGGCCGCCTGATCCGCCTCCCGCGTCAGATCACGCCCTCTTCCTTGAGGGAGGCGAGTTCGCGGGTGGACATGCCGAGGAGTTCGCCGTAGACGCGTTCGTTGTCTTCGCCGTAGCAGGGGGCGCCGCGGTCGATGGGGCCGCCCATGTGGGGCGGGGTGGCGCTCATCTTGACGGGCATTTCGGAGACGGGCCAGGTGCCGATCTCGGTGCCGGTGAGTTCGGTGAGCCACTGCAGGTGGTCGAGCTGCGGATCGCTCTCGCAGCGGTCCTGCATGTTCTGGCACACGCCGGCGGCGACGCCCGCGGCCTGCAGGCGTTCCATCAGGGCGTAGCGGTCGCACTCGCGGGTCCAGCTCTCGACTTCGGCGTCGAGGGCGTCCTGGTGGGCCAGGCGGGCGTCGAGCGTGGCGAAGCGCGGGTCGGCCAGCCACCCGGGACGGCTGGCGGCCTCGGCGACGGCCTTCCAGTCGGCGTCGTCGAAGCAGGCGATGGCGATCCAGCGGTCCTCGCCCGCGCAGCGGTAGGCACCGTGGGGAGCGGCCGGCTTGTAGGGCGAGCGGTTGCCGTAGCGCTGCCAGATCCGGCCGTTGGCCGACCAGTCCAGGATCGAGGTGCCCGACACGTAGATTCCGCATTCGCACTGTGAGGAGTCGATCCACTGTCCCTCGCCGGTGCGTTCGCGGTGGTTGAGCGCCGCCATGACGGCCAGCGCCATGGTGTAGGCGCCGAACCAGTCCAGGTAGGAGTAGCCCCAGCCGGCCGGCGGCGCGGGCTCGGGCAGTCCCGACATCTCCGAGGCCGCGCCCATCGCCTGGGCCACCGGACCGACGGTGCGGTAGCGCCCGTACTTGCCCTGCTGGCCGAAGCCGGACTGCTGCACGTAGATGATGTCAGGCTTGATCTCGCACAGCGACGGGTATCCCAGGCCCCACTTCTCCATCACGCCCGGCGAGAAGCCTTCGGCGACCACGTCCGCGCCAGCGATCAGCCGGCGGACGATCTCGATCCCCTTGGGGTGGCGCAGATTCAGCGAGATCCCGAGCTGGCCCGGGCGCTTGTTGTGGTACTGGCCGCTGATGTTGATGCTGCTGTTGTCGGACGGCAGCGGGCCGGTCGCCCGCTCGCGCGCCTCGCGCCCGCCGACCGGCGCCTGGGCGTAGTTCAGGCGCAGGTCCATGTTCTCGTGCCACTCGATCTTGAGGACTTCCGCGCCCATCGCCGACAGGAAGCGCGGCGCGCCTCCCGAGGCCAGGTACCAGGTGAGGTCGACCACCCGCACTCCTTCGAGCGCGAAGGGCTTGCCGTGGCGCGACCGGCCGGCGCCGGCCAGCGGCCCGGGCCGCGCGGGAACCGCGCTGGGCCGGCGGCTCAGGTCGCCCAGCACCTCGTCGGTGTGCTCCCCGAGCCGAGGCGCGCGCGGGCCGGGGCTCCACGGAGCGCGGTTGGAGACCCACTTGCCGACGCTGTAGGTGAACTTGCGGTCCAGTTCCGGGTGCTCCACCTCGCCGAACGAGCCGCGCTCCCACCAGTGCTCGTCGAGCGCGTTCTCGTGCGGCTTGCGCAGCGGCACCCACATCAGGCCGGCCTGCTGAGCCTCCTGCCAGGGCATCTCGTCGTAGGTGAACTTGCGGATCAGGCGCCCGATCACCTCGGTGACGTGCGTGAAGGTCTCCGGGTCGATGCGCGGGCCGGCCCCGGGCGCACCCGCCTTGCCCAGCGAGCCGACGCGCTCCTGCAGATCGGCCGCCATGCCGTAGCGGTCCAGCAGCTTGACCAGCGCGTCCCAGCCGGTCGAGCCCAGCGCGCCCATCGCCAGGATCCAGCGTCCGTCCTTGGTCTGCCCGATGTTGGGCAGCGGCGAGACCTTCTCGTGCGCGTGCCGGCAGGTCTGCCGGTGAAAGGGGGCGGCCCGCATGATCCAGCTCATGAAGTCGAGCTCGGTCGTCTTCGCGACCGCCTCGTGGACGGCCAGCGAGAGCGCCTGCCCCTCGCCCGTGCGGCGGCGGTGCAGCAGCGCCCCGAGCAGACCGATCGCCATCTGCTCGCCGGCGATGTGGTAGGCGTGCCACATCTGCGGCGCGATCGGCGGCAGATCGTAGGTCCCGTCCGGGCGCGGGTCGTAGCCGCTGTTCATCATCGGGCCGCCCAGCGCCAGGTGGACCAGATCGCTGGCGCGGTAGCCGGCCCAGGGGCCGTCGTCGCCGAACGCCGACAGGCGGGCGACCAGCAGCGACGGGAAGCGTTCGCGCAGCGCGTCCGCCCCGAGCCCCAGGCCGGCGAGCCAGCCGCGCGGGGTGGATTCCAGCAGCACGTCGGCGGTCGCCAGCAGCTCAAGGAAACGCTCGCGCTCCGCGCCATCTTCCAGGTCGAGGACGACCGAGCGCTTGCCGAAGCAGTACTGCCAGAAGAAGAGCGAGCGCTCGGGGTCCGGGTCGTCCTGGTAGAAGGGGCCGATGCGGCGCGTGGGGCTGCCTTCCGGCGGCTCGATCTTGATCACGTCGGCGCCCAGGCCGGCGAGCACCCGGCCGCAGTACTCGGCCTGCTCGTCGGCGATCTCGATCACCCGCAGATCCGCCAGATTTCCTTCGCCTGCCGCCATGCCCGGACTCCTTTGCGCGCCCGCCCGCGCAGGCTGCCGATTCTAACCCGCGACCGGGCGAGGCCCGATTCCAGGCGGGCCCGCGCAAGCCGGCGGGCGTTCGGGGAGCCGGCGACGCCCCGCCAGCCGCGCCACTCAAAAGAGTAGACTGCGGTCCGGGCGCTGTGGCAGCACAACCGCGAGCTCCTGGGGGTGCTCGGCTACGGCTCCGAGCAGCTCGAAGCCCGGCGCGAACAGAGCGTCTTGTGACTTACGCGCATGGAGACCGAGATGAGCGACCGCTACCAGGCCTACCCCAGTCTGCGCTTCGAAAATCCCGCGCCGGGGGTGCTGGAAATCGTGCTCGACGCGCCCGGCCTCAACTCGGTGGACGCTCAGATGCACCGCGACCTGGCGGACGTGTGGCTGGCGGTGGACCGCGATCCCGACGCGCGCGTCGCGCTGATCCGCGGCGCGGGCCGGGGGTTCTCCGCGGGGGGCAACTTCGAACTGATCGACGAGATGCTCGACGACTACGCGGTGCGCACGCGCGTGCTGCGCGAGGCGCGCGACATCGTGTTCAACGTGATCAACTGCTCCAAGCCGGTCGTGTCGGCGATCCACGGGCCGGCGGTGGGCGCCGGCCTGGCGGTGGCCCTGCTCGCCGACGTGTCGGTCGCGGCGCGCGACGCGCGCATTATCGACGGCCACACGCGGCTGGGCGTCGCCGCCGGCGACCACGCCGCGATCTGCTGGCCCCTGCTCTGCGGCATGGCCAAGGCCAAGTACCACCTGCTCACCTGCGAGACGCTCTCGGGCGAGGAGGCCGAGCGGCTCGGCCTAGTGTCGCTGTGGGTCGAGCGCGACCAAGTCCGCGAGCGCGCGCTCGAGATCGCCCGCACGCTGGCCGGCGGCGCGCAGAGCGCGATCCGTTGGACCAAGCACGCGCTCAACCACTGGTACCGGCTGCTGGGCCCGGCGTTCGACGCTTCCCTGGCCTACGAGTTCTACGGCTTCGGAGGGCCGGACATCCGCGAGGGCGTGTCGGCGCTGCGGGACAAGCGGGAACCCGAGTTCCGCGGCCCGACCAGCGAGTGACGAATTCCCCGGTGCCGGTTCGCGCCGCGACCCCGATGGACGCCTTGGGCCTGGAGCGTCCCCCCTGCCTCGTGTCGATCGTCGGGGGCGGCGGCAAGAGCAGTCTGATGTTCGCGCTCGCCCGCGGTCTGCCCGGGCGCGTGGTCGCGACCACCACCACGCGCATCTTCGCGGCCCAGACCCGCGAGGCCGAGCAGGCCAGCGGCCTGGACGACCCGGACTGGCGCGCGCGGCTGGAAACGTTCGACTCGAGCCTGCTGGTCTACGGCGAGGTGCGGGGCGAGCACGCCCTGGGCATTCCACCCGCGCTCGCGGGCGAGATTCTGGACCACCCCCGCGTCGACTGGGTCGTGAACGAAGCTGACGGCTCCAGGATGCTCCCCGCCAAGGCTCCCGCCGAGCACGAGCCCGTCGTCCCCGAGCGGACCCGCCTGCTGGTCGCGGTCGCCGGCATCGACGCCCTCTCCGGACCGATCCGGGACGTGACCCACCGCCCCGAGCGGGTGAGCGCGCTCACCAGCTCCGACCCCGAGGACAACCTGACCCCGGAGACGCTCGCCCTGCTCCTGTCCTCGCCGCGCGGAGGCCTCAAGGGGATTCCCGCCGCGGCGCGCGCCGCCGTGCTGATCAACAAGGTCCACGCCCCGGCGCAGGTCGAGTCCGCGCGCGAAGTGGCTCGACACATCCTCGCCCGCGAACCCCGCGTGGAGAGGGTCGCCCTGGGCGCCCTGCAGGCGGACCCTCCGTCCGCCTGGGAGGTCTGGCAGCGTTAGACGGGTGCCGGTCTAGGCTGCCCGGCGCAGTTGCAGGTCGGTGTATCCACCGACGTGCAGGCCGCCGTCCCAGACCGGCTCGCCGACGAGTTCCAGCTCGGGCAGCAGCGGGAGCAGGCGGCGCAGGGTCGCCCGGATCTGCCAGCGGGCCAGGTTCGCGCCCAGGCAGAAGTGCGTGCCGTAGCCGCCGAACGCCAGGTGGTCGTTCGGCCGGCGCGCCACGTCGAAGCGGTAGGGATCTTCGAACACGCTCTCGTCGCGGTTGGCCGACGGGTAGAACATGCCCACGGCCTCGCCCGCGCGGATCCGCGTGCCGGAGAGTTCGAAGTCCTGCACGGCGGTGCGGGCGAAGTGGATCACCGGCGAGATCCAGCGCAGGACCTCTTCGCTGGCGGTGTCGACCAGGCCGGGGTCGGCCACCAGGCGCTCGAGCTGGTCGCGCCGCTTGAGCAGCGTGTAGACGCCGCCCGCGATGGCGTTGCGGGTCGTTTCGAGGCCCGCGAAGAGCACCATGTTGGCCATCGCCAGGCGCTGCCTCGGGGTCACGCGCTCGCCGTCGACCCGCGCGCGCAGGATCACGTCGAGCAGGCAGTCCGTGTCCGCGCCCGCGGCTTCGCGCCGGTCGAGGGCGTCCTGCATCATGCGGGCGACGCGGCTGGAATCGATCGTGAAGCGCGGCCGTTCCACGGGCAGCCGGGCCTCGGCGCGCGCGTGGCTGGAACGCACCGCGTCGTCGACCTCGTCGAGGATCTGCTGGTACAGGGCCTCTTCGACCCCCAGCATCTCGAACAGCACCGTGGCGGGCACGTGCACCGCGACCGTGTCCACGAACTCGACCACGCCGGCGTCGTTCGGCCCCTCGTCCAGCCGCCGTTCCAGCAGGCTCACGCGGCGGTCGGCGACGCCGTCGATCAGCTCCTGCTGCCGGTTCATCGCGCGCGGCGTGAAGAAGCGGCTGATCACCCGGCGGTAGGTGGTGTGCTCGGGGTCGTCCATGTCGATGAAGCTGAGCGGCGCGGACTCGATCCATCCCACCTTGCGCGCGTCCTCCAGGCGCGTGTGGACGATCTGGCTGTCCAGCGGCTCGGGGAAGATGCGCAGCCGGCGCGTGCTCACGAACACGTCCGAGGCGCGCGAGATGGTCAGGATGTCCGCGTGGCGGGTGACCGCCCAGAAGGGCGCGTGGCCGGGGCGCTCGTACCAGTAGATCGGCGCCTCGCGGCGCAGCCGGTCCCAGGCCGCCCACGGATAGCCGCGCGTGCGGTAGCGCTCGACGTCGGTGATGTCGAGCGCGTCGAGAGCGGATTCGTCCCGCTTCATCCTCCTCTCCTCGATTGGACGTGACCGGCCCGGCTGCCCACGCCTGGCGCCGATGGATTCAGGCTTCCGCTTTCGGGCCGCGGTAGACCGAGATCTCGGCGCCGTCCTCGAGCTCGGTGTACTCCACGGTCGAGCGATGGTACCGGGTCTCGTAGTGGCCGCAGCCGCGGACGTAGTCGAGATACTCGTGCGCCCCGAACAGCGGCCCCACGTTGTCGGCGAACACCACGCTTCCCGGCCGCAGCAGCGCGTGCGCTTCCAGCGCCTGCAGGTCGGCGAGGTAGAGCGGCTTGTGGTGGTCGATGAAGACCAGGTCGAAGGCGCCCGCGAGGCGCGGAATCTCGTCCGAGGAAGCGCCCTGGCGGATCTCGACGCGCTCTGCGAGCCCGGCGAAGTCGACCACCTGGCGGGCGACCTCGACGGAGCCGGGATTCTTCTCGACCGAGACCAACTGTCCCTGTGGGAGCCGCCGGGCGATGCGGACGGCCGAGTAGCCGCAAAAGCAGCCGAGTTCGAGAACCCGGGCCGCGGGTCCCGCGCGCTCCACGCACTCGTCGAGCAGCAGGCCCTTGACCGGCCCCACGTTCATCAGGAAGCGCTTGCTTCGCGCGAACTCGTCGAGAACTTCCAGCACCGAGTCGGGCCGGCCCGGTTCGGCTCGCTCCAGCACCCATTCCAGGGCCGCGCGCATGCGGTCGGGCTCGCCCGCGAACCTGGCGCGCGCCGTGCGGACCAGCTCCCGGGCGAGCAGGGGCAGGCCGCGCAGGATCACGGCCGCCCGCGAAGAGGAGGAAGACGCTTCACTCATGACCCGCCTCAGGGAGCGAAGCTCGAGCGTCCCTTGATCGCCCAGTGACCGTCCTGGAGCGTGAGGATGTACAGAGAGTCGAAGGAGACGATCTCACTGCCGTCCTCGCGCAGGCGGACGATGCGCGTGTCGACGTGCACTTTATCGGGTCCGCTGTTGACGATCTCGCGGCGTGCCCATTCGCTGTGGTGCCAGTCCGCGTGCATCGACTTTCGCGCAAACTCGCGCCGCTCCTCGGTCGACTCCGGCCACATCCCCAGCATGTCCGCGGCCGTCTCCCAGGTCATGAGGCTGGAAAGGGCGAAGCGAAAATGCGGAAAGTGCAGTGTGTCCACGTGCCCTTCGATGTCGTGCGCGTTGATCGCGTCCAGATAGCGGTCCAGGACCCGCATCACCTCCGCGACGGTCTCCCCCTCGTCGTCCGCCGCTCCCGACTCGTCCGCGGCGACCGCTGCGCTCCCAACCAGCAGAGCGGCCAGCGCCAGCGGCGCGAACCGCCCCCCTCTTCCCGTCCTGACTTGCATCACCGTCCCTCCGTCGTACAGCGGACAAGGATATCAGCCCGGCAACCGGTCCCGTCCGACTCGACCTACCGGACCGGCAACCCCATCCACGCGGACGGGGGTGGCCGCATCCACGGCTCGCCCCGGGCTCCCCGGGCGGGCGAGCGGCCGCCGGAACAGCGCGCGGCGCCCGCTCAGACCAGGCCGTCGGGCAGCTCTTCGGGGGCGAGCTTGCGGATGCGGTCCATGCTCATCGGGCCGTCCGAGTACACGTCCTCGCCCTTGGCCAGGCCGTTCTCGTCGTAGGGGAAGATCGCGCAGGTCCGGTAGGAGTACAGGTACCAGGCCTCCGGATCATCGACGGGCATGCCCATCTGTTTCAGAACCTGGCCGGGGAAAACGATATTCAGCGTGCCCTCGTGGAACAGGTTCTCGTCGCTGCAGAAGATCCGGTCGATGTCGTAGCGCAGCTTGTTGTAGCGGTTCTCGAAGATGTGCCCGTAGAACTGGCGCACCTCCGCCTGGCCCTTCGGCCCGGTGTCGCCCACGCCCTGGCCGTAGATGTGGTAGCGGGGCTCGGCGACCTGAGTGGCCATGATCCGCTCCACGTCGCCCGCGATCTCCGCGGCCATGTGCTCGCGGTAGTTCTCCAGCATCGCCCGCTGGCGCGGCGAGCGGGCGGCGGCGATGGCCTCGTCGACCTTGGCGAAGGATTGCTCGGGGACGATCTTCACGGGGGGCACCTCCTCTCGGCGGGGCTCGAGCATACCCGAACAAGGGACGCCGAAAGCCCGTAAGCTGGGGGTCTCAACGTCTTGCGGAGGTTCGATGGCGGTCGCAGCCCGCGTTGCGGTCCTGCCCGAAAAACCCGGGCCGCTGCGCATCGAAGAAGTCCAGCTCCCCGATCCCGGCCCGCACCAGGTGCTGGTCCGACAGCACGCCAGCGGGATCTGCCACAGCCAGCTCCACCAGATCCACGAGCCGCGCGAGAGCGACGTCGTGCTCGGCCACGAGTCCACCGGCACGGTCCTGGAGGTGGGTCCGGAAGTGGATTCCGTGCGGCCGGGAGATCGCGTGATGGTCACCTGGCTGCCCCGCGTGCTGGACCCGGATCGGCGTCCGTGGACCGCGACGGTCCGACAGGCGGACGGGCGGGTCGCGGCCAGCCAGATGGTGTTCACCTGGGCCGACCACACCCTGGTCGACGAGCTCTTCCTGGTGCGCATGCCCGAGGCGACCCCCACCGACGTGACCGCGATCATCGGCTGCGCCGTGATGACGGGCGCCGGGGCGGTCATCAACACCGCGGACGTCCAGAAGGGCCGCGGGGTGGCGGTCTTCGGCGTGGGCGGCGTCGGCCTGGCCGCGATCGCGGCGGCCCACGTGCGCGGGGCCGACCCCATCATCGCGGTCGACCTCGACGACGCCAAGCTGGATTTCGCCAAGCGTCACGGCGCCACGCACGGCGTGAACGCGTCCAAAGGGGACGCGGTGGAGCGGATCCACGAGTTGACGCGCGACCCGGAGCGCACCGACCTGATGGGGCAGCCGATCTCGGGGGTGGACTACGCCTTCGACTGCATCGGCGCGGCGGAGGTCGCCCGCCAGATCGCGCCGTCCCTGCGCGGCCAGGCGATGGGGTCGAATCTCCGTTCGACGGGCGTCTTCGTGGGCATCCCGCGAGGGACCTTCGAGATGTCGCCGGGCGAGCTGATCCTGCACGAGAAGCGCCTGGCCGGCTCCCTGGGCGGCAGCTCGCACCCCGAGCGCGACTTTCCCGAGTACCTGGACTGGTACGCGCGCGGGCTGCTCGACCTGGACGTGCTGGTCAGCCGGCGCTTCGCCCTCGACGAGATCAACCAGGCGGTCGGGGAGCTGGAGGCGGGCCGCATCGAGGGCCGCGCC
Source organism: Pseudomonadota bacterium (assembly GCA_021295775.1). GTDB lineage: Bacteria > Myxococcota_A > UBA9160 > SZUA-336 > SZUA-336 > JAGWBS01. The sequence continues at coordinate 10,244 of JAGWBS010000057.1, read as the reverse complement.
ATCCTCGAGTTCTGAGGCCCGCGGGGGCAAAACGGGCGGGCCGGGGGTGAGAGCGTCTCGAGGAAGCGCTAGCCTGCCCACGCTTGCCGACGAAGCCCCATTCGCGGCCGAGCGCTGCATCGAGAGGAGACGAAATGCTCGCAGAGGGAACGGCGGCCCCCGATTTCAGTCTCTCCGACCAGAACGGTGACTCGCTGAGCCTGTCGGACCTGCGCGGTCAGTGGGTCGCGCTGTGGTGGTACCCGAAGGCCTCGACCCCCGGTTGAACCGTCCAGGGACAGGGGTTCCGTGACCGAACCCCGGACTTCGAAGCCGCCAACGCGGTGATCCTGGGCATCTCCTTCGACACCGTCGCCGAGCAGAAGCACTTCGCCGAGGACCAGAGCTTCCCCTATCGCCTGCTGGCCGACGTCGACAAGACGGCTGGCCGCGCCTACCAGGCCGAGCGCCAGCCCGGCGAACAGTACTTCGAGCACGGCATCCCCAAGCGCATCACCTACCTGATCGACCCGCAGGGCGCGATCCACGCGGCGTACGACGTCGAGGGCTCCGGCGCCGACCTCGCCACCCACGCCGACGAGGTGCTGAAGGCGATCCGCTCCGCGAGCTGAACCCGCGGAGCATGACCTGCGGGATCACGATCCCTGGGGCGTGTACCAGATCGGCGAGGTCCAGGCACGCTCCTGGATCGTCTTGGGCAGGCGAGGGTCGCTGCAGAGATCGAGCGGGATGACGCCCGTGTAGTTCTGGCAGGTACGGGTGGACCAGCGACAGCTCGGATTCTCCACGACGCGGGCGTAGTAGACGGCCGCCTGGTCCGGATCGAAGTCCGGGTCGCGCCACACGGCGCAGAGCTCTTCGGCACCCGGACCCCTGGGTTCGCAGGTCTGAAGGTCGACGTCGGCTCCGTTGTCCGGCTCGCCGGCCACGTCGTACACGGCCTGGTGGAAGGTTCGCCCTTCTCCCGTCCAGCCTTTCACGATCTGGATCCGCTGCAGCAGACCGCCCGGACTCTCCGGCGTTCCCGGGTCGCGTGCCGTCCAGACCGCGAGCGCCGGAGCGCTCGCCGACTCGGGCGGGGCGGGCAGATCGCCGCCCATGGGTACGCCACCGGAATAGCCCCGGACGGCTCTGTCCGGGTCCCCGCAGAGACTCGGCGCGTAGTCCCAGCCGCCGAACATCCTGACCACCATTCGCGGTCCGCTGGTCGCGTAGGCCTCGCGGCGGCGCATCGCGTCGAAGAGCGAGTCGCGCGAGTTCTCCTCCGCCCACAGCGCCACCAGACCGGCGCGGGAGACGGACAGATCCCCGCGCACCGGACGCCGGACGCCGTCCGCCAGCGACTCGACCGCGTCGCCGGGGTCGGCGGCATGCGCATCGGTGGAGCCGATGAATCCCAGCTTGTAGGGGTTGACGCCGATGCGCTCCTCCTCGCTCAGCCCCTCCAGGAGCGCGTAGCGCGCGAAGTCGAGCCTCGACACGCAGCCCTGGCCGACGAGCGCCCCCCAGCCCGTCCCGTCCTCGCAGTCGTCGGGCGGCGCACCGTGCCAGTCGCGGAATTTCTCGTAGTCGCACAGCTCGTCGGGACCGCCCGCGACCTGCCACAGCCCGTTGCGGCACTCCGAGTCGCCCTTCATCTGGGTCATCTCCAACAGAGGCTCCATCCGCGCGCGCAGCGCCGCGACTTCGGCTTGCTCGGCGGGCGTGACGGCGCCGCCGTAGTCCACCGCGAACATGTGCCCATTGCTCAGGTTCGGGTTATGGGGGATCGCCATCACGTCGCAGCCGTTGTCCGCCTCGATGCACTCGGCGCGCAGCCGGCGCCAGAGTTCGATCACGTTCGGTTCCAGGTCGGAGTGGATCGGACTGTCGATCACCGCCTCGTTGCGAAAGATCACGTTGCGGTGGATCTTCGACACCCTGGGCATGAAGGTGTACTCGTAGCCCACGAAGGTCGTGAAGGCGCAGGCCGCGCTGCGGTCGTACCAGCGCTCGGCGGCTTCCTGAGTGTCGATCCAAGGGTCCGCGCTGGCGCGGCCGCAGGGGTCGTCCTCGCCCGCGCAGAGTTCCGGGATGTTGAGCAGGTTCATCCGGCGGCCGATCGCCTCACCCCGGCTGATCAATGGGCCGACCGGAAAATCCCCCTCCCGGTATCCCTTGCAGTTGGGACTGTCGTAAACGGGGGAGTCCGGCCGGGTGCACAGCGCCACGGCCCCGAAGTTCTCGGCGTGGTCGGTCACGGCCGCGAAGTCGAGCGGCCGGTCGATCCGCAACCGCATGCGAGACGGCGACCCGGGATCGAAGGGAACCCCCTCGACTTCCTCTCCACGCGCGAAACGGTAGGCGTCGTCCGGTCCCGCGATGGTCCCGGCGACCGAGGCATCCATCGAAAAGCCCGTGTGGACGTGCAGGTCGCCGAAGAAGACCTGGCGCGACGGATCGCGGTTCGCGCACGCTTCCCGACCGCGCAGTCCGATCGCCGCGGCCGCTTCCTCGCGCGCGAGAGTTTCCTCCCCGCCCGCGGGCGCCGCGCCGGTCGGGGCGGATCCCTCCTGATCGGACGGCGAGCAGGCGAGCAGGAACAGGCCCAGCCCGATGGCCACCAGGGACCTGAGGCGCGCTGGGACCGTTTGGATTTTAATTTCCCTCGGGGAACCCTTCATCGCTCGGTGACCTCCTGGGGCGGTTCGGAGAAGCCGATCGTTCAGACCGCGATGCCGATCCACCCGCCGGCGGGCTCTGCGCGAGTTCCGAAGGTATCAGGGGCCGGCGGGGGAGTACCAGATCGGCGAGGTGTAGGCGCGCTGCTGGAGCACCTCCGGCGCGTCCGCGGGCCGCTCGGTGCCGAAGCGAGCGGCGTCGTAGGTGGTCCAGCGCGGGGTCGGGATCTCCAGCGCCCGCAGGTAGTAGAGCGCCGGGCGCGCCGGGTCGAAGGCGGGATCGCGCCACACGGCCGCGAGCTCGGCCGAGCCGATCGCGTTGGTGTAGGTGGCGGCCTCGACGTCCACCGTGATGCCCACCGGTTCGCGGCAGCGGCCGTCCTCGCCGATCGTCCGCTCGCCCGAGACCGCCACGTCGAAGATCCGCTCCCGCACGGCTCCTTCGGCGTCGACCCAGAGCTTGACCACCTGGGCGCGGTCGAGGTTCGCCCCGTCCGGGTCGCGCAGCACCGACACCAGGAAGCGGGGCGCCTCGGTCTCGCCACGCTCGCCCAGCACGCCGCCCATCGGCACGCCCCCGGCGTAGCCGATCCTGGCGACGTCGTGGGCGAGAGCGTCTTCGCCGGCGTAGTTCCAGCCGCCGAAGAAGCGCACCGTCATGCGCGGGCCGGTGGTCGAGTAGGTCTCGCGCCGCTTCAGCGCGTCAAAGAGCGACGCACGCGTGTTCTCGCGGGCCCAGACGCCGGCGTAGCCCGACGCGACCAGCGACCAGGTGAACATCCCGGGCGGCAGCTCCCGCGGAATGGCAATCCCCGGGTTCTCGGGCAGGTCGAGCGCCGACCACGGATCCGCCTGGCGTCCGGCGTACGGCTCGTTGCTGGAGAACTTGCCCCAGAAGTCCTCGTCGTCCGCCGTCGCCAGGCTGGTGTGGGCGTCGGTGCTGCCGATCAGGCCGAACCGGAACGGGTTGGCGCCGAGTTTCTCGCCCAGGGCCAGACCGTGGCCCAGCGCGGGGCGGACGTACTCACCGGGGTACATCCACTCCTCGTGCGGCCCGAAGCCCATGCCGCCCCTGGCGTCCCAGGTGCCGAAGTCCGCGAACTCGTCGTCCGGGGACAGAAACGGCGCAGTCTCGCTGTCGCCCTTGATCTGGGTCGCCTCCACGATCGGTTCGAAGCGCGTGCGCGATTCCGCGTAAGCGCGCGTCAGCGGACCGCCGTCGAACCGGCTGTGTTCGAACATGCGCCCCGCGCTCAGGTTGCTGTTGTGCGGGATCGCGATCGCGCCTCCACCGGTCTTCGCCTCGTAGTCGGCCAGGTAGGCCCAGAGCGCCTCGGGGTCCGGACTCTCCACCGAGCTGAACGGCTCGACCTGGCGCGCGCGCTCGGCGCCGTCGCGGAAAAGCACGTTGCGGTGCAGGTTGGCGCCCCCCGGCATCGAGGTCCACTCGTAGCCGATGAAGGCCGTGAAGCGGCCGGGCCGGTTGGCGCGCTCGGCGTTCTCGATCACGCGCGGCCACACGTTCGAGACGAACTCGCGGTCGACCAGCGGGCCTTCCGCGTATCCGAGCGAGGCGGCGAACTCGCCGCCGACGCGCGCGCGGCGCCCCTGCTTCAGCAGCGAGGCCAAGCGCGCTCCGGTCTCGCTGGCGATCAGCGACGGGAAGCCCTCCTCGAGCATCGGGAAAAGCCCCAGGTATTCGCTGTGGTCGGACACCAGCAGGAAGTCGAGCGGCCGGCGCAGCCGCACCGGCTGGCCGTTGTGGGCGATGACGGTTTCGCCGCGCGCGAAGGCGAAGGCGGCGTCCGGCGTCAGTTTCTCGTTGCCGGAACCGCCCGCGTCTGGCGACCAGCTGCTGTGGACGTGCAGGTCGCCCCAGTAGACGTTCCTCGGGAAGTCCTCCGCTCCGTACGGGGAGTAGGGCGTGCCGGCCTCCGGATCGGCGAGCGCGGGAGCGGCGAGCAGCAGCGTGGCCGCGAGAACGGCGCGGGGCATTCGGAACATGGAACCTCCGGTTCCTGCATGGCGTGGGGAGTGGATTCTAAGCCCGTGTGTCACGAGGCGGTGGCTGGTGGATACTCCGTCTGCCCAACCCAGGAGGCCCCGACGTGGACGAGCGCGAGACCCTCTCCATTCCGGAGTCGGTGCACGACATCCTGAACGACAAGCCGACCGCCTTCCTCTCCACGCTGCGGCCGGACGGTCGGATCTCGGTCAACCCGGTCGCGGTGATGTTCGACGGCACCTGGCTTCGCGTCAGCACGACGAAGGACCGCAGGAAGTACCGGAACCTGATCCACGACCCCCGCGTCGCCATCTGCGTCCCCCACCGCAACAACCCGAACCGCTATGTCGAAGTGCGCGGCCGGGCGGAGATCCGCGACGACGGCGACCGCTCCTTCATCGACTCGATCGCACAGGCCTACATGGGGGTCGAGCGCTATCCGTTCGACCGTCCCGGCGACGAGCGCGTCGTGATCCGGATCATCGCCGAACAGGTCTCCGCACCGGCCATCCCCCTTGCCGACGACCCGCCGGCGAGACCCGACTGACGGCCTCGCACGACGTACAAGCTCTCCGGATACGGCGATGAACCGCGCGAAGGGTTCGGCCACACCCGATTGCCCGCCCAGGGGCAAGGGACCATGATGCCGAGACTCGGCGAGCGAGAAAGGAGCGACTCATGACATCTCGGGCTCGTCCGATCCGCGTCGTCCAGTGGGCGACCGGAACGGTCGGAAAGTTCGCCATCGCCAGCTGCAGGCAGAACGAGGCGTTCGAACTCGTCGGCTGTTACGTGCACAGTCCCGAGAAGGCGGGGCGCGACGCCGGGGAGATCGCGGGCGTCGGCCCGATGGGCGTGATCGCCAGCAACGACGTCGACGAGGTGCTGGCGATCGACGCCGATGTCGTGCACTTCGCGCCCCTGCTGGTGAGCATCGGCCAGCTCTGCCGCATCCTGGAGGCGGGACGCAACCTCGTCACGCCGACCGGCTTCACAACCATCGGCGACGAAGGCGTGGCCGCGCGGATCCAGGCCGCCTGCCGGAAGGGCGGCGTGAGCTTTCACGGGTCGGGGATCCATCCGGGGTTCTCGGGCGACCGGCTGCCGCTGGTGCTCTCGGCCATGAGCCGGCGAATCGACCGCGTCATCGTCTACGAGGTGATTGACATGTCGCGCATCAACGAGAGCTGGGACATGGTGCGGATGCTGGGATTCGACATGCCTCCCGAGACCGCGCGCGCGAACCCGCCGGCCCTGCTGGAAGTCATGAGCAAGGTCTTCTTCGAGTCGATCGCACTGGTCGCTCAGGGTCTCGGGGTCGAGATCGACCGTTACGAAAAGCGGCACGAGTTCGCCCTGGCCAAGCGCGACATCGCGATCGACCTGGAGCTGGGCACGAAGACGGGAACGATCCGCCAGGGCCACGTCGCGGGTCAGTCCTTCGACTATCGGGGCATCGTCGGCGACGACGCGGTGATCGATTTCCGAACCCGCTGGAAGATGGGAAGCGACCTCGATCCCGACTGGCCCTTCTCCGACCCGTGGGCCTACGAGATCGTCATCGAAGGCGAGCCTCCCCTGCGTCTCAAGTTCACCTGCGGAGCCGAGGACGGGAGCGACTCGGCCGCCTATGGCCTGCTCTGCACGGCGATGAACTGCATGAACAGCATGCCGCACGTCGTCGCCGCGGCCCCGGGGGTGAAGACCCAGCTCGATCTGCCGATGCTGAGAGCCGTGAACGCCTTCCATCCGGGGCGGAACGCCTAGCCGGTCGTCGTTCCGGGGGGAACCCGGTCCCCGTTCGATGCGGATGGGCGGGAAAGCGAACGCACGCGGGTGAGCAGGCCCCGAGGCGTCAGCCGATCTCGCTCGGGACCTCGAAACGTTCCTGGTAGGCACGAAATCTTTCGCGCTCGACGCCGAGATCGATTCCGAACTCGTCGGGCGAATAGGCGTGCGCTCCGTGAGAACCCCTCGGCTTTGCCGCGATGTACTCCCGCACGGCGGTCTCGCGCTCGCGCTAATATTCCCATTCCAGTTCTCGATAGTTCCGGCCGATCGCGAACGCGGGATCCGCGACCAGATCGCAGTAGCGAACGTCGATGAACTGGGAATCGGGCAGTTCTCCGCTGCTTCGCGCGCTCTGGACGTCCTGCCAGAGATCGGCCTGCTGGGCCGGCATCTCTCGAACCAAAGGTTCGAGGTCGACGTGCTCGGAGCGCATCCACTGCAGTGTGCCCATCAGACTGAGCGCGGACGAAAGACATTGGACCGGATCGCGATGAGTGATCACGACCCTCGCGTCGGGATAGACGGAGAAGAGGGATCGGAGCATGGACAGATGGCTCGGAGCCTTGAGAACCCAGCGCGCGGACTCGGAACCCGGCTCCAGCGTCTGCAGGACTCGGCGGTGCTCGCGGTAGATCGATCGGTGGTCGGCCGAACTCAGATGGGCGCTGTAGCTCGGGATGTGGTGGCAACCGGCGAACTGGTCCGAGAGAAAGCTGACCAGGAAGATGTAGATGCACTCGTTCGGGAGAGATCCCGCGTTGAAGTGCATGCTTTCGTATTCGGGCTGAAGCTGGTGCCAGAAGCGGTAGGCCCGATCCGCGGTCTGGGCCCTGCCGGGAGATCCCGTCCCCTCCGAGCGTTCGACGGGATGCAGCATCTCCCACAGCAGCGGCGCCCGCACCGCCGGATCGCAGTCCAGGAGTTCGTGCGTGATCGACGTGCCCGACCGCGCTGAACCGGTCACGAACACCGGACGTTCCACCGGGGTGTCGAGGACCGACGGCCTCCGCGACCAAAGATCGTTGAGTTTGAGGCGATTCTGCAGACTCCGCAGCAGCTCGCTTCCCGTCAGCACTCGTCCCGCCAAGTGGAGCCGCGCCGCCTTATCGCGAGTGCGGCCGCCAATCGGCGTCGGGCCCGAAGTCCGACAGCCCGACCGATCGGCACGCGCGTCGGATCAGCGCCTCGGCTTCGAAAGGAATCAGGAGTTCCGCTCCGCCCACGTCGCCGCCGTGCGCGATCAGGTTGCGCACCCACTCGGGACGCGAGGGGGGCGTCCACCTCACAGGTAACGGGACCTCAGCGCGGCCGTCCGACGCCGAAGCCGCTCGAGGCGCTCGTCCCGAGTCACTCTCGGATGAGACTCCGGAACGAAGGATCGAATCTCCGAAACCTTCACCACCTCGGCCTCGGGCGTGGGTTTCGATTCGGCCCACACCCAGCGGTAGGCGAGCAGCCCCTGGCTCCGGCCTTCGGTATCGATCCAGTTCGGAACGCCCGGATCCTGCATCGACACAGCGATTCGCACCCGCTGGTCGGGGTCGATGTGCACCTGGTCGCCCGAGAGGCTGGTCTGGCGGCGCCCGAAGTCCCCGGACTCCAGCCAGGTCAGAGTGTGCGTGGTGAAACCCCAGTACTTCGCCCGGGGCACCTCGCAGGTCAGCAGAAGCGCTTCGTCGTCCGCGAGATCCCAGAAGCAGCTTCCGTAGACGATGTTGTCGGCGCCGCCGGGCGCCGATCGCGCCGGCGAGGCCAGGTTGACCGTTCCGGCCCGAAAGGCGCCCCAGGAGTACTGGTTCCAGTAGGGAATGGACGCCTCGACCCAACTGGCCGCGCGATCGAGTCCGCGCGCGAGATCGCCCGCGGCTAGGGGCGGTGGCAGATCCACAGCTCCGCTCACACGCTCAATGTGAAAGGCCGGAGAGGCGTGAGCCTCCCAGTCCGACAGATAGATGCGGATCGTGAACAGACGGGCCTCCGAATGGGAGGGAATCCAGTTTCCGGCCTGCTCGGTCGGGCCGACCTGGAACTCGAGCGTCCCGTCCGGCTCCACTTCGAAGTCATCCAGATGCCGCTCGTGATAGACCCCGTACTGCTCGAAGTGCATGTCCCCTTCGTGCTGACAGAAGATGACCTGATGCACTCCCCGGACGTTCGCCCGGATGCGATAGGTCTCGCGGGGATCGATCACGGCTCTCAGGTAAGTATTGTCCGGATTCGGCCCGCCCCATTGCGTGTGCGGCTCTTCGTAGCGGACGAACTCGGGGTGAAGGGGGTCGCCCGCTTCGATCTCCAGCCGCGTGGCGTACGCGAGCAGACGAGTCAGGGCGCGAAAGCCCTCGACCCGCGTCCGCTCGTCGGACGGGAAATCGGCCTCCAGAATGCGCTCGCCGGCCGCCTTGAGCCGGTCGCACCAGTCCCGCCAAGCCTTTCCCGACAGAAGATCTTCGCGTTCCTCGCTCATCCGGTTTTCCTTTGCGAAGTTACCATGCGCCAAAGATGTACAGCACGCCGATCGATGCCCCCTTCGGGGCGCAGGTTCATCTCGGTACGGGAAACCGGCTCACCGAGGAGGAGCGCCTCGAGCTGCGGCGGCTCTTGGTCGAGCACCAGGGTCTCCTGGTCGTTCGGGACGGCCCGCTCTCGGACGAGCGGCACATCGATCTTCTCTCGGCCCTCGGCCGCCTGGAGCGCGCGGAAGACGGGAAGCCGCTGCGCATGGAAGTCACCAACCAGCACCGGGAGACGACCGCACCGGAAGGCGAGCTGATCTTCCACTACGACTACGCCTACGACCCGGTGCCGAACCCGGTCAACTCCCTCTACGCCCTGGACATCACGCCGGGGTGCACGCCCACTCTCTTCGCGAGTTCGGCGACGGTTCTCGACCGGCTTCCCGAGGCCCTGGTGAAGCGACTGAAACAGCTCGAGGCGGCGCATGCCTGCTTTCTGGATCGACTGGACGCACCTGAGGTTCGCAGCCAGGAGCCCGATCCGATCATCCCGCGGGGCGAGGCGGGGTGGGGGCCCGAGCACTACTGGGCGCGCCATCCCGCCATCTTCCGGAACTCGTTCGGCGTGGAGACCCTCTTCCTCTGCCGGCAGCACACCGACCGCTTCGTCGGCCTGGAGCGTGCGGAGAGCGATGAACTCCTGGAGGAAATCTACGCGGTCCTCTACCACCCGGAGCACGTGCACACCCACGTCTGGGCCCCCGACGATCTGGTGATCTGGGACAACCTGACAGTCCAGCACGCGAGGCCGGAGCCGGTCGATCTGCCGCGAACCCTGCGCCGGTATCACCTGTCCGAAGTGGACTACACCGCGGAGTATCTTCGGATCGCCCGAGAGCGCGATATCGTCGAGGACGCCATCGCGCTCGAAGACTCGAAGACCGGCCCGCGCGCGGTGCCGCCCGGCGAGGCCGCACGGGCGCTTATCGAGTCGCTGCCAGACGCGCGCAACCCTGACGCTTTCCTGTTTACGCGCCATGCCGAGGGCCGGGGCGAATGGAGCCTCACGAACTGCTGGCGGACGGTCTGCGCCGATGCCGGGCTCGGCAGGCTGCGCCTCCACGACCTCCGTCACACGGCGGCCAGCCAAGCCGTCATGGCGGGCGAAAACCTTTCGCTAGTCGGCAAGCTGATCGGGTGAGGTGGTCCCACTTTTTTGGACAGGTCGCTGAGGTGTACTCCGGTGTCGAGAGGAGACACTGGAATGACCAGGAAGAGGCGCCGTTTCACGGCGGATTTCAAGAAGCGAGTGGCGCTGGAGGCGCTGCGGGAGCG
>JAGWBS010000056.1:18715-35841 GCA_021295775.1 Pseudomonadota bacterium | reverse complement strand
GATCGAGAGAGGGACTCGGTGGCCTGGCGGGGGAGGTGCGTTCGTTTGGGGGGTCGGACAGGGAGTTCCGGAGATCGTTGCGTGTATGGCGCGCGTATTTCGGACAGGTGAACGGGGGAGTTCTGTTTATCGCCGCGCGTGTTGCGCGCGAATCTCGGACAGGTAGCTGGGGAGTTCTGTGTATCACCGCGCGTGTAGCGCGCGGTGCATGTTATATGCCCCCCAGGAGGGGTGGATGCGGGTTTTGGTGCTGGGATCGGGGGGGCGCGAGCACGCTTTGAGCTGGGCGCTGGCGCGCAGCCCGAGCGTCGACGAGGTGATCTGCGCTCCCGGCAGCGACGGGATCGGGCTCGACGTGAGCTGCGAAAAGGTCGACCCGTCCGACCGGCAGGCGGTTCTGGCGCTGGCCCGGCGGCTGGGGGCCGGCCTGGTCGTGGTCGGGCCCGAAGACCCGCTGGTGGGCGGCCTCGCCGACACCCTGGGCGAAGCCGGGGTGCCGGTCTTCGGGCCTTCGGGGCGGGCGGCCCGGCTCGAGGGCAGCAAGAGCTTCGCCAAGGACTTCATGCGCCGGCACGGCATCCCCACCGCCGAGAGCCGGGTGTTCGACGACCCCGAGGCGGCCGAGCGACACGTGCGCGAGGACGGCGGACCGATCGTGGTCAAGGCCGATGGCCTGGCCGCGGGCAAGGGCGTGACGGTCTGCGATGGTCCGGAGTCCGCGCTGGCGGCGATCGGCGAGGTGATGCGCGAGCGGCGCTTCGGCGACGCCGGCGCCCGCGTGGTGCTGGAGGAGCGGCTCTACGGCGAGGAGGCGTCCTACTACGCGATCTGCGACGGCACCCGCTTCGTGGCGCTGGGCGCGGCCCAGGACCACAAGCCCGCTCTCGACGGCGACCGCGGCGAGAACACCGGCGGCATGGGCGCGTACTCGCCCACGCCCGCGGTCGACCCCGAAGTCGAGCGGCGGGTCGTCGAGCGGGTCGTCGCCCCGGCCGTCGCCGGCCTGCGCGCGGAAGGCCACCCGTACCGGGGCGTGCTCTTCTGCGGCCTGATGCTGCGCGGCGGAGAGCCCAAGGTGATCGAGTTCAACGTGCGCTTCGGCGACCCCGAGACCCAGCCGCTGCTGATGCGCCTGCGCTCCGACCTGTTGCCGCTGCTGGCCGGCGCGGCCGAGGGCCGGCTGCCGGAGCGCCACGAACTGGACTTGGGAGACCCGGCGGTTTGCGTGGTCCTGGCCAGCCCGGGCTACCCGCGCTCCTACCCCCGGGGAATCGAGATCGAAGGGCTCGACGAGGCCGGGGCGTTTCCGGGCGTGAAGATCTTCCACGCCGGGACGAGCCGCGACGGCGGGCGCTGGCGGACCGCGGGCGGCCGCGTGCTGGGGGTGACCGCCAGCGGCCCCACGCTCCGGAAAGCGCGCGACCGGGCCTACCGGGCGGTCGAGCGGATCCGCTTCGAGGGCGTCCAGTTCCGCACCGACATCGCCGCCCGGGGACTGGCCGCGAATTGATCCTGGAACTGGAGGCCGCGGTCGAGGAGCTGCGCGCCGGCGCGGTGGTCGCCTACCCGACCGAGACGGTCTACGGCCTGGGCGCGGACGCCCTGTCCGCGGCGGCGGTGGGACGTCTGCGGCGGCTCAAGCGCCGGGACCCGGAGTCCGGGCTGTCGGTGCTGGTGGGCTCCCCGGAGCAGCTCGAACGCTACGTCCCGGGCCTGCCCGCGCGCGCGGCGGAGCTCGCGCGGGAGCACTGGCCGGGCCCCTTGACACTGGTTCTGCCCGGCCCCGACGAGTCGCTGGCGGCGGTCGCGACCCCGCTCGGGGTCGGCTTCCGCTGCTCGCCGCATCCGACCGCGGCGGCCCTGGTCGCGGCCTTCGGCGGGCCCCTGGTGTCCACCAGCGCGAACTTCGCGGGAAAGCCGCCCTGCGCCCGAGCGGCCGAGGTCGAGCGGGTTTTCGGGCCGCGGCTGCCGGTCGCGGTCGGCGGCGCCGCCGGGGGCCTGGCCGCCTCGACCGTGGTGGCGGTGTCCGCGCGGGGAGAGCTCCGGACGCTCAGGCCGGGGCCGGTCTCGCTCCCGGAAGCGGGCTGATCAGCCCGGCCCGCCGCGGCCGATCCGCAGCCTCAGGCCGGTCGGAGCGTCCTCGCCCAACTGCTCGCGGAAGCGCGCCAGGATGTGGGGCTTCTCGAGCTGGATGCGCTGGCTCCAGCTCGCGTCCGGGCCCCGGCCGAGAGCCTCGCCGTTGCGCACGCCGTCCGGCCGGCAGTGCGCGGCCAAGCCGGCTCCCAGCGCCTCGTCCCAGGCGCGCAGGATGCGGCCGTGGCGCGAGGCGGCGTCCAGCCCCAGGTCCTCGAGCAGCCGGGGCAGCAGGTCGGCCACTCCCTGCGGCGCGCTCGACCTGGGTCCGGGAGGGGTCCGGCGTGCCATGGCGAGAGCCTAGCGCAGTCGCCGCCGCGGCTCCGCCCGCGGCTCGACCACTCCGCGCCGACCGTCCCGCGGGCCGAAATCCCGCCGCGGCCCCGTGCCGGCCCAGCTTGACGGCGCTCCGGGCTGCGTCTAGTTTGCACCGCCCTGACCCTGGAGTCGGCCGATGGTCAAGATCCGTTTGTCTCGCGGAGGTTCGAAGAAGCGCCCGTTCTACCGCGTGGTCGCGGTGGATTCCCGGCGCAGCCGCGAGACCCGTGTGATCGAGTTTCTGGGTACGTACGCCCCGCTGGGCGCGGGCAGCTTCTCGATCCGCAAGCCGGCGTACGACCGCTGGGTGAGTCAGGGCGCGCAGGTCTCGGACACGGTTCGCACGCTTGTCGAGCGCCACGCCGAGGAGCCGCAGGAGGTCGCCGTGGAGGCGGCCGCGGCAGAGGCTCCCGCGGCGCCGGCGGCGGAGACGCCCGCGGCGGAGGCGCCGGCAGCGGGATCCTGAACGGCCTCGGCCGACCCGGATTCTTCTCGGGTGGAGCGTGGCTTCGATCGCAGGCGAAGGCTGGCTGGAAGTCGGGCGCGTCGGGCGTGCCCGCCGCGGCGACGGCGCGTTGCGCGTCACGCTGCACGGTGACGATCCGGCCAATCTGGTATCGGCCGGCCGCGTCAGCCTGAGGGGCAAGCCCGGAGAGATCGCCTTCCGGGTGGTCGAGGCGCGCGCCCTGGAGCCGGCCCGCGACGGCCGCGGGCAGGTCGAGCTCCGGCTGGAGGGACTCGACTCGCAGGAGCGCGCGGAGGCCTGGGGCGGGGCCAGTCTGGCCATTCCTGAGGCTTCGCTGCGGGCCCTGCCCGAGGGCGAGTACTACTGGCGTCAGATCATCGGCCTGCCGGTGCACGTTCCGGACGGCCGGCGGCTGGGAACGGTCGCGGAAATCTGGCCCACCGAGGGTCACGACCTGCTGGTCGTGCGGGGCGGGGGCGAGCCGCTGATGATTCCCGCCGTCGACGAGATCCTGACCCATGTCGATCTCGACGCGGGAAGGCTGTGGATCGATCCGCCCGCGGGCCTGGTCCCGGACGGGGCCCTGGGGCCGGCCGGTCCCCGGATCGACGTGCTGACGATTTTCCCCGAGCTGCTGCAGGGCTTCCTGGAGGGATCGCTGCTGGGGCGGGCGCGCCGCTCGGGCCTGCTCGACATCCGCCTGACGGACGTCCGGGACTTCGCCTCCGGCCGCCACCGCAGCGTGGACGACGCGCCCTACGGCGGCGGGGACGGGATGGTGCTGGCCTGCGAGCCGGTAGTGGCCGCGCTCGAGTCGGTGGCGGCAGCCGGCGCGACCCTGCTCGCCCTCAGCCCGCGGGGGCGGCTGCTGGACCAGGCCTGGGCGGAAGAGTTGCTTTCAGCGCCGCAGATCGTGCTGCTCTGCGGGCGCTACGCGGGCTTCGACCAGCGCATCCTGGAGGAGACGGGTGCGCGGGAACTGTCGATCGGCGATTATGTGCTGGCCGGCGGAGAGGCCGCCGCCCTGGTGGTGATCGAGGCCGTCACCCGCCTGATCCCGGGGGTGCTCGGCAATCCGGTCTCGCCCGAGAAGGACAGTTTTTCCGACGGACTGCTCGAGTTTCCGCTATACACCCGTCCTCGCGTGTTTCGCGGGCGCGAAGTCCCGGAGGTTCTGCTGTCGGGGGATCACGCCGCGATCACGCGCTACCGGCGGCGGGAGGCGCTGCGCCTGACGCGCCGGCGCCGGCCGGAGCTTCTGGAAAATACGCATCTGACCGAGGAGGACGACGAGATCCTCCGGGAGATTCGCGATGACACAGATCGACGCACTGACTCGTGAGGCCCTGCGGACGGACCATCCCGAGTTCCGCTCCGGGGACACGGTCGGAGTGCACGTGCGCATCCGGGAAGGCGAAAAGGAGCGCATCCAGGTCTTCCAGGGCGCGGTGATCCAGCAGCACCGCAACGGAATCCACTCCACCTTCACCGTGCGCAAGATCTCGTCGGGGGTGGGCGTGGAGCGGGTGTTCCCGCTGCACTCGCCGATGATCGCCAAGATCGAGGTCAAGTCGCGGGGCCGGGTGCGCCGGGCCAAGCTGTTCTACCTGCGGGAGCGCACGGGCAAGAAGGCGCGCATCCGCGACCGCCGCGACTACAACAAGCAGGACGCCTGAACCCGGGGGCCGGCGCGGCCGCTCAGCGCGTCAGCGCGAAGGCGTCGCGCAGGTGCTCGATGCGCGGCGGCTCGACCGACGCGTCGATCGCGACCACGTCGAAGCGCAGCGAGCGGTGCCGCGGGAGGCGTCGCGTCGCCAGCAGCTCCGAGGCGGCCGCGCCCAGCCGCCGCCGCTTGCGCGCGTCTACCGACTCGCGCGCGGTGCCGAAGTTCGAGCCCGTGCGCAGGCGCACTTCCACGATGCACAGCACGTCCCCGTCCAGCGCGACCAGGTCGATCTCCGCGTGGCGCAGGTGAACGTTCCGGGCCAGGATGCGCAGGCCGTGGCCGCGCAGAAAGCGCTCCGCGAGCTGTTCGCCGCGGCGGCCCAGCGCGCGCCGCGAACTCGCCGAAGGTCCCCTCGTCATGCAATCCTCACCGACGGGACGGCCGATCCGAGGGGTGAGGGGACGTGACGATATCGGACGGTCGCGGGCGCGTCTACGTCGTTGCCACCCCGATCGGCAACCTGGAGGACGTCGGCGCGCGCGCGCTGCGCGTGCTGGCCGAGGTCGCGCGCATCGCCTGCGAGGACACCCGCCACACCGCCCGGCTCTGTAGCCGCCACGGAATCCGCACGCCGCGCGTCTCCCTGCACGCGCACAACGAAGCCCGGCGCTGCGCGGAGCTGCTGGCGCTGCTGGAGAGCGGGGAGTCGGTCGCGCTGGTGTCCGACGCCGGCACACCGCTGATCTCGGACCCGGGCGAGCGCCTGGTCCGCGCCGCCCTCGACGCGGGCTTCGAGGTGGTGCCGGTCCCGGGGCCGACCGCCGCGGTCGCGGCGCTGGTGGCCAGCGGCCTGCCCACGCGGCCGTTCGCCTTCCTGGGCTTCCTGTCGCGCAAGGGCCGCGCCCGCCGCGAGGAGCTGGCGCTGTGCGCGGCGTTCCCCGGCAGCCTGGTCCTCTACGAAGCACCCGCGCGGGTGGAGCGCACCCTGGCGGACCTGCACGCGGCGCTCGGCCCCCGCCGCGTGGCGATCTGCCGCGAGCTCACCAAGCGGCACGAGCAGGTGCTCCGGGGCCGGCTGGGCGAACTCCAGCTCGGTGAGCTGCGCGGCGAAGTGACGCTGGTGGTCGAAGGCGCGCCGGCCGACTCGGGACCGGCTCCCGACGGGGACGCCGACGCGCGCATCGACGAGCTGCTGGCCGACGGTCTCAGTGCCCGCGACGCCGCGCGCGAGTTGGCCCGCGAGCTGGGGCTGCCGCGCCGCGACGCCTACGCGCGCGTTCTGCGCCGGCGCGGATAGGCGCAAGCCCGCCCGGCGCTCAGCCGGGGGCCGTCTCGAGCAGCCCGCGCAGGCCCTCCTCGTCCAGAATCTCGACGCCCAGCTCCTCGGCCCGGTCGCGCTTGGAGCCGGGCTTCTCGCCCGCGACCAGGTAGTCGGTGCGCGGCGTGACCGCCGACTTGACCTTGCCTCCGGCGGCCTCGATGCGCTTTTTGAGTTCGCCGCGCGCCTCCGAGAGCTTGCCGGTCAGGACCAGGCTCTTGCCGGCCAGCGGGCCGTCGCCGGCCGGGGGGCGCGGTTCGGGGGGGATCACGTCCAGTTCATCAAGCAGCTTTTCGAACTCGTTGCGGTTGTCGGAAACGTCGAAGTGCTCGCGCACGCTGGCGGCGATGATCGGACCGATCTCCTCGATGGCCTCGATCGCCTCGAACTCGGCGTCGAGCAGATCGCCAAGATTCGGGTAGGCCTCGGCCAGGAGCTGAGCCACGCGCTCGCCCACATGGCGGATCCCCAGCCCGTAGAGCAGGCGGCCGGCAGGCACCTGCTTGGCCCGCTTCAGCGCTTCGATCAGATTGTCGGCCGACTTGTCCGCCATGCGCTCCAGGTCAACCAGCGTCTCCAGGTCCAGCTTGAAAAAGTCCAGCGGGCGTTTGACCAGTCCGCGCTCGACCAGCTGGTCGACCAGCTTTGTTCCCAGCCCGTCGATATCGAGCGCGCCACGGCTCGAGAAGTGCCGCAACCGCTCTTTGACCTGCGCGGGGCAGGCCAGGTTCGGGCAGCGACGGACGACTTCCTCCTCGCCCTTAACAACTTTCGTCCCGCATTGGGGACACTCTTCGGGCAGGCGGTACTTCGCGGTATCGGCGGGCCGCCGTTGCTCGACGACTTTGACGATCTTTGGGATCACGTCGCCGGCGCGCTCGACGAACACCGTGTCCCCCACGCGCACGTCGAGGCGCTCGATCTCGTCCTGGTTGTGCAGCGATGCGTGCGCGACCGTCACCCCGCCGATGCGGACCGGCTCCAGCTCCGCCACCGGCGTGAGCGCGCCCGTGCGCCCCACGTAGGCGCGGATGTCCTTGACCTGCGTGGTCTCCTGGCGCGCCGGAAACTTGAACGCGACCGCCCAGCGCGGGGCGCGGTTCAGCTCCCCGGCGCGCTCGCGCAGCGCGAACTCGTCGAGCTTGAGCACCGAGCCGTCGACCTCGTAGGGAAGCGAGTCGCGCTGCGTCTCCAGCTCGCGGTGGAAGCTCACCGCCTGGTCGACGCTGCAGCCGGCGGCGAAGCGCCCGTCGACCTTGAAGCCCAGCTCGCCCAGGCGCCGGCGCTGGGCGGCGAAGCTCGCGCATTCCAGCTCGGCGTGGCCCCGCCCCACGCCGTAGACGAAAATGTCCAACCCGCGCTGCGCCGCCACCTTGGGATCGAGCTGGCGCAGCGTGCCGGCGGTGCAGTTGCGCGGGTTGGCGAATGGCTCCTCGCCCCGCTCCAGGCGCTCGGCGTTGACTCGCGCGAACTCTTCCAGCGGCAGGAAGACCTCGCCGCGCACCTCCAGCAGCTCCGGGGCCGGCCCGCGCAGCCGCAGCGGGATCGAGCGCACGGTGCGCAGGTTGTGGGTGATGTCCTCGCCGGTGCGGCCGTCGCCGCGCGTCGATCCCAGCGTCAGCTCGCCGCGCTCGTAGAGCAGCTCGACGGCCACGCCGTCGTACTTGGGCTCGGCCGTGTATTCGAGCGCCTCGCTCTCCAGCAGCTTGCGCAGCCGGGCGTCGAACGCCTCGACCTCCTCCACCGAGGCGGCGTTGCCCAGCGAGAGCATCGGCACCGCGTGGCGCACGGTTTCGAAGCCCTCCGCGGGCTCTCCGCCGACCCGCTGGCTGGGCGAGTCGGCGCGCGCCAGTTCGGGGTGGGCCTCCTCCAAGGCGACCAGTTCGCGGAACAGGCGATCGTATTCTGCGTCGGAGACGGTGGGCCGGTCGAGCACGTAGTAGTCGTGGTCGTGCTCCGCGAGCTGGCGGCAGAGCTCGTCGATTCGCTGCCGGGCGTCGGCCATCGCGGCCCAAGCATGAAGCAGCCGCGGGCCGCTTGGCCAGCCCGCCGCCCGCGGGCGCCCGGCGGGGTTTCCGCTAAACCTTCGGCCGGGAACTTTCGACCGGCTCGTCCGGACAGGAGCGGAGATGGCGCAGGACCGCTGCGCGCTGATCACCGGCGTCACCGGCCAGGACGGCTCTTACCTGGCGGAGCTTCTGCTGGAGAAGGGCTACCGGGTGGTCGGGATGGTGCGGCGTTCCAGCACCGAGAGCTTCGAGCGCATCGCCCACCTGGTCGACCGGCTCGACCTGCGGCAGGCGGACCTGCTCGACCAGCTCTCGCTGGTGAATCTGATCCGCGAAGTGTCCCCGGACGAGGTCTACAACCTGGCGGCGCAGTCGTTCGTGCCCACCAGCTTCTCGCAGCCCCTGCTGACGGGCGAGTTCACCGCGCTGGGGGTGACGCGCCTGCTGGAGGCGCTGCGCCTGGTCGCCCCGGAGGCGCGCTTCTACCAGGCCTCGTCGAGCGAGATGTTCGGCCAGGTGCGGACCACTCCCCAGGACGAGACCACCGCCTTCCACCCGCGCAGCCCCTACGGCGTGGCCAAGCTCTACGGCCACTGGATCACGGTGAACTACCGCGAGAGCTACGGCCTGTTCGCCTGCAGCGGGATCCTGTTCAACCACGAATCCCCGCGCCGGGGGCGCGAATTCGTCACGCGCAAGATCGCGGAGGCCGCGGCCCGCATCGCGCTGGGGCTCCAGTCCGAGCTGCTCCTGGGCAACCTGGAGGCCCGGCGCGACTGGGGCTACGCCCCGGAGTACGTCGAGGCCATGTGGCGCATGCTGCAGTGCGAGGCGCCCGGCGACTACGTGGTGGGCACCGGCGAGGACCACACCTGCCGGGAGTTCTGCGAGATCGCCTTCGGCCACCTGGGGCTCGACTGGAGCCGCCACGTGCGGGTCGACCCGGAGCTGTACCGGCCCGCTGAGGTGGACCTGTTGGTCGCCGATCCCGCCAAGGCCCGGAGCGAGCTGGGCTGGAAGCCCCGCACCTCCTTCGACGAACTGGTGCGGATCATGGTCGACTCCGAACTGACGCGCTGGCGCGAAAAGCGCGCGGACCCGGGGCCGGGGAAGTGAGGGTCCGGCTCGCCGCGGGGGTGGGGAGGATTCGCCGCCCGGCCTGTAGACTCGGCGTGCTTCGGCGGGCGCGGGTTTCGGCCGGCGCGCGCCGCCTGGAGGGAGCGGGCGCTTGAACGTAGCGGTGATCGGCACGGGCTACGTCGGCCTGGTCACGGGGGCCTGCTTCGCGGAGTTCGGCCTGCGCGTCACCTGCGTGGACACCGACGCCGACAAGATCGCCGGGCTGAACGCCGGACGGGTTCCGATCTACGAGCCGCGCCTGGACGAGTTCGTGCGCCGCAACGCCGACGCCGGACGCCTGCGCTTCGTCACCGACGTGCGCGAAGCGGTCGAGCCCGCGCTGGTGGTCTTCATCGCGGTCCCCACGCCCTCCGGCGAACAGGGCACGACCGACCTGAGCTACGTCGACGACGTCGCGCGCGCGATCGGCGAGTGCCTCTACGGCTACAAGGTGATCGTCACCAAGAGCACCGTGCCCGTCCTCACGGCCGAGCGGGTGCGCCAGATCGTCGCCGCCTCGGCCGCCGCCGCCGGCCGCGCCGAGGTCCCGTTCAGCGTGTGCTCGAATCCCGAGTTCCTGCGCGAAGGCTCGGCCGTCGACGACTTCATGCGGCCGGACCGGGTGGTGATCGGCGCGGAGGACGAGCGCGCGGTCGAGATCCTGAAGGACCTGTACAAGCCCCTGGACCGCCTCGAGGTCCCGTTCGTCACCACCAACGTGGCGACCGCCGAGATGATCAAGCACGCCTCGAACGCGTTCCTGGCCGCCAAGATCACCTTCGTCAACGAGATCGCCAATCTCTGCGAGCGGGTCGGCGCGGACGTCCACGACGTCGCGCGGGCGATGGGACTGGACGCGCGCATCGGCCGCCAGTTCCTGCACCCGGGCCCCGGCTACGGCGGCTCGTGCTTCCCCAAGGACACGCGCTCGCTGGTCCGCTTCAGCCAGGACCTCGGCGTCCGCCAGCGCGTGATCGAGGCGGTGATCGAAGCCAACGAAGCGCAGCGCGAGCGCATGCTCGCCAAGATCGACGAGATGACCGGCGGGGTGGGCGGCAAGACCCTGGCGGTGCTGGGCCTGAGCTTCAAGCCCAACACCGACGACATCCGCTCCTCGCCGGCGATCGATGTCGTCCGCGGGCTGCAGCGCCGCGGCGCGCACGTGCGCGCGTTCGACCCCCAGGCGATGCGCAACGCCGCCGCCGAGCTGGCCGAGGTCAGCTTCTGCAAGGACGCCTACGACGCGGCGCAGGGCAGCGACGCGCTGGTGCTCGCGACGGAGTGGAGCGAATTCCGCGGCCTCGACCTGCGGCGCATCCGGGCCGCCCTGCTTCGCCCGGTGGTGATCGACATGCGAAACGTCTACGACCGGTCCGAGATGGAGAGGCTGGGTTTTCGCTATTCCGGCGTCGGCCGCTGAAAGTGGCTCCCCGCCTCCTCTCCCTGGTGCTGGCGGGCGGCGCGGGCACGCGCTTCTGGCCCGCCAGCCGGCGCGGCCGCCCCAAGCCCTTCGTCCCGCTTGCCGGCGGCCGGACGCCGCTGGAGACCACGCTCGAGCGGCTGTCGGAGCTGAGCGAGCCCCGGGACATCGCCGTGATCGGCGGTTCGCACCTGGCCCGCCTGACCCGGGCGGCGGTCGCTTCCCGACCCGGCGTCCAGGTCCTGCTCGAGCCCGAGGCGCGCAACACCGCCGCCGCGATCGCGTGGGGGGCCGCCTGGGCCGCGGGCCGCGCGCCCGACGCGCTGGTCGGGGTGTTCCCGGCGGACCACCACATTCCGCATCCGCGCGGTTTCGTGCGCGCCGTCGAATCCGCCGCCCGGGCCGCCGCCGACGGCGAGAACCTGGCGCTGGTGGGGATCGAGCCGTCCCGCCCGGACCCCGCCTACGGCTACCTGCGCCTGGACCCCGCCGCGAAGCGGGGAGCCGCGCGGGTGCTCCACTTCGTGGAGAAGCCTCGCCCGGCGACGGCGCGGCGATACTGCCGCAGCGGCGAGTACCTGTGGAACTCCGGCATGCTCGTGGCCCGGCCGCGGCGCATCCTGGCCGAGCTCCGCGCGCACGCGCCCGAGGTCTGGGACGCTCTCGGCGGGGTGCTGGAGCGCCTGGCGGAGGGCCGGGCCGTCGCCCGCCGCAGCCTGATCCGCGCCTACCGGCGGGTGAAGCCGATCTCCTTCGACTACGCGGTGCTGGAACGCAGCGAGCGGGTGCGGGCGGTGCGCGGGCGCTTCCGCTGGTCGGATCTGGGAAGCTGGGACGCACTCGCCGAGCACCTGCCGCTTCGGGAGGGCAACCGCTTCCGCCCCGGCCAGCGCGTGCTCGGCATCGAAGCCAGGCGCAATCTGGTCTGGGCGGAGCGGGACAAGCGCGTGGTGCTGCTGGGCGTCGACGACCTGGTCGTGGTCGAGACCCCGGACGCGCTGATGGTCGCCTCCGCCGACCGCGCCCAGGACGTGCGCCGGGTGGTGGCGGAACTCGAACGCCGCGGAGAGGACGACCTCACCTAGAGCGCCGGGCGCGCGCGGCCGCCCTCGCGAACGCATGCACCGCGTACCGTGCGAGGCTGGCGGGAGCGCCGCTCAGCCGTCTTCGTCGGGGGCCAGTTCGATCTCGGCGGAGAAGCGCTCCGCTTCGGGCGCGGCGCCCGGGGTCAGTTCGCAGGCGCCGTCGGCGACCGAACCCGAGGCCAGGACGTCGTCCAGCACTCCCCGCAGCGCCTGCAGGTCGGCCTCCGAGCCGGTCACCCGAAGCTTCGCGACCGGCCAGCGCAGGCTCTTCTTGGCGCGGGTCTTGGCGCCGCGGATCTTCTGGCTCAGCTCGACCGCGGCGGCGTAGGCCGCGTCGTCCGCGGGCGAGGCTTCGTCGACCCCCAGTTCGGAGATCCGCGGCCAGGGCGCGAGGTGGATGGAGGACGAGTCGCTTCCGGTCCCGGCCGCTTCCGAAGCAGCTCCCGCGAAGCGCCAGGACCAGACCTCTTCGGTGACGTAGGGCAGGGCGGGAGCGAACAGGCGCAGGAAGACGCTCAGCCCCAGCTCCAGCGTGGCCGCGCCCGAGCGCCGGGCGGCGCTGTCGTCCTCGGCGTAACTCCGCGCCTTGACCAGCTCCAGGTAGTGGTCGCAGAAGTCCCAGAAGGCGTCCTCGGTGGTCTGCAGCGCTCCGGCGTAGTCGAACGCCTCGAAGTCGGCCGTGGCGCGCTCGACCGTCCGCGCCAGCCGCGCGCGCCAGGCCACGTCGAGGGGCTCCGAAATCGCCGCGGCCGGCGCGCCGCCGATCCGGTCGAGCTGCAGCAGCGCGAAGCGGCTGGCGTTGAAGAGCTTGGTCGCCAGGCGCTTGCCCAGCTTGAAGACCTGCGGGTCGAGCGCCGTGTCGGCCCCCAGCCGGGCGCGCGCCGCCCAGTAGCGCACGGCGTCCGCGGAGTGCTGCTCGATCAGCCCCCCGGGCGTGACCACGTTGCCCTTCGACTTGCTCATCTTCTTGCGGTTCGGATCCAGGATCCAGCCGCTGATGGCCACGTTGCGCCAGGGCACCTCGGCGTGGTGCATCCAGGCCTTGACGATGGTGTAGAAGGCCCAGGTGCGGATGATCTCGTGCGACTGGGGGCGCAGGTCGGCCGGGAAGAGCTGCGCGTGCCGTGCCTCGTCGAGCGTCCAGTGGCTGGAGATCTGCGGCGTCAGCGAGGAGGTCGCCCAGGTGTCCATCACGTCCGGATCGCCCGCGAAGCCGCCGGGCCGGCCGCGCCGGCTCTCGTCGAAGCCCGGGGGCGGCTCGCTGGTGGGGTCGACGGGCAGCCGCTCGCGGGGAGCGAAGATCGGCTGGTCGTAGTCGACCGAGCCGTCGTCCGCGATCGGATACCAGACCGGGAAGGCCACGCCCGAGTAGCGCTGGCGGCTCACGCACCAGTCCTGGTTCAGGCCCTCGACCCAGCTCTCGTAGCGCGCCCGCATGTGCGCGGGGTGCCAGTCGATCTTGCGCCCCTGCTCGATCAGCTTTTCGCGGTGGTCGAGCAGCCGGATGAACCACTGGCGGGTGAGGATGAACTCCAGCGGCCGCGAGCCCCGCTCGTAGTATTTGACGGGGTGCGCGATGGGCCGCGGGTCGCCGACCAGCGAGCCGTCGCCGGCCAGCAGCTCGGCCACGCCCGCGCGCGCCTGCTTGACCGTCCGGCCCTGCAGCTCGGCGTGGGCGGCGTTGGCGGACTCCGGGTCCAGGCTCTCGTAGGGCGCCTCGCCGAAGCGCACCGGCGCGAGCCGTCCGTCGCTTCCCAGAAGTTGCCGCGTGGGCAGCTCCCGGTCGCGCCAGAACTCTACGTCCTGGGCGTCGCCGAAGGTGCAGACCATCAGGATGCCGGTGCCCTTTTCGGGGTCGGCGTGCTCGGCGGGCAGGATCGGCACCGGAGCCCGGAACAGTGGCGTGACCGCCCGCCGGCCGAAAAGCTCCCGGTAGCGCTCGTCGTCCGGGTGGGCGACGACCGCCACGCACGCGCCCAGCAGCTCCGGGCGGGTGGTCGAGATCACGAAGTCGCCGCCGTCCTCGAGCCCGAAGCGGATGTCGTGGTAGGCGCCCGGCACCTCGCGGTCTTCGATCTCCGCCTGGGCAACGGCCGTGCGGTCGTCGACGTCCCACACGGTCGGCGCGAGCCGGTGGCTCACCTGCCCGCGTTCGACCAGGTCCAGGAAGGAGGCCTGCGAGATGCGCCGGCAGCGCTCGTCGATGGTGGCGTAGGTCTGGGTCCAGTCGACGGAAAGTCCCACGCTGCGCCAGAGCTCCTCGAACGCCCGCTCGTCCTCGGCGCAGATCAGCGAGCAGGCCTCCACGAAGTTGCGGCGCGAGACCTCGACCACCGGATCCTTCTTGCCGCGCGCGCGGTTCGGCCGCCAGTCGGGATCGTAGGGCAGGTCGGGGTTGGGCCGGATGCCGAACACCAACTGGGTGCGGCGCTCGGTGGGCAGGCCGTTGTCGTCCCAGCCCATCGGATAGAACAGGTTGCGCCCGCGCATGCGCTGGTAGCGCGCGATCAGGTCGGTCTGCGTGTAGCTGAACACGTGACCCAGGTGAAGCTCGCCCGAGACGGTCGGCGGCGGCGTGTCCACCACGAAGGTTTCCTCGCGCGAGCGAGCCGGGTCCCAGCGGTAGATGCGCTCTTTCTCCCAGCGCTCCGCCCAGGCGCGTTCGCTGCCGGCGGCGTCGTAGCGGTCGGGGATCGGCTGCATGGCGCGGGGAGCATACAAACTCGTGTCCGCGCCGGCCCGCCCTGGCCGGCGGCCCGGTCCCCGCCCTCCCGCGCCGCTCTCAGCCCGACCCCGCGGACCGGCCCCGATCCGCCGCTCCGGAGTCCCGGTCGCAGAGCTAACCGGTGGCGTCCACGCGCACGGTTACGATGTCGGTTTCGTGGTACTGCTGGTGGCGGACGGAAGAGGCGTAGAGCCGCAGCAGGCGCAGGGAGATCTCGCGCTCGTTCGGCTCGTCGGTCCAGTCTTCGAGCAGCAGCAGTTGGTCTTCGAGGTTCTCTTCGCCGCTCGAGGCCACGAATTCCAGTTCCGCGCTGCCGCGGGCGTCCCGCGCGGTCACGAGCAGTCGCCGCGGGGCGAGTCCCGATGCCGTCGGGCGCGGCAGAGCTGGAACTCGGGAAGGGAACGACCACGGGCGTATCGGCCGCGGCCCAGGGGGCCTACCCGCTGTGCGAGTCGACGTATTCGATGAAGCTGCGCAGGGTCGGGATCTGCTCTAGATCCTCGGGGGAATGCTGATGTCGAATTCGCGATTGACCGTCTTGATGAAGGCCAGGGCGTCCACGGAGGACACGCCGGCGTCGTTGAAATTGGCGTCGAGGTCCAGTTCCCGCTCGACTTCCAGGAACTGCCGTACCAGCTCATTGATGCGGTCTTCCGTCGAGGCCATGCGCTGAATCCCCTTTCCGAAGGGGGGGCATGCTAACACAGAGCTGCGTGGCGGAAGCCCATCGATCACCCGCCCGCGAGCCGGGAACACGCCCGGGCACTCGCCCCGGTTGACGCCGCGCCGGCCCGCGTGCGATTGCAGACCCGGTGGCCGGATCCGCGGCCGGCGCGTCGCAGGCCGAGGGAGTGGAGAGGGAGGAGATGGACTTCGATCTGACGCCCGAAGAACAGGCGTTCGAGCGCGAGGTCGAGCGCTTCCTGGCCGAGAACCGCTCGCCCGAGGTGATGGACCCCAACCCCGAGCAGCTCTCGCAGACCGTCGACACCCCGCCCAAGCGCGCGTTCATGCGCAAGCTGGCCGAGCGGGGCTGGCTGGGCATGTCCTGGCCCGGCGAATACGGCGGCGGCGAGCTCAGCGGCATCTACGACTTCATCCTGACCGAGGCGCTCTCGCGCCACGGCGCCCCGCAGCCGGGCAAGGGCGTCGGCATCGTCGGCAAGACGATCATCCGCCACGGCAGCGACAAGCTCAAAAGCGAGTTCCTGCCCCGGATCGCGCGCGGCGAGATCGAGTTCGCGATCGGCTACAGCGAGCCCCAGGCGGGCTCGGACGCCGCCGCGATGGCGCTGCGGGCGACGCGCGACCCGAAGGGGGGCGGCTGGCGGCTGAACGGCCGGAAGATCTGGACCACGTCGGCCCACTTCGCCGACTGGTACTGGCTGGGCGCGCGCACCGACCCGGACTCCAAGCACGGCGGCATCACGCTCTTCCTGCTGCGCCTCGACGTCCCCGGCCTGACGATCCTGCCGACCTACACCATCGGCGACGAGCGCACCAACGAAGTCTTCTTCGACGACGTCTTCGTCTCCGACGACTACGTGGTCGGCCAGGTCAACCGCGGCTGGGGCTACATCTGCGAGGCGCTGGACCTGGAGCGCTTCGCCATGATGCCCATCGGCCCGCTGGAGGAGAAGGCCCGGGCGCTTTTCGACTACCTGCGCGAAGAGCGCCGCGACGGGCAGCCGCTGCGGCGCGAACCCCGGGTGCGCTCGGCCGCGGCGCAGATCGCCACCCAGCTCCGGGTGGCGCAGCTCCTGCAGCGCCGGGTGATCGGCGAGGCGCTCAAGGACCGCGTGCCCAGCATCGAGTCGTCGATGTACAAGCTGTACATGAACGAGCTGGGCCAGCGCGTCGCCAACTGGGCCCTGGACCTGATGGGAGCCGAGGGGCAGCTCAAGCCCGGCGCGGAGGGCGCTCCGGTGGGCGGCCGCTTCGAGCGCTCCTACCGCTACACCGTGGTGGACACGATCGGCGGCGGAACCTCCGAGATCCAGAAGAACATCATCGCCAACCGCGGTCTCGGCCTGCCGCGAAGCTACTGAAGGCGGGCCGGTCCCCGGCTCACGGGCGCTGCCGCATGCCGCGCGGCCTCAGTCGCTCAGGCGCGTCCCCGGCGCGGGATAGCCGGCGATCACGCCGCCGTCCGCCACGAACTCCGAGCCGGTCGAGTAGGCGCTCTCGTCCGAGGCCAAAAAGAGCGCCAGCCGCGAGATGTCCTCGGGCGTGCCGGCGCGCCCCAGCGGCGCCAGCCGCTCCGAGTGCGCGTCGAGCGTGGCGCGGACCGCGTCCGGAGACACGCCCTCGGGGGTGCCCAGGTGGGTGGGCACGAAGCCCGGGTGGATGGAGTTGACGCGGATGCCGCGCGGGCCGAGCTCCATGGCGGCGGCCTTGGTCATGCCGCGCACCGCCCACTTGCTGGCCACGTAGCCGATGATGTTGTTCATCCCGATCAGGCCGTCGATCGAGGAGATGTTGACGATCGAACCGCCGCCGGCCGCCGTCATCGGCTCGATCGCGGCCCTCATGCCCAGGAAGACGCCGGTCTGGTTCACCTCGGTCACGCGCCGGTAGCTGGCCAGCGTCATCTCGGCCAGGGGCGCGCCCTCGGCGATGCCGGCGTTGTTGACCAGCACGTCGAGCTTGCCGAAGGCATCCACGGTCGCCGCCACGGCCGCCTTCCAGTCGTCCTCGCGGGTCACGTCCAGGTGCAGGTAGAGGGCCGAGTCCCCGATGTCCTCGGCGACCGCCGCGCCTTCCCCGTCGATCACGTCGCAGACCGCGACCCGGGCGCCCTCCGCGGCGAACAGCCGCGCGTGCGACTGCCCCATGCCGCGCGCCGCGCCGCTGATCAAGGCCACCTT
>JAGWBS010000056.1:4629-18693 GCA_021295775.1 Pseudomonadota bacterium | reverse complement strand
AGCCTAAACCGCCGTTCGCTCGATCTCCAGCGCGGGACCCGGGCGGTCCTCGGCGGAGCCCGGCGCGCGCGATCTGGCAAGATGCCCGCCGCGCCGAACCCGGCCGCGGAGACAAGAGCATGTCGATCCAGCCCCTGCGGGGCGTCCGAGTCCTGGACCTGACCCTGCTGCCCCCCGGCGGCTACTGCACCGTGCAGCTCGCCGACCTGGGCGCCGAGGTGATCCGCGTCGAGTCGCCCAGGCTGAGCGGCCAGCCGAGCCTGGTGGTGGGGGAAGTCGGCCTCAGCCGCGGCAAGCGGTCCATGACCCTCGACCTGCGCCACGAACGGGCCCCCGAGGTGCTGGGCCGGCTGGCCGCGAGTTCGGACGTGCTGGTCGAGAACATGCTGCCCGGCCGCATGCAGGCGCGCGGCTTCGGCTACCCGCAGGCGCGCGAGGCCAACCCGAAAATCGTGTGGTGCTCGATCACCGGCTTCGGACAGGACGGCCCCTATTCGGACCGCGCGGGACACGATCTCTCCTACGCCGGCCACGCGGGCCTGCTCCACGCCCTGGCGCGCGAGCTGCCCTGGCATCCGGCGGCCATGCTGTCGGTGCCGGTCGGCGCCATGCTGGCGACCACCGGCGTGCTGGCGGCGCTGGCGGAGCGCGACCGGACGGGGGAGGGCTGCCAGCTCGACATCAGCCTGGCCGACGCGACCGCCTGGCTGCTGGCCGGCAGCGCGAGCGCCCTGACCAACTCGCCGCTGCGCATCCCCGAGGGCCCCGACCGGCGCATGTACGCCTGCGCCGACGGCCGCTTCGTCAGCGTGGCGGCGGCCGAGCCGCGCACCTGGGCGGCGCTCTGCGAAGGGCTGGAGACCCCGGAGCTGGCCGACAAGCTGGGCGCGAGCGGCGACGAAGCGGAGCGGGTCGCGGAGCGCCTGGAGGCGATCTTCGCGTCGCGCCCCGCCGCGGAGTGGCTGGAGCGCCTGGGCCCCATCGGCGCGGCCGTCAACCCGGTCAACCGCGGACCCGAGGTGGTCGCAGATCCCCACAACCGGGCGCGCGGATCGCTGCTGGAAGTCGCCGGAACCACCGTCCCCGCCAATCCGATCCGCGTCTGCGGACCCGAAGGAAGCCGCTCGTTCACCGCCACCGGCGAGCCCCCGAGCGTCGGCCAGGACACCGACGACGTCCTGACCGAGGCGGGCTTCGGCGCCGAAGAGGTGGCCGGGCTGCGCGCCGCGAAGGTCGTGTAGCCCGCGCTTGGGCGCCTTGAACCGGGGCCGGGCGGTGCCTAGCCTCGCGTAGCCTTCTGAAAGGCTTGCGGAGGAGCGGCGTGGCGGACGCGGACGCGGGCGGGGGTGGAGCGGTTTCGAGGCTGGCCGCCGTCGCCACGTATCCGGCGGTCCTGGGGCTGAGCTTCGCGCTCTACGCCGCGCTCGCCGCCGCGGGGACGCCCGTCGCCGCGGCCTCCTACCTGGCGGTGCTGGCGGCGGCGATCGCGGTCACGGCGCACGAGCTCCGCTGGCCCTACCGGGCGCAGTGGAAGCCGGACGCGCGCGAGGTCGGAAG
This sequence comes from Pseudomonadota bacterium, assembly GCA_021295775.1. GTDB lineage: Bacteria > Myxococcota_A > UBA9160 > SZUA-336 > SZUA-336 > JAGWBS01. The sequence continues at coordinate 17,136 of JAGWBS010000056.1, read as the reverse complement.
CGACGCCCTGTTCATGGGGGTGGTGCAGATCGCGCTGCCCTACGCGCTCTCGCTGACGCTGGCGCTGGCCCTGTCCGAGTGGCTGCGGGCGAGCGGCCTGGCGCCCGAAGGTCTGTGGCCCCACGCCTGGCCGGTGGCGGCGCAGGCCGTCCTGATGCTGCTGGCCGCCGACTTCCTGCGCTACTGGATGCACCGGGCGTTCCACGGCTTCGGCTGGATGTGGAGGTACCACGCGGTGCACCACTCGCCGCATCGGCTGTACTGGCTGAACGTGGGCCGCTTCCACCCGATCGAAAAGGGGCTGCAGTACCTGGTCGACGCGCTGCCCTTCGTCTGCGTGGGCGTATCGCCCGAGGTCCTGGCGGCCTACTTCGTGTTCTACGCCGCCAACGGCTTCTTCCAGCACTCGAACTGCGACGTGCGCCTGGGGCCGCTCAACTACCTGATCAGCGGCCCCGAGCTGCACCGCTGGCACCACTCCGAGTTCCCGTCGGAGTCGGACACCAACTTCGGCAACAACCTGATCGTCTGGGACCTGCTCTTCGGCACGCGCTTTCTGCCGGACGGCCGCGCCGTCGGGCGCCTGGGCCTGACCAACCGGGCCTATCCGACCGGCTTCCTGGCGCAGATGCGGACTCCGTTCGTGCGGGGCCTGGAGAAGGGCTGAGAGGGCCGTGCCCCGAGCCTCGGACGCCCTGGGCGGCGCGCTGCTGGGAGCGGCCCTGAAGCTGGTGCAGGGCCGGCGCCATCGAAGTCTGCTGCGGGCGGCCGAGGCGCCGGAGGCCGCCCAGGCCGCGCTGCTGAAGCGCATCCTGGAGGCGAACGCCGAGACGGCCTTCGGCCGGCGGCACGCCTTCGCCCGCCTCGCGGACGCCGCCGAATTCCGGCGCGCCGTCCCGATCCGCGGCTACGAGGACCATCGCGAGGACATCGAGAAGCAGGAGCGGACGGGCGAGAAGCGTCTGACCCTCGAGCCTCCGGTCTACTACAACCGCACCAGCGGCACCGTCGCGGAACCCAAGAACATCCCCGTCACCGCGAGCGGACTCGACCGGCTGCGCGCCCACCAGCGCCTCGGAGCCTACGTGCTGGCGAAGGCGCGGCTGGTGCTGTCCGGCAAGACCTTCGCCGTCACCGGCGCGGCGGTCGAGGGCCACATGCCGGGCGGGACGCCCTTCGGCTCGGCCTCGGGCCTGATCTACCGCAGCCAGCCGCGCTGGCTGCGCTCCCGCTACGTGCTGCCGCCGGAACTCTCCGAGATCCCCGACTACGAGGACCGCTACCGCGCGATGGCCGTCTTCGGTCTCTCGGAGCCCGAGGTGACCTGCGTGGGCACGGCCAACTCCTCCACGCTGGTGCGGCTGCTGTCGATCGTCAACCGGGACGCGGACGCGCTTTTGGCCGCGGTCGCGGAGGGTCGGGGGACGGACGCGGGCGAGGGGGGCGCGGCGGCCTTCCGGCTGCGGCCCCGCCCCCGACGCGCGGCCCGCCTGCGAGCCGCGCTCGACGCCGCGGGCCGGCTGACCTTCGCGGACATCTGGCCGAATCTCCGCGGCGTAGTGACCTGGATGGGCGGGAGCTGCGGCGTCGCGCTGCGCCGGCTCTCGCCGGATCTGCCGGAGGACTGCGCGATCGTCGAACTGGGCTACGTCGCCAGCGAGCTGCGTGGCACGCTCAACGTCGACGCGCAGCGCAACCTGTGCCTGCCGGCGCTGCAGGATGCCTTCTTCGAGTTCGCCGAGCGCGAGGCCTGGGAAAGCGGCGGGACGGAGGTTCTGTCGCTGGACGAGCTGGAAGAGGGGCGCGAGTACTACCTGTTCGCGACCACGCCCGACGGTCTGTACCGCTACGACATGAACGACATCGTGCGCGTCTGCGGCCACCTGGGCCGTACGCCCGCGCTGGAGTTCGTGCAGAAGGGCAAGGGCGTCACCAACCTGACCGGCGAGAAGCTGTGCGAGACCCAGGTGCTCGAAGCGGTGACGGGCGCCCTGGAGCAGCGCGGCGTGCGGCCGGACTTCTTCATCGCGCTCGCCGAGCGCGAGCGCTCGCGCTACACGCTCTTCCTCGAGGCCGCGGGCACCGAACCCGTCCCGGAACTCGCCGCCGAGATCGACGCCCGCCTGCGCGCGGCGAACATCGAGTACGACGCCAAGCGCGCCAGCGGGCGGCTGGAGCCGCTGCGGCTGCGGCGGCTGGGCCGGGGCGCGGGCGAAGCCTACCGGGAGCGGCGGGTGGCCGACGGGCAGCGGGACGCCCAGTTCAAGTACCTGCACCTGCAGTACGCCCACGAGTGCGGGTTCGACTTCGACGCCTTCGCGGCGGCGGGATGAGGCGGATGCGGATCGAGCGGCTGGACTTCTTCCGCTTCCCGGTGCCGTTCAAAGTGGTCTTCCGCCACGCCTCCGCCAGCCGCCGGCGGGCCGAGAACCTGATCGTGGCGGCCCGCTCGGAAGACGGTCGGACGGGCTACGGCGAGGGCTGCCCCCGGTCCTACGTCAGCGGCGAGACGCCGGGCAGCGGCCTGGCGTTCCTGGCCGAGCACGCGCCGGCGCTGGCCGCCGAGGTGGTCGACGTGGACAGCCTGCGCGCGTGGACGCGCTCCCGCCGCGAAGTCATCGACCGCAACCCGGCGGCCTTCTGCGCGCTCGAGACCGCCGTACTCGACCTGTTCGGCCGGGTCGAAGGCCGCCCGGTGGAGGACCTGGTGGGCGTCCCCCGTTTGACGGGGTCCTTCCAGTACTCCGCGGTTCTGGGCGACGCGCCCTGGCCGGTCTACCGCTGGCAGTTGCGGCGCTACCGCAAGTGGGGGATGCGCGACTTCAAGCTCAAGCTCTCGGGCGACCCGCGGCGCGACCGCGGCAAGCTGCGCGCTTTCGGCTCCGGGGAGCCGGTGCGCGTGCGTCTGGACGCCAACAACCTGTGGACTTCCCCCGACGAATGCATCCGCCACCTGCGGGGCCTGCCCGGCGCGGTCTTCGCGGTCGAGGAGCCGCTGCGGCCGGGCGACATCGAAGGTTTCGAGCGCGTCGGCCGGGAGTGCGGCGCCCGCATCGTGCTCGACGAGAGCCTGCTGCGCGCCGACCAGCTCGGCGCGCTCCAGGACCCCGCTCGCTGGATCGCCAACCTGCGCGTCTCCAAGCTGGGCGGGATCCTGCGCTCGCTTGAGGTCGCCGCGAAGGCCGCCGAGCGCGGGGTCGGCGTGATCGTCGGCGCCCAGGTCGGCGAGACCAGCATCCTCGCCCGCGCCGCCCTGACGCTGATGAGGGCCGCCGGCCCGAACCTGATCGCCAGCGAGGGCGCGTTCGGCACGCACCTGCTGCAGAGCGACCTGACCTCGCCGAGTCTGATGTTCGGCAGCGGCGGATTGCTGGACGCAGAGCCCTGGTCGGACCCGGGAAACGGGGGCCTCGGGCTGGAGATCGACCCCGGCGGACTCGTCCCCGCCGCGGCGCCGGAGCCGGCGTGAGCCCCCGGCGCTACGCCCTCGCCCTGACCGCCCTGAACCTCGCCTTCCTGGGGCGCGTCGCCGGCCAGGCCGTGCAGCGCTGGGCGCCGCTCGAGTTCCTGCCGCCGTTCGAGGCCTGGCAGGGCAGCGGGCTGCCGTACCCGGCGCTGCTCGCGTCCCAGATCGCGATCGCGGCGGGGGCGCTCTGGGCCGCGGCCCGCATGTACGCCGGCCGCCGCGTGCTGGCCCGCCGCTGGAGCGCCCCCTTGCTGGCGCTCGCCGCGGTCTACTTCGCCGCCATGTTCGCGCGCATCGTTCTGGGCCTGACCCTGCTTTCCGAGTCCGACTGGTTCACCGCCTGGATCTCGGGAGCGTTCCACCTGGTGCTCGCCGCCGAACTCGGGCTGGTCGGCGTCTATGCGCGCCGCTTCGCCGTGCGCCCGGAGTAGCGCCGGCGCAGGCTTGCGGGCCGGGGTTGCGAGTCAGCCGTCCGAGACGGGTTTGGGGGGCAAGGTATAGGTCACCCTGTCGCCCGAGACGGTGACCAGGCCTCGCCGGCCGAGACCGTCGATGAGGTTCTTGAAGCCCGCTTCGGTGAGTTCCTTGTTGAAGCGGGCGTTGATCCAGTTGCGCAGCGTGAGCCTCTTCCTCGGTCGCCGCGAGCTGCCTGCCTGGACGAGAGCGTCGCGAACCGCTTTGAGCGAGGGGGGGTGGCTTTTGGCCGCCGGAGTCCTGGGCTTGCTCGTCTGGGGCGGGTCGGATTTGGGTTTTTCCCGCCTGGGCTGGCGGGTCCTGGCAGAGGGCTCGGCGCGGTACGACCCCTTCCTGACGATGTCGATCCCGAGGGTGTCGGCGGCGTGACGGACGAGCGGGTCGTAGCCGGTGTCCCTGGAGACGATCACGAAGCGCGCCTTCGGGTGTTCGAGCGAAAGCCGGCCGAGGTAGAAGGTGATGTGGAAGTCGAGCGCGTTCTTGGCCTGCCGTGAGCATTGGATGTAGCGCGCCGCGGTCCCGAAGGGCTGGAGGGCCGTGGCGAGGGCGGCGGGGATGTTCTTCTGCTTGGGGCCGAGGAACACCATGATGTGGGTGCCGGAGTCGCGGATGGAGTCGAAGTCGGCCGGCTGGACGTTCTCGTAGTCGACCAGGATCCACTCGGTCATGAGGTTCTCCTTGGAGTGTGAGGGAAGTCGGTCCGGGTCGAGCCGGGGGGCTGCCCCGTCGGAATCGACCGCGGCGTCGCGGGGCGGAGCTATCCGATCACGCCGCTTTCGCGCAGACCGGCGAGTTCGGCGTCGTCGATTCCCAGGGTCTCGCGCAGCACTTCGTCGGTGTGCTGGTTGAGGCGCGGGAAGGAGCGCAGCGGACCCTCGGCGACGCGCGAGAGCTTGACCGGGTTGCCGACCACCAGGAAGGGATCCTCGGCGTCGGGGCGGTCGACCTCGAGCAGCATGTCGCGGCGCCGGACGTGCTCGTCGGCGCGGATGTCGGCCGCCTCGTTGCTGGGTCCGGCGGCCACGCCGGCATCGGCCAGCTCGAAGCACGCCTCGAGCTTGGTCTTGTCGCTCGCCCAGGCCTCGATCGCGGGCCGGATCAGGCTCTCCTTGTATTCGTCCCACTGCGCGCGCGTCTCGAAGCGCGGGTCGTCGCACCACTCGGGGCGGCCGATCGCCTTGGCCAGAAGCTTGAACTGCGGCTCGCGGATCACCTCGATCACGAAGTGGCCGTCCTTGCACGCGTAGCCTTCGATGATCCCGAAACCCTTGCCGCCCTTCTGCGGCAGGCCGGCGCCCATCGACCACATGAAGGGCACCATGTCGTCCATCGCCAGCATGGCGTCGTACATCGACAGATCCACGTACTGTCCCAGGCCGGTCGCCTCGCGGTGGCGCAGCGCGGCCAGCACGCCGATGGCCGCGAACATGCCGCTGCCGATGTCGCCCAGCGCGCCCGCGACGATCGCGCGAACGTTCTCGTCCGGCCGCCGGTTCGCCTCGTAGAATCCCGCCATCGCCTCGGCGATCGGCGCGTAGGCCGGCCAGGCGGCGTAGGGGGTCTCCACGGTATTGCCGAAGCCCGAGATCGAGACCATCACGATCCGCGGCTCGATCTGCGACAGCACCTCGTAGCCCAGCCCCAGCCGCTCCATCGTGCCCGACTTGAAGTTCTCGCCCACCACGTCGAAGTGCGGCACCAGCCGCTTGAACAGATCGACGCCCTCGGGCCGCTTCAGGTCGAGACCGATGCTGCGCTTGCCCAGGTTGTTGCGCAGGTAGGTCGCCCCGACCTCGCGCCGCTGCTCGTCGACCACCACGGGCCGCGCGCCGCGGCCGGACTCGCCGCGGGTGGGGTGCTCCACCTTGACCACGTCGGCGCCGAGATGCGCCATCAACTGGGTGGCGTAGGGCAGCGCCTGCATCTGCTCCGCCGCCAGCACGCGAACGCCGTCGAGCGGCTTGCCCCAGGGCTGCCGGTCGGGGTGCCGAACCTCGTCAATCCGCATGCCTCACCTCCGAGGGGCGACAGTATAGAGGTCCTCCGATGGCGGTCTGCTCGCCCCGGCGGGGATTTCCCAGCCGCCAGCCGTTCTGTGCTAGGTTCGCGCCCTCGCGCGGGGCGCCGCAGCGAGCGCCCCGCGGGCGCGGTTCGGGCGCCCCGGCCGCGGCCGGCCCCGATCGGGGCGAACAGACGGGAGGAAGGCTCGTGGATTTCGACTTCTCGGAGGAGCAGAACGCCTTCCGCGAGGAAGTGGAGAAGTTCATCGAGGAGAACCGGCACCCGGAGGTCATGGACGTGTTCCGCGAGAACATGACCCAGATCAACGACACGCCGCGGCGCCAGGCGTTCATGCGCAAGGTCGCCGAGAAGGGCTGGCTGGGCATCACCTGGCCGGAGGAGTACGGCGGACAGAACGGCGAGGGGGTGTACGAGTACCTGCTCAACGAAGCTCTGGCCGGGGTGGGCGCGCCGCAGATCGGCAAGGGCGTCGGCATCATCGGCAAGACGCTGATCCGCCACGGCAGCGAGAAGCTCAAGCAAGAGTTCCTGCCCAAGATCCTCAAGGCCGAAGTCGAGTTCGCGGTCGGCTACAGCGAGCCCCAGGCGGGCTCGGACGCCGCCTCGATGCAGCTCGAGGCGATCCGCGAAGGTGACGGCTGGCGCCTGAACGGCCAGAAGATGTGGACCACCTCGGCCCACTTCGCCGACTGGTACTGGGTCGGCGCCCGCACCAAGAAAGAGGACAAGCACGGCGGCATCACGCTCTTCCTGATCCCGATGGACCACCCGGGGCTCGAGGTCCAGGGCCTCCCCACGATCGGCGACGAGATCACCAACGCGGTCTACTTCAACGACGTCTGGGTGAGCGACGAGTACCGGGTCGGGGAGCTGAACAAGGGCTTCGGCTACATCTCCGAGGCGCTCGACCTGGAGCGCTTCACCATGTTCATGTACTCGCCGATCCGGCAGCGGATCGAGCTGCTCTGCGACCACGTGCGCGAGGAGACCTGCGACGGCGAGCCGGTCAAGGACGACCCGCTGGTGCGCTCCAAGATCGCCCAGACGGTCACCCAGGGAGAGGTGGCGCGCCTGCTGGGCCTCAAGTTCGTGGCCGCCGCCAGCAAGGGCGGCAAGCCGCCCACCAACGAGGCGTCGATGTACAAGCTCTACGCCACCGAGCTGTCCAAGCGGGTGGCGAACCTGTCGATGGACATCGGCGGCCCGGGCACCCAGCTTCGCAAGCACACCGAGGACGCGCCCATGCGCGGCCGGGCCGAGAGCACCTACCGCTACACCGTCATCGACACGGTCGGCGGCGGCGGCTCCGAGATCCAGAAGAACATCATCGCCCGCCGCAAGCTGGGGCTCCCCAAGAACTTCTAGGACGCGACGGTGGCCGATTCTCCCCTGCTCGACGGGATCACCGTCCTGGATCTGTCCAGCGTCGGCCCGGCCTCGCGCGCCTCGCGCTGGCTGGCGGACTACGGCGCCACGGTGGTCAAGGTGGGGCCGACCGCGAGCCGCGCGGGCGTGCTGATCGACCCGCCCTTCTACTCCTACGGCGCCGGCCGGGGGCTGAAGCGCATCCGCCTCGACCTGAAGTCGCCGGGCGGGCTGGACGCCTTCCTGCGCCTGGCCGAGCGCTCCGACGTGCTGATCGAGAGCTTCCGCCCGGGCGTGGCCGAACGCATCGGGATCGGCTACGCGGCGCTGAGCGAGCGCAACCCCGGCCTGGTCTACTGCTCGACCAGCGGCTACGGCCAATCGGGTCCCTACTCGCAGTGGGCCGGCCACGACATCAACTATCTGGCGCTGGGCGGCTTCCTGGACTGCTCCACGGCGCGCGCGGACGGCGGGCCGCCGATCCCCGGCGCCACCGTGGCGGACAGCGCGGGCGGGGGCATGCACGCGCTGGTCGCCATCCTGGCGGCGCTGGTGCGGCGCGCGGGCAGCGGCGAGGGGACGCACCTGGACGTGTGCGCGGCCGACGCGGTGCTCGCGCTGATGTCGCAGCACATCGACGAGTACCTCTCGACCGGCGTGCTGCCCGGCCCGGGCAGCAACATTCTGACCGGGCGCTTCGCCTGCTACGACTGCTACCGCACGCGCGACGGCAAGTGGTTGGCGGTGGGCGCGATCGAGCCGCACTTCTACGCCAATCTGTGCAAGGCGCTCGGGCTCGAGCAGTACATCCCCTACCAGGAGGACGACGCCCGCCAGGACGAGATCCGCGAGGCCTTCCGGGCAGCGTTCGCCGAGCGCGACCGCGACGACTGGGTGGCGGAGCTGGCGCCGGCGAACACCTGCGTCTCGCCCGTCTACAGCGTCCCCGAGCTGATCGCCGACCCGCACTACCGCGAGCGCGGCGTGTTCTGCAGCGCCAACGACGCCGAGCGCGGCGAGTTCGAGCTGCTGGCGCCGGTCTTCGCCGGCAGCCGGCGCGACCTGCCCGTCTACCAGGTGCGGCCCAAGCGGGCCAGCGACACCGACGAGTTCCTGCGCTACGCCGGCCTGAGCGCCGCCGAGATCGAGGAGTTGCGCACCTCGGGGGCCGCCGAATGAGTGGAGAAGAGAGCCGCATGGAAGAACTGCCGCCGGAGATCGCAGCGCGCGTTGGCCAGGTCTGGTACACGGAGGAGACCACCTTCGAGATCCAGAGCGGCCACATCCAGACCAGTTGCGCCTCGGTCGAGAACGGCAATCCGATCTACTGGGACGAGAAGGCCGCCGAGCGCATCACCGGCGGGCCGACCGCGCCGCTGTCGATGATCTCGGTCTGGTTCCGGCGTCACCAATGGGCACCGGACGGCGTCAGCGAGCAGATGCCCTACCAGATCCACTTCGACCTGAAGCGGGAACTGGACCTGCCGGAGGCGATCATGACCCACAACGAGCTGGTCTTCGGCGTCCCCGTGCGCCCCGGTGACCGGCTGACGGCGCGCCAGAGCCTGGCCTCGGTCAGCGATCCCAAGCGCACCAAGCTGGGCGTCGGTCGCTTCTGGGTGATCGAACAGGAGTACACCAACCAGCGCGGCGAGCAGGTCTGCTTCGAATCGATCACCGGCTACGGCTACCGGAGGCACGGCGATGACGACTGACGCGACCCTGACCCTCGACCGGCTGCGGGAGGGCGACGCCCTGCCCGAGCTGGCCTATGACGTGAGCGCGACGACGGTCGTGCTCGGCGCGCTGGCCAGCCGCGACTGGCGGCCCATGCACCACGACTACGACTTCGCCGTGAACCGCAACGGCACGCGCAACATCTTCCTGAACACCCCCAACCAGGCGCACTGGTTCGAGCGCTACGTCACCGACTGGAGCGGTCCGCGGGGGCGCATCGGGCGGATGATCTTCCGCATGCAGGACTCGGTCTATCCCGACGACCGGATGGTCTTCGCCGCGGACGTGACTCAGGTCGAGACCGACGCGGCCGGCTGCGGCTGGGCCACCCTGGACGTGCGCCTGAGCGTGGACGGCCAGGTCAAGACGTCGTGCGAGGTGCGCGTCGCCCTGCCGGTCGAGGCCGACGACAACCCCTGGGAGCGCGCCGGCGACGCCTGGCGTCCGCGCCCGGCGGCCTGAAAAGGAACCCGAGATGGATCTGGACTTCAGCGAAGAACAGGACATGCTGCGCGAGATGGTCCGCGGGGTGTGCAACGAGTACGCCCCGATCGAGACCGTGCGCGAACTCGAAGACGATCCGATCGGCTACCCCGCCGAGTTCTGGGGCCAGTTGGGCGAGCTGGGCCTGCTCGGCGTGCTGATCCCCGAGAGCTACGGCGGCAGCGGCCAGAACCTGCTCGAGGCCGCGATCGCCTACGAGGAGTTCGGCCGCACGCTGGCGCCCTCGCCCCACTTCCAGAGCGCCGTGATGGGCGCGGGCGTGCTGCTGGAGGCGGGCAGCGAGGAGCAGAAGGCCGAGTGGCTGCCGCGCATCGCCTCGGGGGAGAGCGTCTGGGCGCCCGCCTGGCTGGAGCCCAAGAACGGCTTCGGGCCCAAGGGCGTGCAGCTCCGGGCGCGTCCCGACGGCGACGATCTCGTGCTGAACGGAACCAAGCGCTACGTCCACTTCGCGCAGGCCGCCGACCGCCTGCTGGTGCTGGCGCGCAGCGGCGACGGCGAGCGCGACGTCGACCTGCTGCCGGTCGATCCGTCGGCCCCGGGCGTTACGCTGACGCAGGACTTCACGCTCGCGGCCGATACCCAGTACCGGGTCGAGTTCGACGATGTCCGGGTTCCGGCCGCGGACCGGATCGGCGGCCCGGGCGGCGGCTGGCAAGCCTGGGACGCCGCCATGCACGACGGCATCGTGCTGCTGGCCGCCCAGGCGATGGGCGGCGCCGAGCGCGCGCTGGAGATCACCGTCGAGTACGCCAAGGAGCGCACCCAGTTCGACAAGCCCCTGGGCGCGTTCCAGTCGTTGGCGCACTACATGTCCGACGCCACCACCGTGGTCGAAGGCGGCAAGGTACTGGTCTGGGAGGCGGCCTGGACGCGCTCCCGGGGCCGCTCGATCCGCCGCCTGGCGCCGATGGCCAAGCTCTTCGCCTGCCAGACCTACCGCGACGTCACCGCCACCTGCGAGCAGATCTGGGGCGGCGTCGGCTTCACCATCGAGTACGACATCCAGCTCTACTTCCGCCGCGCCAAGCAGCTCCAGCTCTCCTACTGGGACACCCCCTACCTCGAAGAGCTGGTGGCCGCCGATGTGCTGGACTGAGAACCCCGGACCCGCGGACTCCCCCGCCTGAGGCGGGGCGACCGGATCCGCTCGTCCTCGGCTTCATCCGCTGAAGACCCCGATGGATTCCGACGCCGAGCGCAGCATCGAAGTTCGCTACCAGCCGGACGAGCGGCCGCCGCTGCCGGTCACCCTCGGGCTGGGCTTCCAGTACGCCATTCTCTGCATCGGAGGCGTGGTCCTGACGCCGGCGATCCTGATCGGGGTCGGAGGCGGAAGCGACGCCTACCTGTCCTGGGCGGTCTTCACCGCGCTGCTGGTCAGCGGAGTCTCCACCGCCATCCAGGTGCTGCGCATCGGCCGCATCGGGGCGGGATACATCCTGATCATGGGCAGCAACAGCGCCTTCCTCGCGGTCTGCATCTCGGCGCTGCAGCAGGGCGGACCCGACCTGATGGCGACCCTGATCGTGCTCTCGTCGGGGTTCCAGTTCCTGCTGGCCAGCAAACTCTCGCTCTTGCGCAAGATCTTCACGCCGACCGTGGCGGGCACCGTGCTGATGCTGATCCCGGTGACGATCGCGCCGTCGCTGCTGAGCAAGCTGGAGGAAGTGCCCGCGGAGGCCTCCTCCGCGGCCGCGCCGGTCTGCGCCGCCGTCGCCCTGATCGTGATCGTCGCGATCTCGCTGCGCGGCTCCTCCGTCTGGCGGCTCTGGGCCCCGGCCATCGGAATCGTGGCGGGCAGCCTGGTCGGCGGGCTGTACTTCGGGATCTACGACGGCGCCGGCGTCCGCGAAGCGGCCTGGGTCGGGTTGCCGGAACGAGCGTGGCCCGGACTCGACCTCGATTTCGGACCGGACTTCTGGGCGCTGCTGCCGTCGTTCGTGCTGGTCACGCTGGTCGGGGCCATGGACACGGTCGGCGACACCATCGCTATCCAGCGCATCTCCTGGCGCCGGCCGCGCGCCATCGACTTCCGCTCGATCCAGGGCGCGCTCTCGGCCGACGGCGTCGGCAATCTGCTGTCCGGCCTGATCGGCACGGTCCCGAACACGACCTACGCCAGCGGCATCGCCGTTGCCGACCAGACCCGGGTCGCGGCCCGGGCGGTCGGCGTCTGCGTCGCGGCCATCTTCGTGGTGCTGGCGTTCCTGCCCAAGTTCCTGGCCGCGATCCTCGCGATCCCGGGCCCGGTGGCCGCCGCCTTCTTCATCGTGGTCCTGAGCAGCCTGTTCATCATGGGCATGAAGATCCTGCTGAACGAGGGTCTCGACTCCCGCAAGAGCTTCGTGGTCGGCCTGGCGATGTTCCTGGGAATCGCGTTCGAGCTCGACTGGATCTTCCCGGAGTACTTCGAGGGGACGCTCAGCGAACTGCTCGGCGACGGCATGACGGTCGGCGGCTTCACCGTGATCGTGCTGACGCAGTTCGTGGAACTGACCGGACCCCGCCGCCGCCGGCTCAAGATGGCGCTGGACGGCGAATCCTTCGCCCGGATCGAGGCCTTCCTGTCCGAGTTCGCCGCCCGCGGAAGACGCGACGAAGAAATGACCCACCGCCTGCGCGCGGTCGGCGAAGAGATGCTGCTCACCCTCGACCGGCCCGAAACCGAGCCCGAGTCGGGACCGGCCTCCGACCCGCGGCACATACTGCTGATCGCCGCCGACGACGGCGACGCGGTCGACCTGGAGTTCGTCGCCTCGACCGACGAGACCAACCTCGAAGACCAGATCGCGCTGCTCGCCGAACCGCTGCCGGGAGCCCCGATCGAAGAAGAAGCCTCCCTCCGACTGCTGAGCCACTACGCCTCGTCCGTCCGCCACCAGCAGTTCCACGACACCGAGGTCATCACCGTCCGCGTCGCTCCCCCCGCCTCCCTCTGA
>JAGWBS010000056.1:0-4421 GCA_021295775.1 Pseudomonadota bacterium | reverse complement strand
ATCACCTTGGCGGCGATGTCGGAGACGACGATCAGGCCGAACTCGTCGTCCGCGTTGCGCCGGGGAACGACGAGCGAGCTGACGTCGTGCCGGCGCATCAGCGACATCGCCTCGGACACCGTGGCGAGACCGTCGATGGTGTGGATCTCGCTGCGCATGACGTCGCTGACGCGAAGCGCGGAGCGGGTGTTCATATCGAGTCCTCCAGCTCCTCCATGATGGTGGGCATCTGCGTGACGAGACCCACCGCGTCCTCAATCGGAACCTGGAATGCGATCCCGACGCCCTGCTCTTCCTCGAATCGGCCGGCATCGCGGATGCGTTCCAGGATCTCCCGCGCCCGCGGCTCCACCACCAGGAACAGAACGAGGTCGCGATGGGCGGCCAGGTCGAGGCCGAAGAAGGTCTTTCCCGGCTCCAGCCCCTCGCCGCGCACGCTGGTGATGACGGTGGCGCCGGTGGCGCCGCCGCTGCGCGGCGCGTCGATCACGATGTCGGTCTTTTCGTCGCTGTCGAGAGCGACAATCAGCTTCAGCCTCATGGCTTCGGTCTCCGTCGAAGAGAAGCGCTCCACCCGGCTCGTGGCGGCAATGCAGCAAGCGACTCGAGCTTCACGGCCTGGGTCTCCTCGCTCCGACGGGCGCCGCGCCTGCGGCTCACCCGGGACGCGACCATCGAGTAGCCGAGCACGGACATTACAGGAAAGACGCTGGCGAAGGCGATGAGTCCGAACCCGTCGATGAGCGGGCTGCGCCCGGGAACCGTGGAGGCGAGGCCCAGCCCCAGCGCCGCGACCACCGGTACGGTGACCGTCGATGTGGTCACGCCGCCGCTGTCGTAGGCGAGCGGGACGATGGTGCGGGCGGAACGGAAGGTCTGGGCGATCACCACCGCGTAGGCGGCGATGATGTACCACGGCAGAGGCGTCCCGGTGACGATCCGGAAACAGCCCAGCGCCACGCCCAGGGCCACGCCGAAAGCCACGGCCATCCGCAGGCCCCAGGCGTGAACGGCGCCGCCCGAAACCTCCTCGGCCTTCAGTGCGACGGCGATCAGCGAGGGTTCGGCCACCGTCGTCGCGAATCCGATCGCGGCGGCGAACGCGTACACGAGCAGGTAGTCGTGCCAGTGAACCCCGTCGGCCAGGTTCGCCTCGCCGACGGTTTCGGGAGCGGTGAGCTGGCGCGCCATGGTTTCGCCGATGGGGAACAGCGCCTGCTCCAGCCCGATGAGGAACAGCGTCAGCCCCAGCAGGACGAGCCCGAAGCCGGCCGCGATGCGCCGCAGGTTCGGCGGCTTGCGGCGCAGCACCGCCAGTTGGAACACGACCAGGATCCCCACGATCGGCGCCACGTCCAGCGCGGTGGACGTGGCGGTGGCGACGAGCGTGCCCAGGAACTCCATGCTCAGACCGCCATGCCGTAGGCGAGCACGAAGATTATCGGCGTGAGGCTCGCGAACGCGATCAGCCCGAAGCCGTCGAGCATGGGGTTGCGGCCCTTGATCGACGCCGCGAGCCCGACCCCAAGGGCCGTGACCAGCGGCACCGTGATGGTGCTGGTGGTGACGCCGCCCGAATCGTAGGCGACGCCGATGATCTCGTCGGGGGCGAAGGCGGTCATGACCGTCACCAGCACATAGCCGCCGATGATCAGCCGGTGGATCGGCCAATTCTTCAGGATGCGCAGAACCCCGAGCACGATCGCCGCCCCGACCGAGGCCGCCACCACCATCCGCAGCGCGAACGCGTAGTCGGTCCGCGCCGCTTCGTCGCCGGCGATGGCCCCGGCTTCCGAGGCCACCTCGGCCGCCTTGGCGGCCACCGCGATCAGGGCCGGCTCCGCCACCGTGGTGCCGAAGCCCAGGCAGAAGGCGAACGCGAGCAGTGCGGCAGCGCTGCCCTTGCGCGCAAATCCTTGCGCGATTGCCTCGCCGAGCGGGAAGAGGCCGCTCTCGAGGCCCTGGATGAAGAGCGTCAGGCCGACGATCACGCAGAGCAGCCCGACCACGATGTTCGCCAGATTCGGGAAGGGCTGCTGCAGCACCACGATCTGGAAGAACGCGATCACCCCGATGATCGGCGCAAGATCGCGCAGCGCGTCCGCGCTGCGCCGCGCGAGCCCGGCCAGGGCCTGGGTCATGCCGCCTCCTCAAAGGAGCCGGGGCTCCGGGTCGCTCCGTGCAACAGCAGGACCGAGCCGAAGTGGGGACGTTTCACGACGGTGGTGATAGTTAAATTTGTCGTGGGGGGCGATCTCGGCGACCGCCTTTCCCCGCTCGTGGCGATGAGCCGCGCGCTCTACCCGCCGGCGTGGGCGGCGATGGCGGCTTCGCCGGCCTGGCTCAGGTCGCCGCTGGAGGGCGTGCCGACGTAGCCGATCAGATGGATGACGACCTCGCGGACCTGCTCGGGGGTCAGCTCGCCGGTCTCGAGCGCGCGCTTGAACTGGCGCTCGATGATGTCGAAGCGCCGCGTGGCGGCCAGGACTCCGATCGTGAGCAGGCGCCGCGAGGGCACGGACAGCGCCCGCCGGGACCAGACCTCGGCGAACTGCTGCTCCAGGATCAGCAGATCGAAGAACTCCGCTTCGCCGCCCACCGGCAGCGGCGCGTTTTCGCCGTAGACCTCGCGGTACATCGCCAGTCCCCGCGCGCGGCGCTCGCCAACTTTTCCGTCCTCGCTCATTGTGGTCCTCCCCGCCGGTCGAAGGCCTTTGTGTTGGAAGAGAAGCTCGCCAGCATCGCCCGCGCGCCCGCCTCGCTCTCTTCGCTTCCCGGGCCGCCAGGAGAGCCGACGTGGCCGCCGTCGACCAGCCAGGCGGCCCCGGTGACGAAGGCGCTGCGCTCGCCGAGTAGGAAGGAGACCACCTCGGCGATCTCGTTCGGCCGGCCCACGCGCCCGAGCGCGTACTGCTGCCCCAGCAGCTCGTCGGCGCTGTCGTGCGCCAGCCCCAGGATCGGCGTCTTGACCAGCCCGGGGCAGACGGCGTTGACGCGCACGCCGTGCCGCGCCAGCTCGGAGGCGGCCGACTTGACCAGCCCGATGACTCCGTGTTTGGTCGCGAAGTAGCTCGCCATGCCGGCCTGTCCGATCCAGCCCGCGATCGAGGAGGTCGCGACCATCGCGCCGCCCCCGGCCGCCACGATCCGGGGCGCGAGCGCGACCATGCCGTAGTACACCCCGCTCAGGTTGATGGCCACCACGCGGTCCCAGACTTCGGTGTCGCCGTCCAGGACGGAATTGAGGCGCCCGACGCCGGCGTTCAGGAAGGCCAGGTGCAGCGCGCCGAAGCGCTCGATGACCGCCTCGGCCAGCTCCCGGTTGGCGCCGGCGTCCGCCACGTCGAGGCCGAAGGACATGGCCTCGCCGCCCCCGGTCGCGATCCGCGCCGCGGTGGCCGCGGCGGTCGCGGGATCCAGGTCCGCGGCGCACACCCGGGCGCCCTCGCGGGCCAGATGGAGCGCCGTCTCGGCGCCGATCCCCGACCCCGCCCCGGTGACGACCGCCACCTTGCCCTCGTGCTCAGCCATGCCCCGATCCTCCTCAGTGGTGTGGTCCGGAGCGCAGGATAGCGGCTACGGGTCCGATCGATCTTGCAGGCCGAGTTCGCGCAGGAGTGCGATAGCTTTGGAAACGAAGGGGTCCGTTGCCTTACGAGACTTGCGGGCTTTCAACTCTTCGATGGAGGCACGATCTTCGTAGTTCTCTTCTCTACGTAAAAAGACGATCGTCGCAGCGAGTTCGAGCACGATATCGGAGGCAGCGCTCATTTTCTGCAACTTATGCTCGGCAACTCGGGCCGACATGTTGGCTAGGTCTGCGGGCTCTTCATGACTATTCAGAAGTTCGAAGATGGAATACGGAACGCCGTACCGGCCAATCTCTTCTCGGATATTAATTCTGCCTTGAATCTCTGCATCCTCCCAGCCGTCGGCGAGATCGAAGGAGTAGGGACCGTAGTGGTAGATCGAGATGTGCGCCGCAGCCAGCCAGAAGGTTGGCTACGTTTTGGAACCGGGTTCGGCCGACCAGACGTCCACCGCTCAGTGCGATCAGGTTGACGACCACGTCTTCGGCGTTCATTGCTGAACCTCCTCCAGGATCTCCCGAAGTTTATCGATCTGCTCCGAATCTGCCGCATAAACACGCTGGATTTTTTCGGCGTCGCGGAAGTTCGGGACGATCTGTGACACACTGGCAATGTCCTCGGGCTCGACGAGATTAGGTTCCCGCTTCACGAGGATCTTGTTGAGCGCTGAGGCGCTCTCGAAATCGTACCACTTGTAGAGCGCAACCCTCGCGTCTGCATCGAACAAAACTTTGTCGTGAAGATCGGAATCCCGTTCCTTCAGTGTACGCCTAAACCGTCTGAATAGGTTGGGATCCGAAGCGCTGAGTGCGCCTACGTCGTGGCACTTGA
>JAGWBS010000005.1:3575-77884 GCA_021295775.1 Pseudomonadota bacterium | reverse complement strand
GGCCGCGGTTCGGATGCGGAGAGGAGTGGAGGGCTAGAATCGGGGGGGACAACGAAATGGAGAGGTGACGTGCCGATACCGCGACCGGTTCAGCCGGAGACTCCGGGGCGCGATGCGTTCGAGATCCATCGCGCCGAAGTGGCGGAAGACCTGAGCCTGGCCTACCTGCGCGAGGGGGTCGGGGGGTATCCGCTGCTGCTGGTCCACGGCTATCCGGAGACCAAGCGGATCTGGTGGCGGAACGTGCGTCCGCTGGCCGAGGCGGGGTACGAGGTGATCGTGCCCGACCTGCGGGGTTACGGGGACTCGGACCTTTCCGAAAAGGACGAGTACGACCTGGCTCTGTACTCGCACGACTTGTACGCGCTGGTCCACGACCGGCTGGGACACGAGCGCTGCGGACTGATCGGCGGGGACGTCGGCGGCGCGGTGATCTGCGACATGGCGAACCGCTTCCCAGGATTCGTCGAACGGATGATCTTCTTCAACACCGTGGCGCCCACGGTCCCCGAGCGGGCGGACTGGTACGCCGCTCACGGGCTCGATCTGAACCCGCTTCCCCACGGACCCACGGGCGACTACCGCATCCGCCAGGGCCGGGACTGGAAACTTCTGCTCGAGGAACTGGACACGCCGGCGCGGCGGCGGCGCTATGTGCGGGACTTCTACGAGCACCGCCTGCTGGCGTCGCAGTACTCCTTCGAGGAAGAGGACTACGACTTCATGGTCGAGCCCTTCGAGGACGCGCGCCGGCTGTTCGCGGGCTGGGCGCCCTACCAGCTCGAGTACGGGCGCCCGCAGAGCGAACCGGCGCTGCTCGGCCAGCCCGTCGAGACCCCCACGCTGATCCTCTACGGCCCGGACGACCAGGTCGTTCCGAAGGACTTTCCCAAGCGCTGCGAGATCGCCTTTCCCAACCGCGTGGGGCCGCTGGTGATCCCGGAGTGCGGGCACTTTCTGCAGTGGGAGCGCGCCGACGTGCTCAACGAGGTGGCCAAGTTCTACTTCGCCGATCTGCGGGGGCGTTGAGACACCCGCCCGGACGAGGGAAGTTCCGCGGACTCGTCTTCGAATCCGCCTAGCCGTGGAGAGGAGAACCGATGACGACACAGAGAGCGAGCGACGTTCCGGCTCTGGACTGGAACCGGCTGCTGGACGGCAAGGTGGCCGTGGTCACGGGTGGCGGGGATGGAATCGGAGGATCCATATCGCGCCTCTTCGGGCGGCACGGAGCGCGGGTCGAGATCGCCGAAATCGATCCCGAGCGGGGCGCGAGCGCGAAAGACGAGATCGAAGCCGAGGGCGGTCAGGCACGCGCCCACGCGGTGGACGTCAGGCAGGAGGACGACGTCGCGAAGCTGCGCGACGCGGTGCTCGCCGAGCACGGGCGCGTCGACGTGCTGGTGAACAACGTGGGCGACTACCGGCCGCTGGTCCCTTTCCGCCGCTCCGGCCCGGAGTCCTGGGACGCCATGTACCGCGTCAACCTGCACCATGTCTTTCTGGTGACGCGGGCCTTCCTCGACCCGATGATCGAGTCGGGCGGCGGCTCCATCGTGAACTTCCACTCGGTGGAGGGCATGCGGGGCTATCCGGGCGAGCCGGTCTACGGGGCCATGAAGGCCGCGGTGGCGCATTTCACCACCTGTCTGGCCGTCAACCAGGGCCGGAACGGCATCCGCGTCAACGGCATCGGCACCGATCTGTGTCAGACGCCGCAGGTCGACTACATCGGAGGCTGGGAGGAGCACGAGCGGCTGTGGCCGTCCTGGGCGCCGGTGGGCCGTCTCGGCTGGCCCGAGGACCAGGCGCGGGTCGCCCTGTTCCTGGCCTCCGATCTCTCGAGCTACGTCACCGGGCACAACATCCCGGTCGACGGCGGCAGCAAGGCGGGCGGCGGCTGGTTCTTCTCGCCGGAGACGGGTCGCTTCGTGAACCGGCCGACCGGAATCTGAGCGCCGTCAGACTCCGAAGAAGCGCGCCGCGACGACCGTGTCGACGTGCTCGCGAAGCTCGGCGATCCGCCCGTCGCGGAACTCGAAGACGAACACGTAGCGGTTTTCGTAGCGGCGGCCGTCGGTGTGCGTCGCCGTGATCCGCGTTTCGGCCATGACGGCCTCGTCCTCGGCCAGCATGAGGCGGATCTGCGCGCGGTTGGAGCCGGGCCGGAACGTCTGGCCGACCGCGGCCGCCATCTTGGCGATCACGTCCTCGGCCCCAGCGTGCGTTCCGCCCAGCATCGCGGCTCCCTCGGGCACCACCCAGCGCACGTCCGGCAGCATCAGCTCCCGCAATCTCTCGGCGTCTCCGGCCGAGAGGGCTTCGAAGAAGGCCCGGACGCGCTCTTTGTTCTCCCCTTCGGATCCCATCAAGAAGACTCCTCCTCGGCCCCGCCGGGCCTGCGCCAAAGCGAAGCCAGCCAGGGCTGTCGCCAACGCGGACGTCCCGGCGGGCGGTAGTAGTGGCGCACCTCCTCGAAGCCCGCCCCCAGACAGAAACTGCGCCAGGCCTTCCAGTCGTGGAAGACGGCGTAGCGGCCCTCGCTCCAGCCAGCCTGATTCTCCCCGTGTGGGTTCGAACTGAAAAGCACGCCGCCGGGGGTCAGGCAATCCCGGAGTTCGCTCAGCACCCGCGGCAGCTCCTGGGCCGGCACGTGGAAGAGCGATGCGTTGGCGAACACGCCGTCGAAGCCGCCGGCCGGCAGGTCCAGTTCCAGAAAACTCTGCCGCCAGACTTCGCAGCCGGAGGACTCTCGCGCCATGCGCACGAACGCCGCGGCTCCCTCGACGCCTACTGCCCGGCAGCCGCGCGCGCTCAGCGCGATCAGGTCGCGCCCCGGCCCGCAGCCGAGATCCAGCACGTGGTACGGTGGGGCGCCCCGCAGCTCGCCGAGCAACGCGTCCAGGTTCTGGGAGACGTCGTGGTCCCGGGTCCCTTCCCAGAACGCCTCGGCGTGCGCTTCGTAGAACTCCAGCGTCGCGCGCGCTCTCTGCTCGATTTCCCGCTGCGAGAGCCACGACATGACGAGTCCAGGCTAGCAGAACCGGCCTCCCCGAACGGGCTTTCGGGTCTCCGAATGGTGTATATCTGCCGGACGCAACGGCCATGCTCCTCCTGGAACACAGACCGCAGGGCGGCGCGTGCGGACCGCCGCATCCAGCGCGCAGAGGACGGTTGCGGCGCGTCTGCCGCGCGGCGGCGCTGTCCGGTCTGGCGGCACTGGGCCTGGCCTCCGAGGCGGGCGCGGACGATGCCTCGGTGCTGGAGTTGAGCATCGTCTTTCCGGGTCCGGACTCGGAGGTCGCCCCCACGGAGCCCGTCTTTCTGGCGGGCCATGCCTTCCTCGACTTCGCGGGCGCCTCGCTGGACGCCGTGATCGTCGTCGACGTCTCCGCGTCGGTGGGAATGCCGTCGGGCGAGGATCTCGACCGCGACGGCTTGCTGGACCGGTCCTTCGCGGGTTCCGATTCCATCCTGGCCGCGGAGCTGGCCGCCGCGAGCCGCGTGGCTCGCGAGCTGGCTCTCCCCGGCAACCGCATCGGTCTGGTGACGTTCTCCTCGACCCGATCGGGCAGCTTCGCCCTGGGAGGAAGCCCCCGCGCGGCCACCCTGGTCACCGCCCCCACGGGGAATTCGAGTTCGCTCCGGCGGGGCGTGGAAACCATCCGGGCGCAGCTCCCGAGGGGCATGACGGACACCGCCGCCGCTCTCGGCGAGGCGCTCCGGGCGCTGGAGCGCACCTCCAGGAACAACGGCCGGGGGCGGATCGTGCTGTTGTTCAGCGACGGCGAGCCGACCAGTCCGCACGCGAGTTCCACCCTCAACCTGCAGGCCGCGCTCGAAGCCGCCCAGGCCTGCGCCGATCGCGGCATCCGGGTACACACGTTCGCGGTCGGTCCCGAGGCGCTGGCGAATCCGGAAGCTCTGGTGAGGATCGCGGAGAACACCCGCGGCTTCTTCACCCCCGTGGACAGGATCTCCGAGCTGCCCGACCTCGCCTACCGCGTCGTGCGGGGCAGCGTACGCGCGCTTCAGGTATCGAACCTCACCACCGGGGAGCAGGCGTCCGACCTGTTGCTGGGCAACGACGGCTACTCGAGCGCTCTGGTCTCCACCCGTCCGGGCCCAAACGTCATCGAGGTCTCCGCAACCGCCTTGGGCGGTGCCAGCGCCCGCCGCGAACTGACCGTGCTGGCGCGCGGTGGGGTCGTCCAGCCGATTCCCGCCGCCTTCGAGACCCGCCGCGAGGACCTGCTGCGGCACAGGCTGCTCCGCCTCCAGGGCGACACCGCCGATCTCGGCGACCGCCTTCGCCGGGCGATCGCCTCGCGCATGCGACAGTCGCGCGCGCGCTCCGACGGATCGGTTCGGGATCTCAGCATCGAGATCGGTTCCGACCGCGTCGGATCAGAGGTCGACCCCGGGAGTAAATGAGCGCCGCTGCACGGAGCCGGGAGGCGGTTTCCGGCGCGCGAAGCGCGGATTCAGTTCCGGCTGGCCCTCCCGGAGTTCTTCGTACAGCGTGAAGCGCCGCTCGGACCGATCCTCGGCCTGGATCTGCGCCGCGCTCCGCCGCGGAACCAAGAACTCGAAAGCCTCCACACGCGAGGTGGCGTCACCCTCCGCATCGAAGAAGATGTAGGAGAAGAGCACGGAGATGGCCGGATCGTCCGGCGCGTCGTCCGGGATCAGCGACAGTCGGAAGCGGTACTCGTCGAATTCTCCGTGCCGCTCCAGATCGTCCCGATAGCGCCGCGCCAGGTGGTCGACGAAGACGTCCTCGAGCCACGCCTCTTCGCAGACCAGTTCCACGTAGAGCGTTCCGCTCGCCAGGCGTTCGTCGGTACTGCAGGCTCCCCTGCCCGGCGGGTCGTTGCACGCCCCGGCGGCCAGGAGCGCCAAGCTCAGGAGAACGCGCACTTAGACCGCCGAGGGCCCGCCGGACGCCCGCAAGGGGCGCGGCTCAGAAACGGTAGCGGAACGCGAAGAACACCTCGTCCCGGTCGCGGTCGGCCCCGAAGCTTTCGCGCGCCGCCGCGTAGTAGTTCTCCGTCTCCCCGTCGCCGCCGGCGAAGGCCTGGAACGGCCGGTTGTCGAACGTGTGCCGCTCCCCGCCGATCACGTGCGCTCCCACCTTGAGCGACCAGTTGTCGGTCAACAGGTACTCGAACTGGAGCCCGGAGGCGGTGGCGTCCGCCTGGAACTGATAAGCGGTGAAGCCCTGCAGGATGAGGCGATCCTGCAGATACCAGCCCAGGAAGAAGAACGTCGCGGTGACGTCGTCGTCCCAGTTGATGTAGCCCGCGTCGATGAGCCCGCTGTTGGGATCGCCCGGCTCGACCAGAACGTTCCTCTCCTCGTGGTCGAGGATGTGGGTCACGAAGATCTGGGCCGACAGGAAGAACGAGCGCGTCGGGTTCAGGAAACGGATGAAGGTCTGTCGGTCCACGCCGACCGACCAGCGGATCACGTCGCTCTCGCTGACGTGGTTCGGACTCAGTGTGTTGACGAAGTCCTCGTTGCTGGTGTAGGTCGCCTCGACGCGCCAGACGGTCTGCGTGACCTCCTCGAAGTAATCCAGCGAAATTCCGGCGATGTTGACTCGGGGGAAGATGATCTCGAAGACGCCGCCGCCGAGTCCCAACGGCCCCATCCGCTGATCGGGGGGCAGGAGTAGCGCGCCCGGATTCCCTCCCTGGCGGGTGAAGTCCCGCACGAGTTGGAAAACCGGAACGTCCTGGAAGCGGTAGTAATCGCTGATGGCGACCCGGACACGTCCGAGCAGGAACTCAAAGCGACCGCCGTACTGCGTGTTCTTGAGCGTCCAGGCGGGCAGGTTGGTTTTCTGGAGACCCACGCCGTAGGTGGGAAAGAAACGCGCGAATGCCTTGATTTCCTCGCCGAAGATGTGCGCCCAGGGCTCCCCGGCTTGTCCCAGGCCCAGCGGCGAGTAGCGGTCCACGTTCCAGACCAGCTCCAGACTTGCGTCCTTCATGAAGCCGATGTCGTGGAACTTGTAGGTCGAGGTAATCATCCACTGCGGGATGCGGATGTCCTCCAGACCGTCCAGGAAGGAGTGCACGCCGTAGTCCACGGGGTTGATCACGTCCTGCAGGCGGAAGAAGTCCGTCTTGCCCCAGACTACCTGCTGCTTGCCGATCCGGAAGGCCCAGTCTCCCCGCTTGGCGTCGAGGTAGAACTCGCGCAGCGGGTAGGTGGGGTTGGTATCGGTGCGCCCCCAGGCCAGATCGCTCTCGCTCAGGTTGCAGTTTCCCGGGCAGGCTCCCCGGGGAACCTCGAAGCGGGGCGTGTACGGGACGTCCAGTGGAAACGACGTACCGGGAAAGCGCTGGCGGAAGATATGGTCGGGATGGACGCCGAAACCGTCCCCCGCCTTGAGATTGTTGACCCCTCCGACCTTGGCGCTGTCTCCCCAGTCGTCGGAGTTGAAACTGTAGACGAAGTCATAGCGCGGCTTGACGATGAAAAACAGCTTGGCCTCGTCCCAGGGGCCAGTATAACTCGGGCCGAGCAGGTCGATGTCCACCTCGACGTTGAGCGTCATGCGGTTCCCGACCCAGTGCCAGTCTTCAGAGAGGTCGTTGGCGCGAGCGATGTTGAGGAAGTCGAGATAGCCGCTGACCTCGACCCTTTCGTCGAAAAAGGTGATCTGCGCTTCGGCCGGGCGTGGGGTGGACGCCAAGAGTCCGAGCGCGAGCAACGGCGGGAGCAGACCCGCGAGGATGCGTGAGCGCCTCATTCCCTTCCCTCCTTTGGTGCCGGGCGCCGCCCGTCAGAGGGGGCGCCTCTGTCTCTCGCGCCCCGGAATCAGCGCGAATCCACCTTCAGGCGCGTCAGCGAGAAGGCCGTGCGGGCTTCCCGCGGCGTCGCCCCCTTGGCCGTGGCGTTGTGGCAGGGAGCGGAGAGCGTCGTCATCGACTGCACGTTGATCACGTTCGGCCCCATCCACAGCGGAACGTGCTTCCCGTGGTTCTCCTCGATGGGACTGGTCTCGCTCCACTTCCAGAAGACCTGCCAGCCCTTCCACAACTGGCCGTCGCGGTCGTAGTGCTGGGTGTAGAGGTTGTTGAGCTGCTGGGTGTCGAGGTAGAGCACCGATCGGCTGTAGGGGTGGGTTTCCTCCAGCGGAACGGCCTCCAGCACGTAGGCGTCGCGGACCTCATAGTGCTTGTGCAGCGGATACCAGCCCTCCGGACCGCCGAAGTCCGACACGTCGAGGTCCACGTTCATGCCGGCCAGGACCTTGGTCTTGCCCAGGTAGCGCCAGGTGCGCTCGGGCACCTTGTTGGTGAAGCCCCAGAAGTCGTCGAGGGCGGCCTCCGTCCCGAGCAGGGCGTCGGATTTCTGCGTCGCCCCGAAGCGCCTCACCCGGCGCAGTGCCGGCAGGTAGATCCAGGCGTCGTCCTTGGTCGCGTCGAGGTAGCGGTGCAGGATCAGCATCGTGTCCTTGACGTCGAACGGCTCGGTGAAGTGGTTGAACTCCTTCCACTCGATGTTGGTGTCGCTGGTGAGACAGCCGTTGGGCATCTCGGCGTACTCGGGCTTGTTGCAGAAGTACAGCCGCCAGTAGTACGACCAGAGGCGCCGCACCATCGTGCCCCGCTTGATGATGCGCCAGTCGATCGGATCGAGCTCCAAGCCGACGCCGCGGGGATTCCAGTTGACCTTCCCCGCCATCTTGCGGCCGGCCTCGGGCTCGTCGACGGCGACCTCCTCGGGCGGGAAGGGGTAGCCCGAGACGTAGCCGACCAGGTTCCCGTCGGCGTCGAGACTGGCCTTGCCGGCGTTCTCCCGCGTGGCGGTCTGGTAGGCCTCATAGGGAGCGTAGTCGCCGCTGGGCTGGACCTCGATGCGCATCCCGTCCCAGCGGATGAACTGCTCGTAACCGTCGGGAATCAGAGGCGCGATCTTCTCCCAGTCGGCCGCGGTCAGTACGTCGCCGGCAGCGATCTGGATGTCCTCGTCGTTGAGGTACTTGACCCCTTCCCGGACCTCGTAGGCGCCGCCGGTGGCGGCCCCGAATGCAATGACCAGACCTGCGAGGGCGGACGCCGCCCGATTCCTCAGCTCCATCGAATCCTCCTCCTCCCGGCCACCGGATGGGCCGCCAAGCCGAAGGCACCGGCGCCTGGAAACGCTTTCGATTGAACCGTTGTTCAGCCTATCTCCGCGAAACGAATCGAGTCAAGAATTTTTCGCGGGAAAAATGTCGGCGCTTCAGAGTTCTCGTCCCAGCCAGTCCCTGTAGAAAACCTCGAGATCAGGCAGGAAGTCGAAGATCAGCGGGTAGCCCGGGGTCACGGCTTCGACTTCGAGCTGGGTGGCGCAGCCCGGGCAGTAGAACTCTCGCAGCTCCATCCACTCGGGGTCGCACTTGCGGTGGCCGGGATAGATCTCGTCGAGCTTCTCGCGCGTGTCCCGGATGTAGACCAGCGCTTCGAGCTTCCAGTTCTCCCGATAATCGCCGAACTCCTGTCCACAGTCGCACTTGACGACGCGCTCGCCGCCCTCTTTCTGGACGATGAACAGGTGCTCGCCGAGCGGCAGCAGAATCGCATCGTCCCACGGCACGCGTTCCTGCAGCACGGCGAGGTAGTGGTCGAAACGGTTCTCGTCCTTGAACTCGCTCATCATCTGCTTGGTGAGCTGCCACGGGAGTTTTCGGTCGACCAGGTCGCGGATCCAATCTTTGGGATAGCTGGGCATTTCGGATGCTCCTCAGCGGATGGCGTTGGTGCCGAAGTTGAAGTCCTCCGGGAGTTCCCAGAATTCGCGGAATTCGCGTCCCCAGCGCTCGGAGATCCGGAAGATGTCGTCGTACATCTCCCGGACGGGCTCCGACAGGTCCTTCTCGCCGACGCGCTGGCGCTGCCCCTCGAGCCATTCCCGGACCGGCACCCCGCGTTCCATCCGATCGGCCCGGATGTCGGCCCGGCGCTTCTCCGTGGCCGCCTGATCGATCTCGTACTGGCGCGACTTCGGCTCGAACCGGCTGACGATGCCGTACACCGCCTCGGCGACATCCTGCGTCTGCCCGCCCTGTTCCAGATCGGTGCTGGTCAGTTCCGGATCCCTCTCGATCGGATCGCCGTAGCCGCCGGCCGTGTTGTAGAAGAACTGGAACAGGTCGCCGTCCTTCAGCGCGCGCTCCAGGAACACCCCGTCGACGGTCTGGAACTCCCCGGAGACCAGGCGTTGCATGTCCGGGTTGTCGGGGTCGCCTTCGACGTGGGGCAGCGGCTTGCGCGCACTGATCAGCTCTTCGAGGTTGGTGTCGCGCGACACGTGGCTGAAGCGCGGAGACGGACCGGGATACCCACCGCACATGCCCTGGTTGTCGAACACCTTGTCCTGGTGGATGGTGGAAACCATGTTGTACAGCGGCGAGCCGTGGATCTTGAGCAGGGAGCTGTAGGTCAGGCCCGAGCGGAAGCGGCCCGCGGCCGCCGAGTCGGGCCAGATCCGACGGCCCAGGTACAGGATCGGCAGAGTCTGTTCCCAGATCTCGATGTTCCCCAGATCGGACTCCGGGTTCCAGCCCACGTAGCCGCAGTCGATTCCGTCCATTACTCCGCGGGCACCGCTGCCCATCGCGCAGCACTCCAGGTTCTGCCCGCCGAAGCGCTGCCCGTACTGGTTGATCCCGCCACCCTCCATGATGGGCGTGTTGCACTGGCCCAGGAAGATCTCCTCCAGGAATCCGCGCGCGAGGAAGGCGCGGCTGATCATGCGCTGCAGGCAGCCGAAGCCCGGCATCAGCGATCCCCAGGCCGAGGAGGTGCAGATCAGGTGGTCCTCCGGATTGCACCAGGTGCCGGGCGGACAGATCATCTTGGTGGCGAACCAGCAGCCGTCGCTCACCTTGCCGGCGAAGTCCATGAACTGGGTGAGCGTCACGAAGAACCCGCCGTCCATCGCCGCCGGCGGACAGTTGTACGGGTTCCACATCGAGGAGCCGGCTCCCTCGTAGTCGATCTCCATGAAGCCGCCTTTGTCGATCCGCATCTCCAGCGGGGTGTGCACGATGCAGTCGCGGGAGAGCGCCGAGGCTCCGACCTTGCCGCTGAACAGATGCCCGGCGAACGCCGCGCCCCGGTAGCGGCCGGGGATCGTCTGGATCTTCATGCGCTCCAGGTGCGCTTGGCGACCCTCTTCGATGATCTCCCGGATAGCCTGCTAGTAGAAGTCCAGCCCGTACTCGCCGATGGCCTCGTGGACCCTTTCGCGGACCTCGGTGCAGGCCCCGACCATCGCCTTCTCGTCCAGGATGAAATAGATCGGCGTGCGCAGGTTCATCTCGGCCCGGACCAGGAAGTCGCGCCGGATCTCGTCGTTGCTGCCGACCTTTTCGGCGCTGATCATCATCCCCTGTCCGAAACGCTCGGCGGTGGTGGACTGATTGGCTCCTCCCTGGACGCCGCCGATCTCGAGTTCGTGCGCGACGGCCCCTACCCAGCCAACCAGCTCGTCCTCCCAAAAGATGGGAATCACATTCATCAGATCGGGGGGATGCACGTCGGAGATGAACGGGTCGTTGTTGCAGAAGATGTCTCCCGGCGCGATGCCGGGGTCGCTCTCGTAGTCGTTGTCGATGATCCACTTGATGAAGCGCGACAGCGGGTGGACGTGGACCATGATCCCGGTGGACAGAACGATGCTGTCGCCTTCCGGCGTGTACAGCGCGACCACGGATTCGCCGACCTCCCGCACGCCGGGAGACGCGCAGATCTTCTTGGCGGACTCGCGGGCGTTGACGACCGCGGAGCGCAGGCGCGCGTGGAAGCTCTCGTACTTGAGGTAGCTCTTCTGCTTGAGATCCAGGTCGTACACGCCGTGATAGCGCCCCGATTCCTCGAACAGGCGAGAGTTCTCGGAGGCCATCTCGATCAGAGTGCGTCCGGCCTCGCCGATTCCCGAAGCCTGATTCCCGTTTGAAGGCATAGCGTTACCTCACTTGAGCCAGAGGAAGCCCCATTCGTCGGACTCGACCGACTGTTGGGGTGGCACGATCAGTGTCGTGGCCGGGTGTTCGATGATCGCCGGGCCCGGAATCCGGTTCCCGGGCTGGATCAAGTCCATCTCCCAGGTGCTCGCATCGACCCACTCGCCGCGATAGTACATGCGGCGGGAGCTCTTGCGCGCATCCGCGGCGGGCTCGGGAGAGCCGAGTTCGTGCGGGACCTGCCGCGGCTTGACCTTTTCGACGGTCACGAGCATTCCCAGTTCGAAGATCTGGTATCCCGCCTTCTCGTACTTGGCCACGCGCGAGTTGATGCGGGCGTAGAGATCCTCCCAATCGTCGATCAGCCCCTCGAGATCCCGCGGTCCCTCCAGCCGAGAGAAGCGGGAGACGTGTTCCAGGTCCGAGAGCTGGCCCCCGTAGCGAATCATCGCCAGCGGCGTGAAGCGGACCTCGCCCTCCACCTCTCGCAGCAGCTCCTCCTTGGCCTGGATCTCCATCTCCGCCCAACTCGAGTTGATGGCGGCGCAGACGTCGGCCTTGGCGGCGTCGCTGGCGTCGTTGGGGATCGCCAGAGCGACCGTGCGGGCGTAGCGGTGCTGGTAGTCCGCGGTGGTGCAGCCGAAGGCGGAAAACGCCGCCGCGAACGGGAAGGTGATGACTCCGGAGAAATCCATCCCGGCGCTGTACCCGGCCAGATGCATTGGACCCGCTCCACCGTACCCGAACAGATAGTAGTCGGAGGTGTCCAGACCGCGGGTGGAGGCCAGACTGCGGATGGCCGCCTGCGCCTCGCGCTCCATCAGCCGGAGGACCGCCTCGGCGCCCTCGTGCAGGTCGATGCCGATGACGTCCGTGAGCTGTTCCCGCACCGCCCGCTCGGCTCCTTCGACGTCCAGTCTGACCTTGCCGCCCAGGAAGTAGTCGGGGTTGAGGTAGCCGAGCACCAGGTTGCAGTCGGTGACCGTGACCTGTTCGCCGCCCCGGCCGAAGCAGACCGGACCCGGATCCGACCCCGCCGATTCGGGGCCGATCTGGAACTTGCGGGTCACCGGATCCACCTTGACCAGACTGCCGCAGCCGTTGCCGATCGACTCCATCGCGATGGTGGGCAGATTCAGCTTGAAGCGGGCCAGCGTGGGCTCCGGTTCGACCGGAACATACCCGTCCGTGATCGAGGCGATGTCGAAGCTCGTGCCGCCCAGGTCGGTCACGATGATGTTCTTCATGCCCGTGAGCTGACTCACGTAGCGGGCACCCATCACCCCGCCGACCGGCCCGGAGATGAAGGTTTCGTGCAGCCGGGGGTGGCGGATGTTGCACAGGCCGCCGTAGGCCAGCACGGTCTGGAGCGGATAGCGGAAGCCCCGCGTCTGGATGGCGCTCTCGATGTTCTGGAGCTGCCCGCGCACCCAGCCGGCGGCGTAGGCCTCGATCAAAGCGGCGTTGAGACGCGAGTTCTCGCGGATGACCGGTCGCAGCTCCGAACCCACGTAGACCGGGACGGAATCGCGAAGCCCGTGCCGTTCGAGCTCCTCGAGCACGATCTGTTCGGCGCGCTTTTCGTTTTCCTGATTCAGGAACGAGAACAGGAAGTGGATGACGATGGCCTCCGCCTCGTCGCCCACCAGCACCTCGACCGCGTCGCGGACCTCGTCTTCGTACAGCGGAATCACCGTCTCTCCCGCGGCGTCGACGCGCTCGGTCACCCCGAAGACCATGCGCCTCTGAAGGAGCGGCTGCGGGTGGACGTGGGTCACGGCGTGGATCCGGTCCGAGTAGGAGTAGCCGGCCCAGGTCTGAACCCCGCGCCCCATCAGCACGTCGTCTTCGATGCCGCGGGTCGTGATCAGGCCCAGTCTCTTCCCCCGCCGCTGGAGCAGGGTGTTGAGCATCGTGGTCCCGGAGTAGAGAGTGACCTCGAGCTCCCTGAACGTGTCGTCGAAGGGCACGTCCCAGTAATCGGACGCGTCCTGGGCGGCCTCGATCAGTCCGATGGACTCGTCGGCGGGCGTGGTGGCCGCCTTTCCGACCACGAACCCACCCGACTCGTCGACGATGAATGTGTCCGTCATCGTGCCGCCGGCATCGATGCCGAGAACCAGGGGCTTGCGTGTGCTCATCGTCATCCTTTCCGGGAGTCCGGCTCCTCCAATCCCCGGCGCATGTAACGCGGCCGCGCCACGCACACCAATGCGGGGATCAGGATCACCGCTCCGAGCATGTTGAGCGTCATGACCACCATCAGCAAGAGGGCCATCTCCGCCTGGAAGCGCAGGCTGGACATGGCGAACCAGAAGATCACGCCCGCCACCAGCGTGGTGGCCGTGAACGCCACGGCCAGCCCGGTGGTCAAGACGGCCTTGCGCGCGGCCGCTTCATAACTGCCCTCGCGGCGGAATTCCGAGCGGATCCGGTCGATGATGTAGATGCCGTAGTCGACGCCGATCCCCACGCCCACGGCCTGGACGGGCAGCGTGTTTACGTTCAGGCCGATCTCCCGGCCGGACATGAACGCGATCGAGATGTCCGCGGCCAGCACCAGCGGGGCCAGCAGGATCGCCCCAGCCGCGGGCGTGCGGTAGGAGACCGAGACGAACAGGAAGATCGTGGTCAGGATGATGACCAGATTCAGCGCCTGATAGGCCAGAACCTCCTCGTTGGCCGCGGCCAGGACCCCCATCAGTCCCCCGGCCATGCGCCATTGCGCGCCTTCGACCGGATGCTCGTCGATGTACGACTTGGCCGCGCTCACCACTTCCCGGATGGTGTCGCCTTTGTGGTCCGGGTAGTGGAGCGTCATGTTTGCGGACTTGCCGTCCCAGGACATGTACGGATCCAGCGTGCCGGGAACGGGGCTGGCGTTGACGAACAGGAACAGTAGGTTGCCCACCCAGCGCGGGGTCTCGGGCAGGACCTTCCACTTGGGATCCGCGTTGTGGTAGGTGCGGGAGATCTGACGCACCAGTTGAGGCAGCGCCGGCGCCGGCCAGGCGCCGGTCTCCGCGATCATGTGGCGCTGGAAGCCTTCGATCGCCTCGATCGCGTCGGGGCGCTTGACGGTATCGGGTTCGTCGCCCTCGAGAAAGATCTTGAACTGGTCGGAGCCCGCGAAGAGCTCGTTCACGGTCGAGTCGGCGCGGTTGTACTCGTGGTCGGGATACAGAATCGGCGAGCCGGGGTGCGCGTCGCCGACCGTCAGGTTGCGCGACAGCAGGGCGCCGCCGCCGAGCATCAGCGCCGCCACCGCCAGCACCGCCCAGCGCCCCCGCGACCCCGTGCTGATCTGGCCGGACCGGCGGAGGATGCCCTCCATGAAGGCGGGCACGTAGTGCTGGCGCGTGCGCGGGGGCGGCAGGGCCGCGAGCAGCGCGGGGTTGAACAGGATCACCGTGAAGATATTGCTGATCACCCAGAAACTGCAGAACAGCGCGGTCTTCTGCAGCAGCGGGATCGAGATCACGAGAATCGTCAGGATGCCGGCGGCGTCGGTCAGGACCGCCAGCAGTCCCGGCGTGAACAGCGCCTCCATCGAATGCCGCGCGGCGGTTTCCCGGCTGCCGCTCTCCTGGTACTCCTCGTAGAAGCGCTCCATGAGCTGGACCGAATGGCTGGTCGTCCGGGCGGTGACGAGGAAGGGGATCGCCAGGATCAGGGGGTCGAGGTTGTAACGCGCGATGCCGACGAAGCCGAGGCCCCAGAAGGCGGAAAGCAGCGCCGACGAAAGCGGCAGCAGGACGCCGTGCGCGCGCCGGAAATAGAAGACCAGCAGGCCGCCGATCAACAGCGAGGTGACCGCGAAGATCATCAGCATCTCGCTGTTGTAGAAGAACATCCAGCCGGTGAGCATGGGGAAGCCGGTGATGTGGATCTCGGTCTTCTCGTCCTCCTCCTCGGCCTTGAGCTGCTGCATGAAGGCGTGCAGCGCGGCGTAGTCGATCCGGTCCTCGATGAAGCTGGCGGTCAGCAGCGCCGCCTTGTGGTCGGGAGAAACCAGCACTCCGTACACGTTGTCGTTGTTCAGCACCCGGCCCCGCAGCTCTGCCATCTCCTTTGCGGAGTCGGGGATCAGGTCGAGAATGGGAGGAGCTTTCAGGATCCCGATGACGTCGATCTCGACCCCCCGGACCTTCTTTTCCGCGATCGAACGGATGCGGTAGTGATCGACGCCCGGAGCCGAGTTCATCCGCAGGGTGATGCGCTTGAGCTTCTCCAGGAACTCCGTGTCGTAGATGTCGCCCTGGCGACGCACCAATGCGATGAAGATGTCGTTGGCGCCGCCGAAGTGCTCCTGGTACTGCTTGAAGGTGGCGACGTAGGGGTGGCGGTTCGGATACTGGTCGCTGAACTGGCTGTAGACCTCGACACGCAGCATCTGGCTGAAGAAGAACAGGCTGAGGGCCAGCACGACTCCGGCGACCCACAGCGGCCGCCTCATCGTCAGATCGACCAGCCAGGCCTTGAGGCTCACGGTTCCGGCTCTCCGGCGTCCGTCGCCGCGATCCGCCCCAGGGGCGAAACGTCCTGCCAGCTCGCGCCTGCGTCCCGCGAGCGCAGCACCTGGCCCTTCGAGCCGACCGCGAAGCCGGTGGCCCCGCGAAAGGCGACCGCCCGCAACCAGCCCGAGAGGCTGTTCGGGGTCGCAACCGGGGCGGGGGATCCACCGGAATCCATCCGCAGGATCGACGCCTGGTCGCCGACCGCAAGCGACTCACCGCCCGCGAGGGCGACCGAGAACAGATGGTGGAGCGTGCCGGAGGTCAGCGCCTGCCAGGCGCGCCCGCCGTCCTGGCTCCTCAGCAGAGTGCCCGCGAGTCCGGTGGCGAAGCCGAGCTCTCCCTCGAAAACCGCCCCGAACAGATAGACATCTTCGGGAGCGCCCTTGATTTCGACGTCCTCTTCCCAGCTCGAGCCGCCGTCACGGGTGCGCAGGACCGTGCCGAACTCGCCCACGATCCAGCCGCGCTGGTCGTCCGTGAAGGCCACGTCGTTCAGGATCGCGTCCCGGTCCAGCGACTCGTCCAGCCAAGTCCGTCCGCCGTCCCGGGTGCGCACGATCACTCCGCGGTCGCCCACGGCCCAGGCCCGCTCGGCGTCGACCGCTTCGACGGCCAGCAGGTTGTACTCGGTCGGAGTCTTCTGCCTGTACCAGGACAATCCCCCGTCCTCCGTGCGCAGGGCGAGTCCTCCCTCACCCACGATCCAGCCTCTGCGGGCATCGCCGAAACTCGCGTCGAGCAACGCGCGCGGCTCGTCGAGCACCGAGCGGAGCTCCCAGGTTTCGCCACCATCGCCGCTCCGCAGAGCGCGCCCCCAGCCACCCACGACCCAGACCGTGTCGTCCGCGGGCAGGGCGACCGCGTAGTAGTCGTCGTAGGCGAACAGGGCCGAGTCCGCCTCGCCGCGCGCTTCCGATGCGGCGCTCACGAACGCCAGCGCGAGGGCCGCACAGAGCGCCACGGATCGGTTCCGACCTCGTACACGGCGGCGGAGTTCGCTCAATCCAACCTCGATTGTTGAACCAGCGCTCAATCTTGAATGAACGTTCAGATTTGGATTGTCAAGCTTTTTTACGCTCGTGCGGGACACATCTCCGAAAACCCACTGAATAGTCCTCTCAGGCACCCTTGAGCATCGCGAGAACCGATCGCTCGACCGAGG
Source organism: Pseudomonadota bacterium (assembly GCA_021295775.1). Taxonomy (GTDB): domain Bacteria; phylum Myxococcota_A; class UBA9160; order SZUA-336; family SZUA-336; genus JAGWBS01. Next base: position 61,242 of record JAGWBS010000005.1, on the reverse strand, counting down.
CGATGAAGTTGTCCAGCGTCATGTCCCTCGGGAGAGCCCAGCGCCGGGTCGCCCAGGACTGCACCATGATCTGGATGGCGTGCGCCCGGAAGTGCAGGTCGCCCGGCCGAAACTTCCCGCGCTCGACCCCGATCCGGATCACGTCGGCGAGCAGATCCCCCATCCGCCGCTCCCCGTCGAGGATTTCCCGGAGCTGTTCCCGGCGCAGGGATCGGGTCTCCTGATGGGCCAGTAGAAGTTGGGCGCGCCAGACGTCCACGGCGCGTGCGTACTCGCTCAGCAGCATGCGCAGCGACTGCTCCGGATCGCCGTCCGCCGCAGCCTGTTCCCGGTATTTCCTGGCCGCCGCCTGCAGCGGTACCGCGACCCCCTTTTGCATCTCGAAGATGAGGGCGTAAAGGATCTGCTCCTTGGAATCGAAGTAATTGAAGATCGTCCCGACGCTGACGCCGATCGATCCGGCGATCTGCCGCACACCACTGCGCGCGAATCCCCGGCTCAGAAAAAGATCCAGAGCCGCGGCCTTGATCCGCGACCGGATCTCCTCAGTCCGGGACACCCGAGGCGATGTCGTCTCCACCGATCTCATTCCCGCTCCAGCGAGTGGAGGAACTCGTCTCGATTACAGCACTTTCGCAGGTATCCCACAGTCTGGACCGGCGGGTCGACCTCTTTTATGCTCGGCGCGTGGACTCCCCCGGATTTCGCGGCGGCCGTTCGAAGCGGTGGGCCGTTTCGCTCGGTCTCCTCCTCGGCCTCGCCTGGCTCGGTTCCTGCGCCAGCGCTCCCCCGCCGGTGCATCCCGTCGAGTTTTCCGCCGAGCTGCAACCCACCGCCGGAGCCCAGCGCCAGACCGGAGCCTTCACGCCCGCCGCGGCACGGTCGCGCCACTGCCACGTCCGGGACCCGCGCATGTCGCTGGGCTTCGACGGACGCTGGGAGATGGAGTTCACTGCGCGGTGCGAAAAGCGCAAGCGCTACGGCGACTGCGTCTGCCAGGCGCGGATCGCCGCCCACCGGCCAGGCGGCGTCGTCTTCGAGACCGCTGCACGGCGCTTCGACGTGCCCAACGGGCCGGACTGGGTCCGCTACGACTTCGGCGGAGACCGCGGGGAGTTGCGGCTGGCCTACACCGCGGTCGATCGCGTCAGCCTGCAGGTGCTGGACGCGGAGCGTTAGCGGGCGCATCGCGGTCGCCCGGGGCTTTCCGGATGGAGTCTCGGGCCCCTCTCATCATGCGTCCGCGGTCTCGCGCGGGGTGATCGGATAGAGTCTCAGGGCCCCCTTGTTATGCGCCCGCGGTCCTGCGCGGGCGCCGGATCAGGCGGCCGGGGCGGGCGCCCGTATCCTTGCCCTGGCGGCGGGTGATCTCGCCCGAGACGACGGTGTACTCGTAGCCCTCGGCCTCCTGCAGCAGGCGGCGCCCACCCGCCGGCAGGTCGTGGGCCAGCCGCGCCGAGCGCAGGCTGAGATTCTCGAAGTCGATCACGTTCAGGTCGCCCTTCTTGCCGACCTCGAGCGTTCCGCGGTCGTTCAGCCCGAAGAGCTCGGCCGTGTCCCGGGTCTGTTTCTTGACGACCCAGGCCAAGTCGAGCTTCTCGCCCCGCACGCGGTCGCGCGCCCAGTGCGTGAGCATGAACGTCGGAATCGAAGCGTCGCAGATCATGCCGCAGTGGGCGCCGCCGTCCGACAGCCCGGATACCGCGAACGGGTGCGTGAGCTGCTCGCGGATCACGTCGTGGTTGCTGTCGTGATAGTTGAACATCGGCAGCATCAGCATCGCGCGGCCTTCGTCTTCCAGGAACATCTCGTAGGCCGCCTCGAGCGGCTCGACTCCGCGCGCCCGGGCGATCGCCGCCACCGTCCGTTCCTCGGTGGGCTCGTAGTCCGGAGGGTCGCCGAGCACGTAGAGCTTGTGCAGCATGTTCTGCACGACCTGCGTCATGCCGTCGAAGAGATTCTCCGGGTCCGGGGGCAGATCCTCCTCGGAGAGGATCGCGGCCTTGACCTCGGGCTTGCGCAGCTCCGCCGCCAGTTCGTCCAGCGACGCGACCCGCCGCTGGAGCGCCGCGAAGGTCGGGCGCTTGGCGAACGGATGATGCGTCTGCAATCCGATCATGAGACCGAACGGACGCGCCGCGATTTGGGGATAGAGCTGCGCGCCGTCCTCGGCGGCGGCCAGCGAGGCGCTCATCAGTTCCTTCCACAGATCCGGCTCGGCTTCGTTCTGGAGCAGCGCGAAGGTCATCGGCCGACCGATCTCGGCGGACAGCTTGCGCATCCATTCGACCTCGCGCCGGGCGCCGACCAGTCCCTGCCCGTCGGCGCCGGCGGGCGCCAGCTCGAAGACGCCCGCTCCGGCGTCCATGAGCGCGTATCCCAGCCCGTAGAGTTCGTCTTCGGCCGCGAAGGTTCCCGGTACGGGTTCGCCGTCCATCGCGCGGTGGCCCAGCACGCGGCTGGTGCTCACGCCCAGCGCGCCCGCTTCGATCGCCTCGCGCACGATCTCGCGCATGCGCGCGATGTCCTCGCTCGTGGCGGGCTCGTTGCGCGCGCCGCGCTCGCCCATCACGTAGCCACGCACCGCCCCGTGGGCGATCTGGGTGCCGAAGTCGATGGACGTCCTGCGCTTCTCGAGCGCGTCGAGATACTCGGGGAAAGACTCCCACTCCCAGTGGATGCCCTCGGACAGCGCGGTTCCGGGGATGTCCTCCACGCCCTCCATGAGCTGGATCAGCCACTCTTCCTTGCCCGGCCTGACCGGGGCGAAGCCGACCCCGCAGTTGCCCATGACGACCGTGGTGACTCCGTGGCCGGAGGAAGGCTCGAGCGTCTCGTCCCAGGTCACCTGCCCGTCGTAGTGCGTGTGCACGTCGACGAAGCCGGGAGTGACCAGCTTGCCGTGAGCGTCGATGGTCCGGCGAGCCTCGCCGTCCAGCGCCGTTCCCACGGCCTCGATCCGGCCGTCGCGGATGGTCACGTCGCCGACGTAGGGCTCGGAGCCGGTCCCGTCGACGATCGTCCCGCCGCAGATCTTCAGATCGTACATCGCTTCCCCTTCTGCCGGGCGTCACAAAAGTCGAAACGCGCCTGGCGACTATCGGCCATTTCGAGAGCCGGCGCTCGGCCGCCCCGGGCCCGTGGAGGTCTTCGCCAAGATCCGTCCTCGGGCCCGGTTTCTACACGCTCCGGCGTCCCCGCTCAAGGGTTATCCGCTCCGGCGGACCCGAAACGGAACCAAGCGCCGATCTCCGTTCAAGTTCGACGCCGACTGGGACATACTCGGACGGCCCGAGTTCAGACGGGTGAAGGAGACGATCTTGAAAACCGGCGCGCCGCTCGCGGCACTGCTTCTCGTGGTTGCCACCGGGACCGAACTCCGGGCACAGGAAGAGGCCGGCCTCACGCCGAGGGAGGCCTGCGCCGTCCACGAGCCGCTCCGCCGGGCTCTTTTCGGCGACCTGCACGTCCACACCTCGTACTCGATGGACGCCTATCTCTTCGACACCCGCACCACGCCCGACGACGCCTATCGCTTCGCGCGCGGCGAGGCGATCTCCATCGCCCCGCTGGACGACCAGGGGAACGGATCCTACAGCGTGAAACTGGAGCGGCCGCTCGACTTCGCGGCCGTAACCGACCACGCCGAGAACTTCGGGTCGACCGCGCTCTGCACGCGGCCGGAGTCCCCGGTCTGGTCCAGCGAGAGCTGCCGCATGTATCGCGGCGAATTGCCCGGCGAACCGATCCCCAGCTCCGGACTCCAGGCGCGCTATGTGATCGCCCGCATGCTGGCGGCGACCACGGACGAGGTCTGCGGCCCCGACGGCCGCTCGTGCCGGTTCGGAACGGGCGACGTCTGGCGCGAGATGGTCGAGGTCGCGGAGAAGCACTACGACCGCAGTGCCGACTGCCGCTTCACCAGCTTTGCGGCCTACGAGTACGGCCTCACGCCGAAGCTCTCCAAAATCCACCGGAACGTGATCTTCCGCAACGAGCGCGTGCTGGACTATCCCATCCACGCGCAGATGGAGACCAACCCCGTGCACCTGTGGCGGAGGCTGCGCCGCGAGTGCATCGAGAACCGGCCCGGCTGCGACGTGCTGGCCATTCCGCACAACTCGAACCTCTCCGACGACCACATGTTCGCGCTCGACTACGACGGGTCTCGCAATCTGGTGGAGGAACGCCGCATCGCCCGTCTGCGCTCGGCGATGGAGCCGCTGGTCGAAATCATGCAGATCAAGGGAGATTCGGAGTGCCGCAACGGCCTGGCGGGGGTGGGCGGGCCGCCCGATGAACTCTGCGGCTTCGAGAAGGTGCGCAGCAATCAGTACCCGACGGTTCCGCCCGATTGCGAGGGCGTGCCCGGCGAGGGAGCCCTGGGAGGCCGCGGCTGCGTCGGGCGCGACAGTTACGCGCGCTATGCGCTGATCCAGGGTCTGGCGGAGGCCAGGCGCCTGGGAGAGAACCCGCTGCGCTTCGGCTTCATCGCCAGCACCGACGAGCACAAGGGAACCATGGGCGACGTGGACGAGTGGGCCTACGTCGACCGACCGATCGAGGAGCGCGTCGCCTTCAACCCGGGAGGCCTGATGGGCGTCTGGGCCGAGGAGAACTCGCGGAATTCGATCTTCGACGCCATGCGCCGGCGCGAGACCTTCGCGACCAGCGGGCCGCGGATCCGGCCGCGCTTCTTCGGGGGCTGGGAGCACCCCGCGGGGACGTGCGACGCCACGGGTCTGGTCGAGCGCGGCTACGCGGCGGGCGTTCCGATGGGGGGCATCCTGCCTCCGCGCCCGGACGCGGCGGCGGCGCCGAGCTTCGTCGTCTCCGCCATGCGCGACCCGGGCACTCCGGAGCACCCCGGCGGCCTGCTCCAGCGGGTGCAGATCGTCAAGGGCTGGGTCGGCGACGGCGACACCTACATGCAGAAGGTCTTCGAAGTGGCGGGATCGCCCGGCAACGGCGCCGACGTCGACCTCGACCGCTGCGAGCCCCGGGGAGCGGGACACGATGCGCTGTGCGGCGTCTGGAGCGACCCGGAGTTCGATCCCGGCCAGCACGCGGTGTATTACGCGCGCGTGGTCGAGAACCCGAGCTGCCGCTGGAGCACGCGCGTGTGCGAGAAGCTGCGCGGGGATCCGCGTCGCCCCCAGGCCTGCGACGACCCGCGCATTCCCAAGACGATCCAGGAGCGCGCCTGGACCTCGCCGATCTGGTACGACGCCCCCTGACCGGATGTGGGCCCGCCCCCGCCGTCGGACACGCCCGGCTCCCGACGCAGCGCTCCGGCGGGCGGATCGAGTGCGCCGGGCAAGCCCGGAGCTTCAGCTCTGCTTGAGCTCGACGATGATCTCGTAGAAGGTCTCGCGCCCGACGTTGACCGACCACTCGAGGCTCCCCTTGGGGATGCTCACGGTCATGCCGCCGGGCGGCAGAGGCGCCGCGAACGGCTCATCTCCGGTCTCCTTGGGGGAGACGCCCCCGATCATGTCTCCCTCGAGCATCGCCAGATAGTAGTCGTGCTCGTGGCGGTGCAGGGGGGAACCCTCGCCCGGCTCCAGGCGCATTTCCCAGATCTTGACCCGGTCGTCCTCGAACAGCAGGCGCTTGCCGACGCCGCCGATCGGGTCGCCCTGGTGCTCGTCGCGGAATTTTTCCAACTGCTCGCGGATCTCCGCGGGGAGTTCGAATCCGGTCTCTGCCATTTTTTCCTCCTCGGGCGGAGCTTGGCGCCCCGCGTCTATCCGGCCCGGGCGATGGGCACCCAGGTGCGCTCCTCGGCCGAGCGCCGGATCGCGTCCAGGATCTCCTGGCAGGCGACCCCGTCGGCGAAAGTGGGAACCGGCGGATCGTCCGGGACCTCCAGGCCCCGGATCCGGTCGCGCAGGATCTCGAACAGGCGCGTATACGGCGCCAGGTCGATGCCCATCGAGTGCAGCCCGTCGTAGGCGGTGTGCAGCAGTACGCCGTCGGGAGGCACGGGTGCGTCGTTGCGCAGTTCGTCGGGGACCTCGAGCTGGCGCTGCCCCGATGCGTCGCCCACGAACACCGCGTCGCCCTCGATCCACAGCGTGCCCTTCGAGCCGACCACCCTCGAACAGCCGAGCGGAGCGCCCCAGCTCCCCGAGCTGCTCTGCAGCACGCCCGCGCAGCCCCCGAGCGTGCGGAAGTGCACCGTGTAGCTGTCTTCGGCCGTCCAGTCGCGCTCGGTCACGTTGGACAGCGAAGCGCTGCAGCCCTCGAATTCGCCCAGCATGATGCGCATGTGGTCCACCACGTGCGAGGCGTACGCGCCCAGCCAGCCGCCGCCCTGACTCCGGTCGCTCCACCAGCCGGGCACCTCGGCCCGCGGGTCGGCGAGTCCCGGCATGTGCAGGGCGAAGTTGGCGAGCCGGGGCGCGCCGATCTCCCCCGCGAGAACGGCCCGGGTCGCCAGCGCCTGACCGGTGGCGAAACGGAACTCGGTTCCCAGCAGGTGGACCACGCCGGCCGCCTCGGCGGCGTCGAGCATCTCTCGCGCCTCGGCCGCGTCGCGCGCAAAAGGCTTTTCGCAAAGCACGTGCTTTCCCGCGCGAACCGACTCGATCACGATCGGCGCGTGAGAGTGTGGCGGCGTGGCCACCGCCACCGCGTCGACGCCGGGAAGTTCCAGCGCTTCCGCCAGCGAGGTGAGCCCGTGGGGCACTTCCGCCCGCCGGGCGCGCTCCTCGGTCCTGGAGGGATCGCGTCCGACCAGAGCCAGGACTTCGAAGCCGGCCGCGCGCAGGGCGCGAAGATGGGTGATGACTCCGAATCCCGTCCCCACGACGATTGCGCCGAGTTTGTCAGACATTGGATTCCTTCCCGGTCGCGTCGAAGCGCCCGCCCATCCTAGCCGCTCCCGCCCACCCGGGCACGATGCACCCATCCCGGCCGCGGCGCGCCTCGAAGAGTCCGGCGAAGAGCTTGCCCGGCCGCCGGACGGCCGATACCGTGCGAACTCCGCGGTCGGCGAGAGCGCAGCGGGGCGAGGCGGCGCAGCGATGAGCTATGAGCTGGTGATCCGAGGCGGTACGGTCGTGGACGGGACCGGTCGGCCCGCCTACCGGGCCGACGTCGGCGTCTCCGCGGGAGTCGTCGCCGCGCTGGGCCGCATCCGCGAGCGCGGCCGCAGGGAGATCGACGCCGAGGGACAGGTCGTGACGCCAGGCTTCATCGACGGCCACACCCACCTGGACGCGCAGCTCTTCTGGGACCCGCTGGCCGGAAGCTCCTGCTGGCAGGGCGTGACCACGGTCGTGATGGGCAACTGCGGCTTCACCCTGGCGCCGGCCCGGCCCCACGAGCGGGCGCTGGTCGTGCGCAACCTGGAGCGGGCGGAGGACATCGACGGGGCCGCGCTCGAAAATGGGATCGACTGGGACTGGGAGACCTTCCCCGAGTTCCTCGACGCCGTCGAGCGCCTGCCTAAGAGCGTCAACTGCGCGGGCAACGTCGGGCATTCGGCGCTGCGCACCTGGGCCATGGGCGAGCGGGCCTTCGAGCAGCCGGGCGACGCGGACGACCTGGAGTGCATGCGGCGCCAGCTCGAAGCCTCGCTGCGGGCCGGCGCAGTCGGTCTGACGACCTCGCGCAACGAGAACCACGAGACCTCGGACGACCGGCCGGTGGCCTCGCGCCTGGCCCCCTGGGAGGAGGTCCGCCAGCTCGCCGGGGTGATGGGAAAGCTGGGCGCCGGGCTGCTCGAAATCGCCCCCGAAGGCCCCGGCGCCCTGGACGGGCTGAGCGCCGAGCAGGTCTTCGAGCGGATGGGCGCGCTGGCGGTCGAGACGCGGGTGCCGCTCACCTTCGGCCTGATCGCGACCCGGCCGGGCGGCCTCGAACTGCTCGACTGGATCGACTCGACCGCCGCCCGCGGAGGCCGTCTGATCGGCCAGACACACTGCCGGGGCATCTCGGTTCTGATGTCTTTCAGGACCCGGCTTGCGTTCGACGTCCTGCCGGAGTGGCGGCAGATCCGCGGGCTCCCGCTGCCCGCCCTGTCCCGGCCCGAGGTTCGCGAACGCCTGATCGGCGCGGCGGAGAGCGGAGACTACGCCGCCTGGCGAGGCGTGGGAGCGGTGCCCCGCGCGCCGGACTTCGACGGCATCCGCGTCTACCGGCAGGGCCTGCCCCCCAACCCCACGGTGCGCGAGGTGGCCCGCTCCCGCGGCGTCCACCCAGTCGAGGCCATGATCGATCTGGGGCTGGAGTCCGACTTCGAACAGCTCTTCATCCAGCCCAGCCGCTTTCCGCAGGACGAACGGACCCTGCTCGCCGCAATGCGGCACCCGCGCACCGTTATGACATTCTCCGACTCCGGCGCGCACCTCAGCCAGATCGCGGACGCCTCGATCCACACGCACTTCCTGGGCCACTGGGTGCGGGAGCGCCGGGAGATCGCCCTGGAGGAGGCGGTGCGGATGCTGACGCGGATCCCCGCCCAGGTGTGGGGCTTCGCGGACCGCGGCCTGATCCGCGAGGGCATGGCCGCCGACCTGAACGTCTTCGACCCGGAGCGGGTCGCGCCCGAGGTGCCCGAGCTGCGGGACGATCTGCCCGGAGGAGGACTGCGGCTGCTGCAGAAGTCCACCGGCTTCCGGGCGACCGTCGTCAACGGCGAGGTGACGCTCGAGGAGGGCGAGCCGACCGGGGCGCTTCCCGGGAGACTTCTGCGAGGTCACCTGGCGAGCCGCTCCTGAAGCGCCGACCCGCCGCGAGGAATCCATGAGCGACGTCCCGAAACCGCCGGCCGAACTTCCGACCCCCTCGTCCGAAGAGCTGTGGCAGATGTTCGAGGCGCTCAAGAACTGGGGCCGCTGGGGACCCGACGACGAGCGCGGCGCCCTCAACCACCTGACTCCGTCCCACCGCAGCGCGGCGGCGGCTCTGGTCCGCGACGGGGTCGCGCTCAGCCTGGCCCACGCGCTGCCCCTGCTTCCCTCCGCCGACACGCCGATCCCGGCCCTGCACCACATGCTGGCCGCCGGGGACGCCCGCGACGCCAGCGGCATCCCGGGGTACGAAGCCTCGCGCGACTGGATCGGAATGCCCGTCCACGGGCTGGGCATCACGCACGTCGACGCGCTCTGTCACATCTTCGTGCGCGGGCAGATGTACAACGGCGTGCCGGCCTCGGAAGTGCGCAGCGACGGAGCGCGGCGCAACACCCTGAAAACGCTCTCCGACGGCGTGGTCGGCCGCGGGGTGCTGGTCGACCTGCCCGCCGCCCGCGGCGCGGAATTCCTCGAGCCCGGCGAACCGGCGGGCGTGGCCGAACTGGAGGCGGCGGAATCCGCGCAGGGGGTGAGCGTCGGCCCCGGCGACGTGCTGCTCGTCTCCACCGGCAGGGACGCGCGCCGGCGCGCCCTCGGCGGCACGCTCGACCCGGGAGCGGACGGCCTGGCCGGCCTGCACCCCGAGTGCCTGCCGTGGCTGCAGGAGCGCCGCATCGCCGTGCTGGGCAGCGACGGGATCTCGGACCCGATGCCCGGACTCGGGGTCGGCGAGTGGCCCTTCCCGGTGCACCAGATCGGAATCGCCGCGATGGGCCTGCACCTGATCGACAACCTGGACCTCGGCCCGCTGCTGCGCGAATGCGCCTCGCGCGGCCACTGGGCCTTTCTGTTCAGCCTGGCCCCGCTGCGGATCGAAGGCGGTACGGGCTGTCCGGTCAATCCGCTGGCCGTGCTCTGAGCCTCCGCGGGTCCACTCGGACCGCCTCCAGCCGCCCGGCGCCGCCTATAATCATTCAGCGGGCGATCCATGCCCCGGGAGAGTGGGATGTCCGAGGACACGGGCGTTCGGGGTCTGGACGACGGCAGCGCCTGGGACGAGTACTGCGAGCAGCTCAAGCGCGCGGGGCAGGTGATCCTGGAAAACGCTCCCGACAACCCCTTCGACCGAGCCGAGGGCTACCGCTATCTGAGCCGCCTGGCGGGCTACGGGTTGCGCACCTTCATCGAGCAGAGAGATCCGGCCACCGCCCAGTACAACTCACTCGGGGTCAAGATCGGGCTCGACAATCCGGACTACGTCTACGGCGGGGGCACGCTGAGCGGCGAGCGCGAGTACCTGCTGCGCGGCGTCCGCAACGACGCGCACCGGCTGGGGATCGGGACCTACTACGGCGGGCTGGGCACCGAGCAGGGCCTGCAGTGCAGCGGCTATCTGTCCGACGAGGACCTGGAGTTCGGACCGGACGGCCGCTTCGAGATCGCCCTGAGCTGCGAGGAACGGCCGGGGAACTGGCTGCCGATGAAGCCGGAGACCAACCAGCTCACCATCCGGCAGACGCTTCTGGATCGCCGCAACCAGACTCCCGGCACGTTCGAGCTCGTCCACCTGGGAGATCCCGCTCCCCCCGCCCCGCTCGACCCCGAGGCGTTCGTGCGCGCCCTGAGCGGCGCGGGCCGCTTCGTCGAGGGCACCGCCCGGCAATTCATCGGCTGGACGAACAACTTCGCCGAGCGGAAAAACCAGATCCACCCGGTCGACCCTTCGCTGACGGCGTTCGCGCAGGGAGATCCGAGCACCAGCTACAACTACGGCTACTTCGAGTTGGCGGCCGACGAGGCCCTGTGGGTAGAGCTCGACCCGCCGGCCTGCGAGTACTGGAATCTGCAGGTCGCCAATCACTGGCTGGAGTCCCTGGATTTCGAGCACTACTCGACCAACTTCAACCAGCACACCTCCGTGGCGGACGCGGACGGCCGGGTCCGGATCGCGATCGCGGGCAGCGACCCGGGCGTCTCGAACTGGATCGACACGGCCGGCCATGCCCGCGGCACGATCGCCCTGCGCTGGGTCGGGGGCGAGCGCCCCGGCGATGTCCGCACGAGCGTCGTCAAACTCGCCGAACTGCGCCAGGGCGACGGCTAGGCCCGATGTCCGATCTACCCCGCTCGTTCGCCGCGGCGGAATCGGAGCTGCACGAGGCCGCGGTGCGGGCCTCCGGCCTGGAGGAGTTCGGCGACACCGAGTACCTGGAGGGCCTCCGGACCCTGCTGGCGGGCTACGACGAGGAGGCCGATCCCAGCCCGGCCGGCCGGCATTTCTTCTGGCTACAGACCGTCGAATCGCTCAAGGCCAGGCTGCGGTCCGAGCGGGGCTGGGCGGAACACCCGGAGTGCCGGGGTGCGCCGATCGAGCGGCCGCTGTTCATCGTCGGCCTGCCCCGCACCGGAACCACGGCCCTGCACCGCATGCTGGCCGAGGACCCTCAGTTCCAGGGCCTGGAGATGTGGCTGGGCGATGTGCCCAAGGTGCGGCCGCCGCGGGAGGCGTGGGCCGACGATCCCGACTTCCGGGAGTGCGACGAGCGCCTGCGCACGCGCAACCGCGCGAGTCCCGAGATGAACGCGATCCACCCGATGGCCGCGGAGTGGGTCGACGAGTGCTGGCACCTGAAGAGCCAGAGCTTCGCCAACTGCACCTACGAGTGTAACGCCAGCCTGCCCGGCTACTCGGCCTGGTACGCCGCGCACGACCAGCGCCCCGCTTACCGCCGCCACCGCGACAACCTGAATCTGATCGGCCACGGGCAGCCGCAGCGCTGGCTGCTCAAGGACGCCGACCACCTCTTCGGCCTGGACGCCCTGCTGGACGTCTATCCCGACGCCCGCGTGGTGTTCACGCACCGCGACCCGGTCCGGCTGTTGCCCTCGGTGTGCAGCCTGCTGCGCGCCAGCCGGACCGCCCTCGACGCGCGTCTCGACCTGGAGCGCCTGGGGCGCGACCAGTTCGCCATGTGGGAGCGCGGGATCTACTCCACCCTGGACGCACGCCGAGGACACGACCCCGCGCAGTTTTACGACCTGCAGTTCCACGACTTCCAGCGAGATCCGCTGGAATGCATCCGCAAGATCTACGCGCAGTTCGGCCTCGACCTCAGCGACGAGGCCGAGCGGCGCATTCAGGCTTGGCGGGACGCGAACCCGCCGGGCGCCCACGGCGGCCACATCTACAGTCTGGACGACTTCGGGCTGGACGAAGGCGAGATCCTGGAGCGTTTCCGCGCCTACACGGACACCTTCGACATCCCGCGCGGGTAACCTCGAGCGGCACGCGGTATCCGGAACGAATCAACCCAGAGAAGGAGCCAGAGCATGCTTTCCGGCAAAGTCGCCATCGTCACGGGAGCCGGCCAGGGAGTCGGCCAGGGCATCGCCCTGGCGCTGGCCAATCACGGCGCGAAGGTCGCGGTACAGGGCCGGACGCTCTCGAAAGTCGAGAACACCTGCCGGCTGATCGAGGAGCGCGGCGGCTCCGCCGTGGCCGTCGGGGGGGACGTCAAGAGCTCGAGCGACCTGGAGAACTGCCTGGAGCAGACCCTGCAGACCTTCGGCGGCCTGCAGATCCTGGTCAACAACGCCCAGGAGGTCCCGCTCGGCCCTCTCAACCAGGTCAGCGACGAGATGATCCAGGGCGGTTGGGACTCCGGACCGCTGGCGACCTTCCGCATGATGAAGCTGTGCTACCCGCACCTGAAGGGCGACGGCTGCATCGTCAACCTGGCCAGCACCGCCGCGCGCCGCTGGGACGCCGCCAACTATGGCGCCTACGCCGCCGTCAAAGAAGCCATCCGCGCCCTCACCCGGGCCGCTGCCAGCGAGTGGGGCGGAGAGGGCATCCGCGCCAACGCCATCCTGCCTCACGCCAAGTCGCCGGGACTCGAGGCCTGGATTGAAGCCAACCCCGAGGAGTCCGCCGCCTTCATCGCCACCATCCCCATGCGCCGCATCGGGGAGTGCGAACAGGACATCGGCGAATTCATCGCCTTCCTCTGCTCCGACGCCGCCAGCTACGTCAGCGGCCAGAGCATCGCCGTCGACGGCGCCCAGGCCTACATGCCCTGAACTCGCCGGGCGCCGGCGGAGACATCCAAGCGGCCCTGGCGCACCGTTCGATCCGCGCTCAGCGCCGTCCGGCCTCTCGGGACCGACGGCTCACCAGCTGTGGAGTTCGGGCAGGACCTCGGAGGCGAACAGGCGCAGGCTGGACTCGGCCTGGGCGAGGGTCATGGAGCCGTACTTGGCGATCACGCCCAGTTCGAACTCGCCCAGGGTCTCGCGGCGGCGGCGCAGGCTCTCCAGGATGCTCTCCGGGGTGCCGCCGATGTTGACGCCGGCGTAGCTCCGCTCGGCCTCGCTGGCCTGGGTGGCCGGCTGCGCCTGGACGGCGTAGCTCTCGTAGCCCTTGGTGGTCGCCAGGTGACCCTTGTCGATCTCGTAGTGCGCCATGACCGAGCGGTAGTACTCGCTGATGAACTGGAGCGAGCCGGTCTCGGCCGAGGCCTCGTCGGGGTCGCAGAACATCACGTCGACGGTCAGCGGAGGAGGCGCGTCCTTGCCCCAGTTCTCCTTGTAGAGCTTGCGGTAGCGGCTCAGCACGTGCTCGGCCCAGGGCTCCCATTCCATCTGGGAAAACGCGGCCAGGCGCGCGCCCAGGCGGGCCGCCTGGTCGACCGACTCGGGCGACATCCCGATCGAGTAGAAGCGGTCGCGGAAGGAGCCGCGCGGGCGCGGCCGGACCTCCGTGCGCGCCTGCGGGTAGTACGGCCCGCCGCCCTCCACGAAGCCCTTCTCGGTGCCCTCGATGATCATGCGCGAGGCCTCGTCGAAGCGCTCGCGGGTCTCATTCATGTCGATCCCGAAGCCGCGGAACTCCTTGCGCGACAGGCCGCGCCCCAGACCCAGCACGGCGCGTCCGTTCGACTGGTGGTCGAGCATCACGATCTTCTCGACCACGCGCAGCGGGTGGTTCCAGGGCAGGATGAAGGCGGCGGTGCCCAGCTTGATGCGCTCGGTGCGGGCGGCCATGTAGGCCAGGTGCTGGGCGTTGTCCGGAATCGCCGAGTAGTCGGCGAAGTGGTGCTCCGCGCACCACAGCGTGTCGAAGCCGAGCGGCTCGGCCAGCTCGCCGAAGCGCAGCTCGTCCTGGAAGTGGTCCGTGTCGTCGCGCTGACCGAGGTGGTTCTGAAAGGCCTGGAGAATTCCGACTTCCATGGGCGCCTCCTTGCGGGCGGGCAATGTACCAAACCTTCCCGGTTCGAGGCGGTCCGATACCAGCCGGTGTAATGTTCCAACTCTCTTGTCCAGACTCAGCGAAGCGATTCGGCGTGCCTGGAAGTCCCCGGCCTCCATCTTCGGAGAAGACTCCGTCATGAAGTGGCTGCCGGAACCGAGAATCCTGCTGCCGGCCGCCGTGATGGCCGGGGGGCTGGTCCTCGCCGCCGGAATCATCGCGACCGGCCCGCGCGTCCAGCCGCGCCCTCCCGCCATTCCGGCTCCGCTGGTCCGCGTGATCGAGGCCCAACCGGAATCCGTCCGGCTCCGGGTCACGACTCACGGGACCGTCGTCCCGCGCACCGAGAGCGAGCTGGTGCCCGAGGTCGCGGGGCCCGTCACCTGGGTCTCGCCGGCCCTGGTCTCCGGCGGCTTCTTCGAGGCGGACGAGCCGCTGCTGCGGATCGACCCGCGCGACTATCGGGTCGCGCTGGAGAGAGCCCGCGCCGCCCTGGACCGGGCCGAGAGCGAACATTCCCGTGCCTCCCGGGACCTCGAGCGCCGGCGCGGCTTGGCGGACCGGGACTTCGCCAGCGCGGCGCAGCTCGATACCGCCGTCAACACCTCGAACATCGCGCGCGCCAACCTCCGCGACAGCCGAGCCGCGCTGGAGCGCGCGGAGCGGGACCTGGAGCGCACGGAGATCAGGGCTCCGTACCGGGGCCGCGTTCGCGAGGAATCGGTCGACGTCGGACAGTTCGTCAGCCGCGGCCAGCGCATCGCCCGGCTGTACGCGGTCGACTACGCGGAAGTTCGCCTGCCGATTCCCGACCGGGAACTCGCCTATCTGGACCTGCCGCTGCTGTACCGCGACGCATCGCGCTCGCCGGGATCGGAGGTGATCCTGAGCGCGCACTTCGGCGGCCGCGAACAGCGCTGGGAAGGCCGCGTCGTGCGCACGGAGGGCGAGATCGATCCGCAGACGCGGATGGTCAACGTCGTCGCCCGCGTCGCCGATCCCTACGGCAGCAGCGGCGACCGCGCCCCGCTCTCGGTAGGCCTGTTCGTCGAAGCCGAGATCCTGGGCCGCTCCGAGCAGAACGTCTTCGTGCTGCCCCGCTCCGCGCTGCGCGACGGCGATCGCATGCTGGTCGTCGACGACGGGATGCAGCTGCGATTTCGCGAGGTCGAGGTGCTGCAGGTCAGTGGGGACCAGGTCATCCTGCGCGCCGGGCTGACGGCCGGTGAGCGCGTCTGCGCCTCGCCGCTGGAAGCGCCCGTGGACGGGATGCGGGTGCGCTTGGAACAGGGCGCCGAGGTGCCCTCGTGAGACGGGCGATCGCCTGGTTCGCGGAAAACCACGTCGCGGCCAATCTGCTGATGGGGCTGATCCTGCTCTCGGGCGGAATGGCGCTCTACGTCATCCCGCAGAAGGCCTTCCCCGACGTGGAAATCGACTTCATCACGGTCTCGGTGCCCTACCTGGGAGCCGCCCCCGAGGAAGTCGAGCAGGGCGTCTGCCTGCGCATCGAGGAGCAGCTTCAGGACATCAGCGGGATCGAGGTTCTGCGCTCCAGCGCGGCCGAGGGGGCCTGTGCGGTCACCGCGGAGCTCTTCGACGACGCCGACGTCGCGACCGTACTCGACGAGGTCAAGAACCGCGTCGACTCGATCAGCACCTTCCCCGACGAAACCGAACAGCCCGTCATCGCGCAGGTGACGAGCCGCCGCATCGTGATGGAGCTGGCGCTCACCGGCACGGACGACGAGCGCGTCCTGAAAGAGCTCGGCCAGCGCGTGCGGGAGGACCTGGCGGCGCTGCCCGAGATCACTCAGGTCGAACTAGCCAACGTCCGTCCCTACGAGATCTCGATCGAAGTCTCCGAGAAATCCCTGCGCCGTCACGGCCTGACTTTCCGGCAGGTCGCCGACGCGGTGCGCCGCTCTTCGCTGGATCTGCCCGGCGGCGCGATCAAGACGGCGGGCGGGGAGATCCTGCTCCGCACTCAGGCGCAGGCGTATCGCGGCCCCGAGTTCGAACGCCTCATCGTTCTCACCCGCCCGGACGGCAGCCGTGTGCTGCTCTCCGACGTGGCGACGGTCGTGGACGGCTTCCAGGACACCGACCAGGCGGTGCGCTTCAACGGAGAGCCCGCCGCCATGCTGCGCGTCCACCGCGTGGGCGAGCAGGACCTGATCGAGATCGCCCGCGCCGTGCAGCGCTACGTCGAGGCGGCTCCCGAGCGGCTGCCCGAAGGAATCGAGCTGACGATCTGGCAGGACGGCTCGACCATGTTGCGCGACCGGCTGGACACGCTGATCCACAGCGGCCGCATCGGCTTCCTGCTGGTCTTCACCCTGCTGGCGCTGCTGCTGCGGCCGCGGGTCTCGTTCTGGGTCAGTCTGGGCATTCCCATCTCCATGCTGGGCGCGCTGGCGGTGATCGGTCTGGTGGGCTTGTCGGTCGACGCGATCTCGCTCTTCGGCTTCATCCTGGTGCTGGGAATCCTGGTCGACGACGGGATCATCGTGGGAGAGAACGTCCACACCCACCAGCAGAGCGGCCAGGACCGGCTCGGACCGTCGATTTCCGCCGCCCAGGAAGTGTTCACGCCCGTGGTCTTCGGCGTGCTGACCACGGTGGTCGCGTTCTCTCCGCTGCTCATGGTGCCCGGGATGATGGGACAGATCATGGCCGTGATCTCGGCCGTGGTGATCGCCTGTCTGATCTTCTCGCTGATCGAATCCCTGCTGATCCTGCCCGCCCACCTCGGTCACGGCCGCGAGCGCGGCAGCTCCGCCGAAGTGACGCTGCTGTTGATTCCGATCCTGCTGCTGGTGCTCTCCGGCGTGAGCCCCGACTCCCGCGCGTTTTTCGCGCTGGCCCTGAGCGCTGCGATGGGACTGCTGCTTCTGCACCGCGTCGGAATCATGCGGCGTTTCGCCGACGGTCTGATCGGGGTCCAGACGCGAATCGCCGACGCATTGGACCGGTTCACTCGGGAGCGGTTCCTGGGCTGGCTGGATCGGGCGCTTCTCTGGCGCTACACCACGGTCGCGGTCGCGCTGGCGCTGCTGCTCTGCACGCTGTCCGTGATCGGCAGCGGCCGGATGCGCTTCTCGTTCTTCCCCCCGCTCGAGGCCGACACGGTCTCCGCCCAGCTCACCATGCCGCAAGGGGTTCCGGTCTCGGTGACCGAAGAGGCCGTGCGGCGCATCACGTCGGTCCTGCCCCAGCTTCGCGCCGAATTCGATCCCGTGTATGCCGAGCCGGGCGAGAGCATTGTCGAGCACGTGCTGGCCGCCGTCGGCGGCCGGCCGGTGAGCGACAGCGGCGGTGGCGGACCCCAGAGCGCGCTTTCCGGGGGAGGCGTCAGCGACTCGCACCTGGGCGAAGTGACCCTTCAACTCGTCCCTTCTCAGGAGCGCGACATCAGCACCCGCGCGGTGGCGGACCGCTGGCGAGATCTGGTCGGGCCGATTCCCGGCGCGGTCGAACTGGTCTACGACTCGGCGCTGTTCCGGGTCGGCGACTCGATCAACATCAAGCTTCAGGGTCGGAACGTGGATCAGCTGCGCGAAGCCGCCGCGCGCATCCGCGCCAAGCTGGCGGAGTTTCCCGGGGTGGTCGACATCTCCGACTCTTTCCGGGCCGGCAAGCGCGAACTGAAGCTGTCGATCCTGCCCTCCGGGGAGTCGCTCGGTTTGACGCTCGAAGACGTCGCGCGTCAAGTGCGACGCGCCTTCTACGGCGAGGAGGCACAGCGCATCCAACGCGGCGTGGACGACGTGCGCGTCATGGTCCGTTACACCGAGGAGGAACGCCGCTCCCTGGGAACCCTCGAGGACATGCGGATCCGCACCCCGAGCGGGGCGGAGGTGCCCTTTTCCAGCGTGGCCCGGGCCGAGTTGGGGCGCGGCTACTCGACCATCCGGCGCACCGACCGCCAGCGGGTGGTCAACGTCACCGCCGACGTCGACCGCACCCAGATCACCGAGAACGAAGTCGTGTCGGACCTGCTCTCCAACGCCGTGCCGGAGATCCTGGGCGACTACCCCGGCATCAGCTACGGGCTCGAGGGAATGCAGGAAGAGCAGGCCGAGGGATTGAGGGCGCTGGTGGCGCTGTTCGGGCTGGCCCTGTTCGGCATCTACGCCCTGCTCGCGATCCCTCTGCGCTCCTACTCCCAACCGCTGCTGATCATGGCGGTGATCCCGTTCGCCCTGATCGGCGCCATCGCGGGGCACCTGCTGATGGGCAAAGGCCTGGCGATGATGTCGGTGCAGGGCTTCGTCGCGGCCTCGGGCGTGGTGGTCAACGACAGTCTGATCCTGGTGCACTTCGTCAACCAGCGCCGCAAGCGCGGCGTCGCTCTGCGGCAGGCCGTGCGCGAAGCGGGCGTGGCGCGCTTCCGTCCGATCCTGCTCACCTCCCTGACGACCTTCGCCGGACTCAGCCCGCTGATGCTGAACCGCAGCGTGCAGGCCCAGTTCCTGGTGCCGATGGCGATCTCGCTGTCGTTCGGGGTGCTCTTCGCCACCGCCATCACGCTGCTGGTCGTGCCCAGCGGCTACCTGATCCTGGAAGACCTGCGGCGGCGCTTCGGCGGGCGCCGGGCGGACGCCGGCGACTCCGGGGCACTCTCCCACCCGGACCAGGAACCCGCGCCGGAGCCGCTCGCCGCGTCCGGTACCGGCTCCGCCGGGGTCGCCTCGGCCGCGCCGCATTTCGAGGACCGCTAGCCCCCGGGAGTCGTCAGCCCGGCACCGGACCGCTACCATCGCCGCACCCTTTCGTCCCGGAGGCCCCATGACCGCCCCCCAGACCTCGATCGACGACCTGCGGATCATCGACACCGACTCGCACATCACCGAACCCCACGACCTTTGGTCCTCGCGCGCGCCGGCCTCGTGGCGCGACCGCCTGCCGCGCGTCGAGGAGATCGACGGAGAGCCGCACTGGGTGGTGGACCGCGACACCGACCTGGGCGTGGCCGGCGCGGTCAGCGTGGTGGGCAAGGACGGCGAGAAGGTCCGCAGCATCGAGTTCATGGGCTGGAAGCTGGAGGACGCGCACGCGGCCGCCTACGACATGACGGCGCGCCTCGACGTGCTCGACCGTTTCGGCATCCACGCGCAGGTCATCTATCCCAACCTGGCCGGCTTCGGAAACCAGAACTTCGTGGAGCTGGAAGACGACGAGCTGCGCAAGCTCTGCGCCACGGTCTACAACGACGCGATGGCGGAGATCCAGGCCAACAGCGGCGATCGCATCCTGCCGATGGCGCTGATGCCCTGGTGGAACATCGCCGACTGCGTGGACGAGGTGAAGCGCGCCGCGGAAATGGGCATGCGCGGCATCGTGATGTGCAGCGATCCGGACAGCATCGGGCTGCCCGACCTGGGCGACGACGCCTGGTCGCCGTTCTGGGAGGTCTGCGGCGACCTCGACATGCCGGTCAACTTCCACATCGGCGCCAGCCAGACGTCGTGGAACATGTTCGGCCGCGCCGCCTGGCCGTCGATGACCCAGGCGCGCAAGCTCGCCCTGGGCTCGGCCAATCTGTTCATGGAGAACGGCCGGGTGCTGGGCAACATGCTCTACAGCGGCGTGCTGGAGCGCTTCCCGAAGGTGAAGGTCGTGTCGGTCGAGAGCGGCATCGGCTGGATCCCCTTCCTGCTCGAGGCGCTCGACTACGAGTGGAACGAGACCGGTTCCGGCCTGGAGTGCGATCTCCCCATGCCGCCCTCGGCCTACTTCAAGCGCCAGGTCTACGGCTGCTTCTGGTTCGAGCAGACCGCCCCCAAGCGCCTGATCGAGGCGATCGGCGAGGACAACCTGCTCTTCGAGACCGACTTCCCGCACCCGACCTGCCTGTATCCCGACGTGAGGGAGTACCTCGACGACGTGACCGCGGACTGGTCGGATTCCACCCGCCGCAAGATCCTGCAGGACAACGCCGCGGCGCTGTACAAGGTCGATCTCAACTCCTGAACGCGCCCGCGCGGCCGCTTTCAGAAGTCCGCGTTCCGGACGCGGACCATCAGCTTGTCGAAGCCGCCGACGTGCACCCCGAGCGCGGTGAAGCGCTGCGGCTCCTCGACCAGCTCCATGCGCGGCAGCACGGGCACGAGCTGACGCAGGGCGGCGCGGATCTCCCAGCGGGCCAGGTTCGCGCCCAGGCAGAAATGGGCGCCGTAGCCGCCGAAAGCGAGGTGATCGTTGGGGCGGCGGGCGACGTCGAAGCGGTAGGGATCTTCGAAGACCTCTTCGTCCCGGTTCGCCGACGGGTACCACATCACCACGTCCTGGCCGGCCCGGAGGGTCGTGCCCCGCAACTCGAAGTCGCGCGTGCAGGTGCGCGCGAAGTGGATGACCGGCGAGACCCAGCGCAGGATCTCCTCGGTGGCGGAGCGGATCATCGCCGGGCTGGGATCGTCGCACAGCCTGCGCAACTGCTCGGGGTGCTGCAGGAGCGCGTGGATCCCGCCCGAGATCGCGTTGCGGGTCGTCTCCAGACCCGCGCCGACCAGCAGCATGACCAGGCCCATCTGCTGCTTGAAGGAGATCGGCTCGCCGTCGACCCGCGAGCGCAGGATCACGTCCATCAGCGTATCGCCGGTCTCGGCCGTCTCGCGGTGCCCTTGGAGCGCTTCGGTCATCATCCGGTAGGAGTCGCTGAAGTCGGGCCGGCGCTGCCGCTCGACCGTCTCCGGGGTGTAGTTGGCGCGGATGCCCTCGTCCACGGAACGGTATAGCGGCAGCCGCATCTCCTCCGGGACGCCGAGCATCTCCAGGATGACCGCCATCGGCATGTACATCGCCACGCTGTCGACCAGATCCGCCACGCCCGGGCCGTCCCGCTCGGATTCCAGGTCGGCCTCCAGGCGCCGCATGCACTCGCGGCCGACCCGGTCGAGAAGCTCCATGCGGCCGTCGTTGGCCCGCGGAGTGAAGTAGCGGTGGACGAGCCGCCGATACCTGGAATGCTGCGGCTCGTCCATGTCGATGAACGAACTAGGCGCGGCTTCGATCACGCCCAGCCTGGCCTCGTCCGCCAGCCGAGCTTCCCGCATGGCCCGCTGGACCTCCGCCGGAAACACGCGCAGGGTGCGGGTCTGGGTGAAGCTCTGCGTATTGCGCGAGATCGCCAGGATGTCGGCGTGCCGGGTGATCGACCAGAACGGCTCGAAGCCCGGGCGCTCGTACCAGTAGACCGGCGCCTCGCGCCGCAGCAGGTCCCACTCGCTCCAGGCGTAGCCGCGCGGCCCGCGGTAGAGCTCGGGGTCGGTCAGATCGATGGCATCGAGTCTCGAATCGAGGGACGAGGTCATGGACGGGCAACTCCGGTGCCGAGAATCGGGAGGCGGCGCCAGTATAGAAGGCGCGGTCGCGGCCAGCGGTCCCGACCCGCCCGGCCCGATTCGGCCGGGCGGACCCTGAGCTCTTCGTGGCGGGCTATGGCGAGAGTCCGCTGGGCGGCGGCGGCGAAACCGGCCGCGGCAGAGCGGCCAGGGCGACTACGGCCGCCAGCGTGAGGCCGGCGGCGGCCGCGAAGGCCGGCACGTAGCTTCCCAGCCCGTCGCGCGCGGCGGCCAGCAGCAGCGGTCCGAGCCCTCCGCCGGGAAAGAAGGCGACCTGCAGGATGCCGTAGAGCTGCGCGAAGCGGCGCACGCCGAACAGGCGGGCGACCACCAGCGGAAGAAGCACGTCCCGGGCCGCGATCGAGACCCCGAAGAGCAGCCCGAAGAGCGGCAGCAGGTAGGCGCGACCGACCAGGGGCAAGATCGCGAGGGCGAGCGCGAGCAGCAGCGTGTTCGCCAGGAACGCCCGCTGAGGAGTCAGCCGCACCGCCAGCGCGCCGGCGCCGAGCTTGGCCAGGACCCCCGCGCCGACCGCGAACTCCAGGCCGGCCGCCGCCTCGACCCGCGTGTACCCCAGGTCCGTCAGGTACAGGATCAGATGGTCCGCCATGCCGAGTTGAGCGAACGCGTACACGAACAGCACGCCGAACAGAATCCAGTAGGCGGGCTGGCGCAAAACGGTCCCCACGCTCACCTCGCGCGGAGCCTCGGCTTCCGAACCGGTCGGATCCGGGCGTCCTTCCCGGCCCTCCTGCGCGCCCGGCTCGCGCACCAGCAGGAGTGCGACCGGCGCGATCGCCGCGACGCCGGCCAGGCCCACGCCGAGCGCCGCCTGGCGCCAGGAGAACGTCTCCGACAGCCGCGCGATCGCGTGCGTGAAGATCACACCGCCCAGGTTGGAGCCCGAAAGCGCCACGCCCAGCGCGATTCCGCGCCCGCGGTCGAACCAGCGGGCGATCACGCTGCCGATCACGACGTCGCCGATCCCGGCGTTTCCCAGCGCCAGCAGGGCCAGCCCCAGGTAGAAGTGCCACAGCTCCTGCATGAAGCTCAGCGTCACGAACGTGGCGGCCAGACAGACCAGCGAGAACGCCAGCACCGGCCGCACGCCGAAGCGCGCGCAGGCCGTTCCCACCAGGGCCTGGCTGAACGAGGACACGGCCAGCATGACCGGCATGCCCGAAGACCACAGCGTCCGGCTCCAGCCGAGTTCGCCGATCACGTCCAGCGAGAGCACGCGCGTGGCGTAGAAGAAGCCCGCGCCGAGCTGGCACACCAGGCAGCCGAAGACCACCAGCAGCGCGCGGAGCTGGACGCCGCGGGTCGCGTCGGGGAGTTTCAAAGCCGGCGACCTCAGGCCGAGGCGAGCTCCCGCAAAAGCGTGCGGGTGCGCGCCAGCGAGGCACGGCGGTCGTCTCCGACCGGGACCGAGACCGTCCAGATTTCGCTCGCGCCGGCCTCCACGAATCCCGCGAGCTGGCGCGCGACGCTTTCCTCGTCGCCGATCACCGCGGCCTCCGCGGGCCCTGAGATGCCGCCCACGGCGAGGATTCGCTGGTAGTTCGGCAGTTGCCCGTAGAAGCCGAACTGCCGGGCCGCCGCCTCGCGGCCCTCGGCCTCGTCGTCGCAGACACCCACCAGCAGTCCCGCGACGACCCGGGGCGCCGGCCGCCCCGCCGCGTCCGCCGCCCGGCGCAGGCGCGGCGCGATCTGCGTCTCCAGCGCGCTGCGGTTGGCCATCCAGGTGATCGTGCCGTCGGCCAGTTCGCCCGCGACCCGCAGCATCGCCGGGGCCAGCGCCGCCACCAGTACCGGAACGTCCGCCTCGGAGGCCGCCCGGGTCTGCGTCCGGACATTGTAGAACTCGCCCGAGTGGTCGACCGGCTCGCCCCGCAGCAGCGGCCGGAGCACCTGCAGGTACTCGCGCATGTGCGCCGCGGGACGCTCGTAGGACAACCCGTAGCTCTCGATCACCATCCGGTGCGAGACGCCCAGACCGAGGGTGAAGCGGCCGGCGCCGACCGCGGCCGACGTAGCCTTGACCCGCTCGGCCATCAGCGCCGGGTGGCAGGGATAGGTCTGCACCACCGAGGTGCCCAGCTCGATGTTCTCCGCCGAGCTGACGCGGCCGGCCACCGCGATCGTGGTCAGCACGTCGGCGCCAGTCGCCCCCGCGAACCAGACGCCCGAGAATCCCTCGGACTCGGCCTGCTCGAGCTGCCCGCCGAGCCGCTCGAGATTGGTTCCCCCCGAAATGCCGATGCGCAAATGGCCCTCCCGTGTGCGGGGTCCAAAGCCCGGCCCGAGCCTACCACCCCGCTCCCGGCCCAGGAGTCGGGCCCGGCCGGCGCCGATTCGCCGGCCGACGCCTCCCGGGAGCCGACGGCCTCGAGGACTGCCCGCGAATCCCGGCGGAACCCAGGTTCAGAGAGCTGCGCTCGGCCGCTCGCCGACGAGTTCGCGCCAGCGCCGGGTCCCGCGGTGTTCGGGAGCCGGCACGAGCTTGGCCCAGGCCGCGAAGTCCACCACGCACAGCGCGGTGATGTCGGCCACCGAGAAGGCGTCCCCGGCGACATACTCGGAATCGCTCAGCCGCTCGTCGAGCATCTCGAAGAACTCCCGCGCGCGCGCCGCGCCGCGCTCGGCCAGTTCGGGAATCTGAGCGTAGTCGGTGGGCCCTGTGATCGCGCGGCCGACCATGCCCTTGGAGCGGTTGCGCAGCGCGTCCGCGACCGGCCACAGGCCCTCGAACTCGACGCGCGCGTTCCAGGTAGCGACAAGTCCGCGCTCCTCCGGCGTGGTCCCCAGCAGCGGCGGGTCGGGGTAGCGCGCTTCCAGATAGCTGGCGATGCCGGCGTTCTCGGTCAGATACGTGCCGTCGTCCAGCTCCAGCACCGGCACGGTGCAGCGCGGGTTGATGCGCCGAAACTCCTCGCCCAGCTGCTCCCTCCGCCCGAGGTCGACCTCGACGGTCTCGATCTCGAGATTCTTCTCGGCGATGAAGATGCGGGCGCGCCGCGGACTCGGCGCCGTCTGACAGTCGTAGAACCTCACGCCTTTCTCCTTCGATCTCTGGGCTCGGGGGCGAAGCGACTCAGAAGGCCGGTCCCACGGCCTGTTTGAATTCCTCCAGCGCTCGCAGGCGGAGTTCCACGCCGCTCCAGTTCCGGCCCGACTTTCGCAGGCCGGTCTCCTCGGGGCCCAGGTCCGCCCAGGGCGCGGTCACCCAGTAGCGCGTCGCGCCGAAATCCTTCCACCAGTGGGCGTACTCGAGGCACTCGTCCAACGTCTTGGGCGCCAGGCGGCCTCCCGGGGGGACTTCGAAGCGCGGGTCTTCGAAGTACACCGCGCCCTCGATCCCGATCTCCGCCGGGTCGCGGCCCGCCTCCCGGGCGCTCTGGTGGATCGCGTCGAGATCCGCGCGGAGCTGCTGCTCGCTGAAGTAGGGGTAGTAGGGGAACCAGCCGTCCGCGTGGCGGCCGATGCGCCTCAGAACCCGCGGAGACTGTCCGCCGAGCCAGATAGGAATCGGGCGCTGCACGGGCAGCGGGTTGATGCCCACCGCGTTGAGTGTGTGGAACTCGCCCTGGTAGGTCACGATTTCCTGGGTCCAGAGCTGGCGCAACACCTCCACCTGCTCGTCCATGATCCGGCCGCGCTGTCTGAAGTCGACGCCCATGCCCTCGAACTCGACGTCGTTCCAGCCCGCGGCGATCACGAAGCGCGCACGGCCGCCGCTGAGCACGTCGACCTCGGCCGCCTGCTTGGCCAGCAGCGCGGTCTGCCGCTGGGGACCGATTAGAATCCCGGTGCACAGTTCCAGGCTGCTCGTCAGCACGGACAGGTAGCCGAACAGCACCATCGGCTCGTGCCAGACCATGTGCTGGTCGTAGATCGCCTCTTTGCCCATGTAGGGCCGCCAGTCCGGCCGCACCGAGTGATCGGCGCCGAGCACATGGTCGCCCACGGTCACGTAGCCGTAACCCAGTTCTTCCAGCCCGGTCAGGAACTCGGACAGCGCCGAGGTGTCCGGGCCGATCAGGTGCTCCGGCAGGTTCGTTCCCAGCTTGATCACTTCAGCGTCCCTCCTGCGCCCGACGGGTCACTGGCCGGCCTGCAGATCGGCGATCTTCACCAGCTCGCACGGCATCTCCCGGGGCGGATCGATCGAGTTGACGTAGCGGCCCAGCATTCCGCCCTGGTCGTAGCCGCAGGTATCGAGCCAGTTCGGGTAGCGCGGGCCGGGGTTCTCCGCCGAGATCACGATGTAGACCGAGCCGTCCGGCTCGTACTGGGCCGTGAACTTGTTCACGCACACCGGGAAGAAGCGGAAGTCCAGCGACTCCATCCAGTAGGACGAGAGCTGCAGGTTCCAGGTCGCGCACTCCGGAATGTCGGTGAGGTGCACCAGCAGCGCCTCGTCCGGCTCCAACTGCCAGTAGCTCTGGTAGTAGTGGATGTTGGGGTCGCCGCCGGCTGCCTGGCAGGCGGCCTGGTCGTCTTCGGGCAGCGCGTTGAGGTGCGTGCGGTAGCGCTCCATCCAGGCGACGTTGAGGTCCACGATGCCCTCCACGAAGCCGAGGGCCGCCTGGAGCTGGCCCTCGAGATCCGCGGCGCGCAGCGTGTTGTGCGAACGCTCCGGATTGAGGCATTCGACGCTCAGACGCGCGGCTTCTTCCTGCTCGCGGATGCCGAAGCTCTGGCGCACCACGATCATGCGCGAGTCCTCGCTGGTGGGCAGCCAGTTGCCGGGCTGTTCGCGGGAACTCACCTGGATCTCGAAGCGGCCGTCGTCGTCGAAGCTCATGCGCGTCGAGTCCAACTCCCCGGTGCTGCGCATCTCGCCCGGCTCGGCGCTGGCCTTCGAGCCCAGGCTGAACCAGCTCACCGTCCCGCGGTTGCCGGTGATCCGATAGTCGAAGCGGCCGTCGATCACGCAGTTCTGGTAGAAGTTGTCCGGGTTGTCGTTGAGGATGCCCTTGGTTTCGTCGGCCAGGCGGAACAGGTCCGGGTACTGGGGATCGGCATAGTCCACCGACGCCTCCAGGCCCGCGCGCAGCAGCCGGGTCAGGTAGCGGTAGCCCAGGGCCCGGTTCTGGGAGTCGCCCGGCGACTCGCTGCGGCAGATCCGCTGACCGGCGGCCTTCAGCCGATCGCAGAAATCCTCCCACACGCTCCCGTCCAGAATTCGTTGCTCTGCGGCTTCCTGACTCACTCTGACCTCCTCTTCCGGCAGACGCTCCCGACGGCCTCTGCGCCCGGAGCGGGCTCCGCCCGCCCGTGAAGCCGAACCCTCCAACATTCGCGGCCGACTTGTCCAATCCGGGCGAAACGGTCATGGTCCCCGCGCACCCGAAGAGAGCGGATCCGTTGGCCTCGACACCCGCAGCGAACTCCGAGGAATTCTCCCCCAGCCGTGCCTGCCGGCTGCGCGACGTGCCGCGCTGGGACTTCGAAAGCGACGTGGTCGTCGTCGGCTTCGGGACCGCCGGCGCTTCCGCCGCGATCGAGGCGCTGGCGGCCGGCGCCCGCACGACCCTTTTCGAGGCGGCCTCCGGCCCCGGCGGAACCAGCGCCATGGCCGGCGGGGACATCTACCTGGGCGGGGGCGGCGGCACGCCCGTCCAGCGGGCCAACGGCTTCCACGACGAGACGGAGGACTTCTTCCGCTACATGCTGATGGCCGGCGGACCCGACGCCGACGAGCAGCGCACGCGCCTGTACGCCGACGGCGCCCTGGCGCACTTCGACTGGCTGCGCGAACAGGGAGTTCCCTACAGCGACCGCTACCTGCCCGGAAAGGTGATGGCGCCGGGCACCGGCGACTGTCTGATCTGGTCCGGCAGCGAGATCGCCTGGCCCTACAACCAGAAAGCCAAGCCCTGCCCGCGCGGCCACCTGCCCGAGGTGGTCGGCGAGATGGGCGGCCGGCTGCTGGCCGAAACGCTCGCCCGGCGCGCCGAAGAAGCCGGTCTCGAAACCCACTACGACGCCCGAGCGCTGGCGCTGGTCGCGGGCGAGGACGGCCGGGTCGGCGGTGCGGTGCTCCGCATCGACGGCCAGGTCCGCTACGCCCGCGCCGCCAACGGCGTGATCCTGTGCGCGGGCGGTTTCGTTCTGAACCGGGAGATGCTGCAGCGGCACGTCCCGCAGCTGTCCCGCCTGGCGCCAGACGCCCTGAGCGGGGGCTACGACGACGGCAGCGGCATCCGCATGGGGCAGAGCGTGGGGGGCGCCGCCATCCACATGGACGAGGTCTTCGTCACCCTGCCTTTCTACCCCCCGGCCTCGCACGTCAAGGGCATCCTGGTCAACCAGGCCGGCCTGCGCTTCACCAACGAAGACGCCTACCCGGGCCGGGTCGCGGTGCACTGCCTGCGCCAGGCCGGCGACCGCATCTTCCTGCTGGTCGACGACGAGATCTTCGAACCGCCCACCGAACTGTCGCGCATCGAGATCGCGGCCGTGGGGCAGACCTGGGGCGAGATCGAAGGCGAGCTGGGCCTGCCGCCCGAGACCCTGGAGAGCACGGTCCGCATCCACAACCGCCACGCCTCCCGCGGCGAAGACCCGCTCTTCCACAAGACCGCCGAGTGGCTCAAGCCGCTGGACCGGCCGCCTTTCGCCGCCCTCGCCTGCCACCTGGGCGAAGCCTTCTACCCCTATTTCACGCTGGGCGGCCTGAGCACGCTCCCCACCGGCCAGGTCCTGACCGCCGACCGCGAGACCGTCCCCGGCCTGTACGCCGCCGGCCGCACCTGCTGCGGACTGCCGCGCTCGGCCGAGGGCTACAGCTCGGGAATGTCGCTGGGCGACTGCACCTTCTTCGGCCGGCTCGCCGGCCGCACGGCGGCGCGGACGCCGCTCGCCTGACTCCCAGACCCCGCTCTGCCCGGCGTATGCTGGGACGCCGGGCGCAGCCGGAAAGGAGAGTCGGGTGGACCGAGAAAAGTACGGGCCCTGGGCCGTGGTCGCCGGAGGGTCGGAAGGAGTCGGATCGGAGCTGGCCGGAATGCTCGCTCGGGAAGGCTTCAACCTGGTTCTCCTGGCCCGCAAGACCGGCCCGCTGGAAGAGACCGCGGAGCGCGCCCGCGGCGCCGGCGTCGAAGTCCGCACGCTCGCGCTCGACCTGACCGCGCCGGACATGCTGCGCCGCCTGACCCGGACCACCGACGACATCGAGGTCGGCCTGCTGATCTACAACGCGGGCGCGAACCACTACGGCGCCCCTTTCGTCGAGGGCGACCTGGAGAGCTTCCAGACCGTGGTGACGCTCAACACCACCGCGCGCCTGGCCCTGTGTCACCACTTCGGAGGCCGGATGCGGGAGCGCGGGCGCGGGGGCATCCTTCTGTTCGGGTCGTTCGCGACCTACAACGGCTCGCCCTTCATCTCGGTCTACAACGCCTCCAAGGCCTTCAGCCGCATCTTCGCCGAGGGGCTGTGGTACGAACTGGCCCCGTACGGCGTGGACGTGGTCGAGTTCGTGATCGGCGCCATGCGCACCCCGGCGATGAAGGCTCGCGGCATGAAGTTCGGGCCCGGGACCGCCGAGCCCGAGGACATCGCGCGCGAGGCCCTGGCGCACATCTCCGACGGGCCGGTCTACAACAGCGAAATCGGCGGCGGCCTGGAGACCGCGAAGGCGCTCAGCGCCTGGCCGCGAGGCCCCGTCGTCCAGGCCGCTGGAGAGAGCCTGAAGCAGCTCGGCCTGTACGGTCTGGACGAGTAGGTCCGCCGACCGGGTCGCGGCCCGGCGAGCGGGGGTCCCTCCGAGCTACTCCAGCTCGATCAGCGAGCGCACCACCTCGCCCGCCTCCAGCGCCCGGAACGCCTGGTTGATCTCGTCGAGTCGCCAGCGCCGGCTGATCAGGCCCTCCAGGTCGAGCTGGCCGTTCCTCCACCAGTGGATCAGGCGCGCGAAGTCCCGGCGCGCGTTGGCGTCGCCGTAGAGCGACCCCTTGAGCGTCTTGGCCTCGATCACCAGCTCGGTCGGACTCAGCGGCAGCCGGTCTTCGGGATCTCCGACGCCGACCAGCACCAGCGTTCCCCCGGGCCGGATCGCGTCGTAGGCCTGTCGGACGACGGAGGCATGGCCCGCGCACTCCAGGGCGTAGTCGAAGCCGACGCCTCCGGTCAACTCTCTCTTGACCCCGTCGATCCCGCCCGGCGCGACCGCGCGGGTCGCCCCGAAGTGGGCCGCGGTCTCGAGCTTGGCCTCGACGGGGTCGACCGCGACGATCTCGGCCGCGCCCGCGATGCGCGCGCCCTGGATCGCCGCCGAGCCGATGCCCCCGCAGCCGAAGACCGCCACCGTCGAGCCCGGCTCGATGCGGGCGGTGTTCAGCGCGGCGCCCACGCCCGTGACCACGCAGCAGCCGATCAGCGCCACCACGTCGAGCGGCACGTCCGGTTCGATCTTCACCGCGCAGTCCTGGGGAACGACGATCTCCTCCGCGAACGTGCCCACGTAGCCGGGCAGGTTCACGCCAGCGGAGTAGAAGGGCGCCGGCGAACCGTCGGCCGGCGGGCCCCAGGAGCCCATCCCCTTCCGGCACAGGTGCGTCTGTCCCCGCAGGCACGACGGACAGCGCAGGCAACCGGTCGCCGCGGCCAGGATCACGGGGTCTCCGGCCCGGATCCCCTCGACCTCCGGTCCGACCGCCGTCACCGTGCCCGCACCCTCGTGGCCGGGCACGCAGGGGATCTCGGCCGCGAGCGTGCCCGCCTGCACCGACACGTCGGTGTGACACACGCCGCTGGCGGCCAGGCGCACGCGCACGTCCTGCGGGCCCAGTTCCCGCAGCTCTACGTCGTCGCGGACTTCCAGTTCCCCGCCGCGCTCCCAAAGAACGGCCGCCCGCATGAAACCGCCCTCCCCGCCTCTCAGCTCTGGAGAATGTATTCGCTCATCACCGTCGAGTGCATCGACTCGAAGTCGGTGAAGGTCAGCAGGTCGTCGTGGGCGAGGCGCTGCCCCTCGGCCGAGCCGTAGAAGAGTTCCGGGTCGGCGAACTCGCGCATCGTGCGAACGCGCTCCTCGACGATGGCGCGGAACGCGGGAGCGCCGGGCGTCAGGGCACGCGCCACAGAGTTGCGGATGTAGCGGTAGAGCGGATGGATCTCGAGCGATAGCGGCGTGTGCGAGCCGTGCCACTGGCGAAAGAAGGTCTCGTCGTCGATGTGGTCGGGCTTGGGGAAGGCCGCGACCAGCGTCACGCCGGGGCTGCGCTCGCCGTCGGCCCAGTCGCGGTCGGTGTAGTCGCGCGGGACGGACTCGGTGACCAGATAGCCCGCCTTCCGCGCCGCCAGCCCGTCCAGGATCTCTTCGAGCGGAGCGCGGTCGTCCAGGCTCGAAAGCCACAGGGAGACCGACGCCGACAGCCAGCCGTCGGGGTCGGAGATGTGCACCGCCTCGGGCAGCTCGGTGAGATCGGCGACGTTGACCGTCAGCGCCAGCGCTCCGCCCGCGAGCAGGGCCTCCGCGGCGGGTCCGAGCAGCCGCTGCCGAAATTCCTCGATCGGCTGGGCCTCGGGCTTTCCCACCAGATAGACCAGCTTCTCCATGCTGCCACGATACCAGCCCTTCCCAATGCACAACGGCGTGGCGGTTCGATGCTTCCGCGGCGCGGGCAAGGCGGAGTCTTCGGCGGCCGTCCCGAAGCGGACCGGGAAATGCGCTCGGGACTGATAGAATCCTCGCGGTCGCCCGATGAGTTCCAGCGTTCCGATCTCCGACGCGCTTCCGACGGATCCCGGCGAGATCTTCGCCCACATCATGGATCCGCGGAAACGCCGGCGGAAGCTGGTCGCCCTCTACCACCAGTTGCGCAACGTCGCGCCGGTCTACCAGGCGACCCTGCCGCACGGAAACCCGTGGATCGTCACGCGCTGGTCCGACGCGGAGACCCTGGTCCGCGATCCGCGCCTGGTCAAGGACGGGCGGCTGGTCGACATGGTCGGGCTTGGCAACGAGGGCGCGTACGTGCAGAACATGCGCCGCATGCTGGCGTTCGCCCCGCGCGAGCGGCACCTGCGCCTGCGCCACCTGGTCAACCGCGGCTTCACCGTCGGCAAGGCCGAGCGCCTGCGCCCCGGCGTGCGGGAGCTGGTCGGGCGGCTGATCGACGAGCGCTGGGACGCCGGCGGGATGGACCTGGTCGCGGACTACGCCTTCCGCATTCCGATGACCATGATCTGCGAACTGCTGGGCGCGCCGGTCGAGGACGTGCCGACCATCGAAGGCTGGGCCGCCGAAACCTCGCGCCGCGGCGACGAGAGCATCGAGCTGACCCCCGAGAACGAAACGGCCGGCGACGAGGCCACCGAGGGCTTCTGGCGCTACTTCCAGGACCTGATCGAGCAGCGCCGCCGCAGCCCCCGCGACGACCTGATCTCCGAGCTGGTCGAGGTCCAGAAGAGCGCCGACGATCTCGAGGATCTCGACATCGTCGCCACCGCCATCCTGCTCTTCCAGGCCGGGCACGAGACCACCGCCAACATGATCGGCAAGGCGGCGCTGGCGCTGATCGAAAACCCCGACCAGAGCGCGCTGCTGCGCGAGCGTCCCGAGCTGATCGCGCACGCCACCGAGGAATTCCTGCGCTACGACACGCCGGTCCAGCTCAGCGTGAACTTCGCCGACGCCGACGTGCCCTTCCACGGCCGCACGATCCGCGACGGCGACCCGGTGATGCTGTTCCGGGGCGCGATCAACCACGACCCCGAGCGCTTCGCCGAGCCCGACCGGCTGAACCTGGAGCGCGAGGACCTGGCGCACCACAGCTTCGGGCTCGGCGCGCACTTCTGCCTGGGCGCGTCGCTGGCCCGGATCGAAATCCAGGAGGCGGTCTCCGCGCTGGTGCGCCGCCTGCCCGACCTGCGGCTCGCCTCGGACGACTGGGACTACAAGCCGCAGCTCCACCTGCACGGCCTCGAGTCCCTGCCCGTCGCCTGGGCCGCCCACTGAGCGCTACGCGCGCGCCTCGCTCCCCGCAGCTTCGACCGCGGCCCGGGGTCGCTCTTTCCCCGGCTGTAATCGGCTAGATCGGGGCGGGTCCGGAGCGGCCCTGGAGGATCCAGCGGATCATCGGCAGGTGCTGGCGGCCGTAGAACACCTCGTCGTCCAGGACGTAGGCGGGGGTCGCCAGGTCGAGTTCCCGCAGCTCTCCTCGCAACTCCGCCAGGGCCGCCGTTCCGGCGCCCGCCGACCAGTCGCGGAACGGGCCTCCGTCCGCGCCCGACTCCTCGACCAGGGCGGCGACCTCCCCGGGATCCGACGCGTCCAGCTCCAGCGCCCAGTAGGCGCGGAAGAGCCGCTGGAGATAGGCCGGCAGGCGCTCGGGGCAGCGCTCCCGAACCCACAGCCAGCTCAGTTCGGCGGCTTCGACGTCTCCCTGGCGGTAGTAGTCGCGCAGCGCCAGACCCTGCGCGGCGGCGTAGGTTTCGATCTCGCGCGCGGTCGCCCGGGCCCGGTAGCGGCGATGTCTGGCGGCCCGATCGTCCCCTTCCCGAGCCGGTTCCGGCGGCTTCAGCAGGGGCGCGCGCTGCGGCAGCCAGTCGATGTCGATCCGGAGCAGCTCTCCGAACGCCTCGGCGGGCGCCAGGGCCAGGAAGGCGTACGGGTGTCGCAGGTCGAGCAGAATCCGCAGAGTCGACCGGCCCGAGCCGCCGGAAACGCTCACGCCCCGAACCCCCGGTTGGCCACGTCGGGGACCGGCCCCCGCTTCCGTCCCAGCAGCCAGGAGACCCGCGGCAGGTGCTCGCGGCCGAACCACATCTCGTCCCCGGCCAGATAGGTCGGTACGCCGAACACGCCCGCGTCGAACGCGGCGCGGTTGAGATCGTCGTGGTCGGTCCGGCCCGGCCCGGCGGCGTAGCCGCGGAAGCCGTCGGCGTCGCAGCCGCTCTCGTCCAGCAGCGATGCGAGAGCGCCCAGACTCTCGATGTCGAGGTCTCGGCGCCAGAAGCGCGCGTACAGTTCGTCCAGGAAGGCGTCGAAGCGCTCGGGAGCGCGCCGCTTGACCCACAGCATGGCGATGCCGGCCAGACTCGAGTCCCAGATCTTGACCGTGCCCCGGACCGTCTTGCCCGTCAGGTTCGCGTAGCGGCGCGCGTCCAGGTAGCTGTAGCGGACGTGCTTCCACTGCGACGACGTGCGCTCGCTGCTGGAGACCCGGCCCTTCTCGTCCAGCCGCGCCGAGCCCAGATAGCTCGGGATGTCCAGGGTGAACGGGCGCCAGTCGATCCCGATCCCGAGCGCGGCCGCCAT
This sequence comes from Pseudomonadota bacterium, assembly GCA_021295775.1. Taxonomy (GTDB): domain Bacteria; phylum Myxococcota_A; class UBA9160; order SZUA-336; family SZUA-336; genus JAGWBS01. Next base: position 27,576 of record JAGWBS010000005.1, on the reverse strand, counting down.
GTCCCGCGTCGGGCCGATCGCGAGGTACGCGTAGGGGCTCTTCAGGTCGATGTAGACCGCCAGCTCGGCGTCCCCGCGCAGTCGGGCGAAGCCGCTCACCGGAGCGTCATCCCGGGTCGCGCGCGGGGCGCGTATGGCGCGGCGGACGGGACTTGAACCCGCAACTTCCAACGTGACAGGCTGGTGCTCTAACCAAATTGAACTACCGCCGCTGACCGCCGGGGTTATAGCCCAAACGCGATGCGACGCAAAGCGGATCCCGCCGTCGGGTGGGCGCTCCGCGGCCTTCTCCGATGCGGCCCGTCCCCACCGCCGCGGAAGCCCAACGATGCCGGCGCCTCTGGCCGGATTCCGAATCCTCGACCTGTCCGAACGCTCGGCCCCGCGCTGATCGCGGGCCCGCTTCCGGCTGACCGGGGCTCCGAGCCGATCCGGGTCGGGCCGCCGGGCGGCGATCCGATCCGCGCGCCAGCCGGCGCTAGAGCGCCGCCGACAGGCCGTAGAGGCGGGCGGCGTTGTCTCGGGTGAGCTTGCGGGCCGTCTCGGGGCCGCAGGCGGCGATCAGGTTCTCGACTTCGCGCTTGGAGTCCGGGAAGGTGCTGTTGGGGTGCGGGTAGTCCGACGCCCACATCACGTTGTCCGCGCCGATCTGCCCGATCAGCGGCACGCCGACGGGATCCTCCTGGAAGGTGACGTAGACCTGGTTGGCGAAGATCTCGCTGGGCTTGGATTTCAGCGCGTAGTCGCGGGTCTGGTGGTTGTAGGTGTCGAACATCAGGTCCATGCGCCACAGGAAGTACGGCAGCCAGCCGATGCCGCACTCGGCGACCACCAGGCGCAGGCCCGGATGGCGTTCGAGCGCGCCGCAGAAAATCATCGCCGCCATGCACTCGTCGAGCTGCAGCGGCAGCGCCGAGACGTAGGCGGCCATCATCCAGGAGTTGGGCCGGGCGTGGACCAGGTTGGTGCCGCCCCCGAAGTGGAAGCTCAGAGGCAGGCCCGCCTCGCCGGCGATCGCCCACAGCGGTTCCCAGGCGGCGTCGTAGACCGGCACCCCGGACTCGAAAACCCCGATCACGGCGCCGCGGTGCCCGTTCCGAGCCACCCGCTCCGCCTCGGTGGCGGCGGCCTCCGGCGAGTGGGTCGGCAGATACGCCAGCAGACAGAGCCGCTCGGGGTCGGCCGAGTTGAACTCCAGCGCCCAGTCGTTGTAGGCGCGCGTGCAGGCGTCCTTCAACTCCAGGTCCGCGATCGGCAGGCCGCCGGGCGAGCCGTAGATCACCTGGGCGTGCACCCCGTCGAGATCCATGTCCTGCAGGCGGCGCACCGGATCCGCCGGCCGTTCGCCGTCGTCCTCGAAGCCGGCCTTCTCGAACGCCCAGACGATGCCCATGCCCTTCTGCGGGCCCGCCGACCCCATCACCTTGCCGTCGACCGTCCAGAACATTCCCCGGTCGTTCGTCTCCACGCGCGGCGCCCGCTCGCGCCACTCCCGCGGCAGGCGCCGCTCGAAGAGATCGGGCGGCAGCACGTGCAGGTCCATGTGGTCGTCGGCGGAAACGATCTTGTGGTCGGTCATGCGACGTCTCCCGTGGTGCGGGTTCCCGGGTCAGGCGGTGAAGTAAGCCAGGACCGTCCAGCAGGCGGCCGCGAGCGCGGCGGCGACGCTCGCCTGGGGAATCTGGGTCTTTACGTGGTCCATCAGGTCGCAGCCGGTGCACACCGAGCTGAGCACGGTCGTGTCCGAGATCGGCGCGGACTGGTCGCCGTAGACGCTGCCGTCCATGACGGCAGCGAAGCAGAGCGTCATGAAGAGCTCGGGATGCGCCAGGCCCTGCGCGCCCGCCACCGCCCAGGCCAGCGGCATGGCCAGTGGAAAGGCCACCGCGTAGGTGCCCCAGCTCGTGCCGGTCGAGAACGCGATGACCATGGTCATGAGCTGCAGCAGGACCGGCAGCAGGAAGTAGGGCACGCTCTCGCCGAGCTGCTCGACCAGGAAGATTCCCCCGCCGGTCTCCTGGCTGATGCCGCCGATGGTGATGGCGAGAAGCAGGATCACCGAGCCGAGCACCACGCCCTTGATGCCGTCGTGGAAGCCCGCGATCAGGTCCTTGAGGGACATGCCCTTGGCCAGGGCCATGCCCGCGGCCAGCAGCAGCGCGGCGCCGAAGGCCCAGTGCACGTTGGGCGATCCGCCGAGCACGAAGGTGCCCACCGCGATGCCGATCAGCGTGACCAGCGGCAGAAAGAACTCCAGCACGTGCGGGGTGTAGCCGGCGGGGACGTTGCTGCTCTGCAGCTCCCTGGAACTCAGGGGATCCGAGCCCTCCGCGTCCAGCCGGCCGGTGGTTCGGGAGCGCTCCATCGCCGCCCGCATCCGCCCGCCCAGGAAGAAGGGCTTTTCGACGCTGAGCAGGAAGGTGTTCAGCACCGCGAAGATGGCGTAGAAGCAGAAGGGCACGCTCTGGAAGAAGAAGGCGATTCGGTCGGCCTCGGTCGCCAGGAAGCCCACCCCGGAGACGAAGATGAACGCCTGCACGTATCCAGGCCAGGCGTTGAAGGCGAGCTGAGAGGCGATGGGCGAGGCGGTCGAGTCGACCACGTAGGCCAGTTCCTCGTGGCTGACCCTCTCCTGGTCCGCGATCGGCTTGACCGTCGTTCCGACCAGCACGGTGCTGACCGTCCCGCCCTGAAAGAAGATCACGCCCAGCATCCAGGCGACGAGCTTGGCGCTGCGGGGGCCGCGCACGAAGCGCGCGGCCATGAATTCGGCGAAGGCCTTAGCCGCGCCCGTGCGCGACCAGACGCCCAGCAGCCCTCCCAGCAGCCACAGGTAGAGAACCAGCACGCCCGCGGCGTTGGTGGTCGCGATCGAGGGGATCAGGACCTCGCCCGTCAGGTCGTAGCGGGTCAGGAGCAGCGCTCCGGACACGATTCCGCCCAACAGAGAGGTGACGGGCTCGCGCGTCAGCCAGCATAGGAGCACCGCGATCGCGGCGGGCAGCAGCGACCAGTAGCCCCAGTGATACTTCGCCTCGAGCTGGTAGTAGGCGGTTGTGGCCCGGCCGTCGCGCGTTTCCGTCGCCGAGACGAATTCCCGCCGGACGGATGGCGCATCTGTCCAGGTCTCCGCCAGGGCGGGATCGAGCTGGGCGCTTTCGATCGGCACCGGATCGAAGTGGACGGTCTCACCCCCGCGCACGTAGTAGAGCCCGCCGTCCGCGTCCGCGTGGACGTCCAGCGTGATCCGCTCGACAGTCCAGGTCGGGGGCACGTTCGACCCCACGATCCAGGATGCGGCCAGGGCCAGCGCGAAAACCAAGAACTTCCCGACGCCCGCTCGCATCCGCATTCTCCCTGCCCGCATGGGGGACAGGCCGCACCGGGCGCCGACCATCATGCAGGCATCGACGGGCCGCGGACAACCCGAGCTCCGGAGGGATACCGCCGGCTGCTCTCCGAAGGCGAAACGCTCGACCGGTTTCCGCCGAACGTCGAAGGTCGCGGCCGCTTTCCGGACGGCAACCGGCCCGGCCTGCGGCCGGCGGGCACCCCGGGACGCGCCCGGGTAGGATGCGTCGATGCCGAGTTCGAGCGAGCTGGAGCGGATCCTCGAGAGCTGGCTCGCCGCCCGGCTGCCGCACGCCGAAGAACTGACGGTCTCCGGACTGCGGCGTCCCGGCGCGGGCGCATCGAGCGAGACCCAGCTCTTCGAGATCGAGTGGAGCGAGGCCGGCACGCCCCGGCGGCTCGGCGCGGTGCTGCGCTCGACGCCCGAGGGCCCGGGCGTCTTCCCGGAGTACGACCTGGCGTCGCAGTTCCGCCTGCTGAGCGCGCTGCACGGTCAGCCTGGAGTGCCGGTCCCGGAAATGCTCTGGCTCGAAGAAGACCCCGCGGTGCTGGGCGCGCCCTTCTACGTGATGCACCAGGTGGAGGGAGAGGCGCCGACCGAGAACCCCTCCACCTACCACGCCACGGGCCTGTACAGGGACGCGACTCCCGAACTGCGCCGGGGCATGTGGTCGGACCTGCTCGAGGCCCTGGCGGCCCTGCACGAACTCGACTGGCGCGAGCTGGGAGTCGACTTCGTGCTCGGCGCGGACGCCGACGACGATCCCCTGAGCGCCCAGCTCGACTACTGGACCTGGTTTCTGGAGAGCTGGATCAAGGACCGGCCGGGCGAGTCCTACCCCGTGTTCGAGGACGCCCTCGCCTGGCTGCGCGAGCACCGATACGTCCCCGAGCGGACGGCGCTGTGCTGGGGCGACGCCAAGCTCGGCAACGCGCTCTACCAGGGGCCGGAGCGGCTGACCGCTCTGCTGGACTGGGAGCTGGCCTGCATCGGCGACCCGGAGCTCGACCTCGCCTCCCTGTACGTCTCCGACCGCCGGGCCTGGGAGGGCCGGGGCGTGCCGGCCCTGCCGGGCACGCCGACGGCAGAAGAGCTGGTCGAAGAGTACGAAGCCCGCAGCGGCCGGACGGTCCGGCGCTTCCACTACAACGAGGTCTTCGCCACCCTCTGGCGCGGCCTGGCGGTGCTGCGGATCATGAAGCGCATGCGCGCGGAGGGCGCCCCCATCCCGGAAGACCGCGTCTACGGCGGCTTCGCGGTGGAACGCCTGCAGGTCCTGCTGGACCGGGCGCCGCGCTAGCGGCGTCCCGCGGTTGCGCCGTCCGTCCCGCTAGTCCTCCCAGAGCGTCCAGCCCGGCCGGCCGTCGCGGCAGTATTCGTAGGCGCCCGGCTCGTGCGGCTCGAAGATGCACGAGACTTCCTGCCCGTCGCTGGTGGTCATCCGGCAGTGGTGCACGTCGTTGCCGATCAGCTTGGCGCGGACCTGGGGCCGGTTGACGTCGTAGGTCTCGCCGTCGATCACCAGCTCGCCGACGTACTCGCCCTTCCAGATGTTCTTGTCGGGGGTGCCGTCGTACATGCCGCAGCGCAGGAACGCGATCTGGTTGCCCAGCCGCCGGAAGTGGAACTCACGGCTCTCTCCCGACGGCAGCACGTTGGTGATCACGCCCTCCTTGAAGAGCAGCGTGTCGGGCTCGAACTTGAGCTTGCGGTCGACCGTCCGCACGTAGCCCTCGTTGGGTCGCGGGTCGCCGAAGCTGTAGAAGACCCGGCCCATCCACATCGACCAGTCGTCGAACTCCACCCACTGGCCGCCGCCCGCGCCCTCGGGCCCGAACTCGCGCTTGCGCTCCCCCAGGTAGTGGCGCGGCCCGCCGACGCCGTCGCGTGTGCCCCAGTGGCGGTCGCGGGTGCCGTGGTGCTTGTCGGGCGTGATCTCGATGCGCTCGTCGCCGATCCGGACCCAGCCCTCGGCCACCCCGAAGCCCTCGAAGCCCGAGGTCGCCTGCTGGCGCCGGCCGTCGGGCTGAAAGCCCCCGCCGGCCGGGCCCAGATACCAGAACGACTGGCGCTTGGTGTCGTGCCAGCGGATGTCGAAGCTGATCCCGTAGGGGTTGTCCTCGAGCACGTAGCGCCAAGTGCGCAGGCCTTGCAGGATGGTCGGCTTGATCGGTCCGACCGACAGGTCCATGCGGTCGGAGCCGAGCCGCCGGTGGCCTCGCACGGTGGTGTGCCGGCCCTTGTAGTTGACGATCGCGTAGGCGTCGGCCGTGTCCAGGTTCGGGTAGAAGCCGCCTCCGAAGACCATCAGCAGGTCGCCGACGCGGTCCTGGGTGGTGACCCAGTAGCGCTCGTAGGCGCGGGCGTCGCTGGTCCACATCACCCGCACCGGGTCCGGGGTCTGGTGGACCAGGTGGTCGTCGAGCGGGGCGAGCGGCGACTGCTCGGCGTAGTGTTCGTCGTTCGCGGTCAGATGTGCGTTGGGGTCGTCGGCCACCGAATCCTCCGTGCGCTGGAAGCTCCGCCGCGGCTCCCCGCGCGGGGCTCCCGGCCCGGACGGGCCGCGACGCCGGGCAGCATAGCCGAAAGGCCGGCGGCCCAGGCTTCCGCGGGCGCCTCCCCCGCGGGTCGGGCGACGCCGGCGCCCGACCAGTCGCGCCCCCAAATGCCCCCGGCTGGGTCAAAATGCCCGCGAGGGCGCTTCCGACCCGCCGAGGACCCGCATGAACCATCCCCTGTACTCGTGCGACGACCATCTCGACCTGCCGAACGTGCCGCGCGACCTGTGGAGTTCGCGGCTGCCGAGCAGGCTGCGGGAGATCGGCCCGCACGTGGTCGAGGGCAAAGGCCAGCCGATGTGGATGGTCGACGGCCGCCCGATGGGCGTGTCGGGGAAGATGGACCCGCGGGTCACCGCGCTGAGCCGGGTGCCGGACCTGGAGGACGACGGCTTCCGCCCGTCGAATCCCGAGCAGCGCCTGGAGGACATGGACCGGGACGGGATCCAGGCCTCGATCGTGTACGGCGCGGGCTCGCTGACCGGCTTTCCGATCAAGGACCCCGGGGTCCAGCGCGAAGTGCTGCGCGCCTGGAACCAGTGGGCCGCGGAGGAGTTCAACGCCTACGCCCCCGACCGGCTGAGTGCGCTGCCGTTCCTGCCGACCGGTTCGGTAGACGAGGCCATCGAAGAGTTCGAGCGCTGCATGCAGCTGGGACACAAAGGCGCGATCATCAACCCGTTCGAGCTGGAGTTGAGGGACGACTCCTGGCACCCGCTGTGGGCGGCGGTGAGCGCCGCGGACGTGCCGATCAGCTTCCACATCGGCCGCGGCACCCGGCTCAGCCCGATGGACGTCCGCGAGCGCGCCCCCTACTCGTCGGTCGTCCCGCTGCAGCTGGACGAGCCGCTGGCGCTGATGATCTTCATGGGCGCGCTGGAGAGCTACCCGACGCTCAAGCTGGTGCTGGCCGAGTCGGGCATCGGCTGGCTGCCCTACTTCGTCGGGCGCATGGACGACCAGTTCGAGAAGCACTGCGTGCCCTATGGCGACGCCTGCATCCAGACCCGGCCCGGCGAAATCTTCTCCCGCCAGATCTACGCCACCTTCGAAGAGGAGCCGCACGGCACGGCGCTGATTCCGCTGCTGGGCGCCGACAACTTTATGTGGGCCTGCGACTATCCTCACCCGGACAGCACCTGGCCGAACTCCTACGAGGCGATCGAAGAGAGCATGGGCGAGCTGGGCGAGGAGACGATCCGCAAGGTGACCGCCGACACCTGCCAGCGGCTGTACAAGCTACCCTGACCGCCGATGACGACACCGCCGAATCCGATCGCCACGCCGGACCAGCACGCCTTCGAACGCCGCGGGCTGGAACTCTTCGGACACCCGCGCCTGGTCTCCACCATGCGGGAGATCGAGCAGTACTGGATCGAGGCCAACCAGCCCAGCGACGAGATGCGGGCATGCCTGGAATGGGCCTTCGAAGAGGTGATGTTCGGCGCGGTGATCTGGTCGCTGAACCAGGACCCGCTGTATCCCAAGGTGGTCACGATCACGCGCCTGCGGCACAAGCTGGGAGAGCTGCAGATCCCCGGCACCCGCTGGGGAATCGACAACCCCGACTCGGTCTACCGCGTGATCCCGATCAGCGGCGACGAGGAGTACGTGATCCGCGGCAAGCTGGGCGAGCCGCGCCTGACGGAGAACTACTTCACTCTCTGGGACCGGCAGATGGGTACCGTCGACGTGCTGAACGGCAAGGACCTGGTGCTGGAGGCGGACGGCAGCTTCGCCATCTCCGTGGACAGCCGGCCGGCCGACGGGCGCCCCAACCACGTCCGCTCGTCGCCGGAGGCCTTCCAGTTCTACATCCGCGACGTGGTGATGGACTGGAGCCGGGAGCGGATCAACGAACTGTCGATCGAGCGCCTGGGCGGACCGCCCGCGTGCCCGCCCCTCAGCGACGAAGAGCAGCTGGAGCGGACGGCCGAGTACATGTGGAACTGGGTCAAGGACACCATCCGCTGGAGCGCCCCGTGGAACGCGCGGCCGGAAAACGAATTCAACGTCACCATCGACCGGGACACCGACGGAGCCCTGCGCGACCAGATCTACAACGTGGGCCGGTTCCGCCTGAAGTCGTCCGACGAAGTCATGCTGCTGAACATCGACCTGGGGGGCGCGGACTACTTCATCGCGCCCATCTCGAATATCTGGGGCACGACCAACGAGATCGTCGACCGCACCGGCAGCCTCAACCGGGCGCAGTCCGTGCCCAATCCCGACGGCACCTACACTTACGTCCTGTCCGTCGACGACCCCGGGGTGCATAACTGGCTCGACCCCTCCGGCCTGCGCGAGGGCGTGCTGACGCTGCGCTGGGCCGAGTTCCCGCCCGAGGGCCCCGGCGAGAGCCTGTCCGCGAACAGTCGAGTCGTGCCCCGGTCGGAACTGCGGTCCCATCTGCCGGAGGGGACTCGCTACGTGTCGGCGGAGGAGCGGCGAGCGCAGTTGGCGGAGCGGGCGCGGGGCTACGCCTGGCGGCTGCGGGAAGACTAGGGCTTTCGCGGGACCCTCCGAGCCGCCCACCCGCCAGCTCTCTCGACCACGGCCAGCCCAGGGCCGGAAAGCACCGCTGTGGGGTCATCCCATCGGGATGCCGTCAACGAGGGCAGATCCTGCACAGAATCTGCGCACGGAACCGTCCCCAGGGGCCACACGAAATCGCCCACGGCCCCCGATTGCTGGCACGCCGATTGCTGCGCAATGGGGCGCCCGCCGAATGCGCCGTCGCGAGGGCGCGAAGGAAGAATCCGCCGTGAAGAAGATCGAGGCCATCATCAAGCCGTTCAAGCTCGACGAAGCGAAAGACGCCCTGGCCGAGATCGGCATCACCGGAATCACCGTCTCCGAGGTGCGCGGGGTCGGCCGCCAGAAAGGACACTCGGAGTTCTACCGCGGCGCGGAATACGCGGTGGACCTGCTGCCCAAGATCAAGCTGGAGACGGTGGTGGTCGACGAACTGGCCGAGAAGGCGATCACCGCTCTGCAGCAGGCCGCCCACACCAACAAGATCGGCGACGGAAAGATCTTCGTGTCCGAGATCTCCGACGCGATTCGAATCCGCACGGGGGAGCGCTCGGACTACGCACTACGCTAAGATCCCCGCCCTTTTTCTCTGTCGACAGAACCCATTCCCTCCTCTGCCGTCAGGGGGTCCCACTCCCGGCCACGAGGCCGGGAGTGGGGTTTAAATTCCAGGCCGCATGTCCACCCCACCGACGCTCTTTCCGCTCGCCCTGGCCGTCCTGCTGGCGGCCGTCCCCGCCGGCCCCGCGGCCCTGGCGGAGGAAGCCGCGCCTCCGCCCGCAGTCGGCGCGCTCGAGAACGTGTCCGACAAGCAGGCCCGCGACGCCTGGGTGCTGCCCGACCTGATGGGCGGCATCTACGCCCGGCACTGCGCGGTCTGCCACGGAGCCCAGCTCGAAGGGGCGGCGCAGGGACCGTCGCTGCTGGCCGAGACGCTGGCGCAGGGCGACTCGGTCGCCGCGCTGACCCGGAGCATCGCCGAAGGCGCTCCGGACAAGGGCATGCCCGCCTGGACGGCCGCGCTCTCGGCGGAGGACATCCGTGGACTCGCCATCTACCTGTCGGAGAAGCGCGAAGTCGACACGGGCGCGGCGGGCCGGGGCGTGGGCGAGCCCCCGCAGATCCCCGACCGGCCGATCGCCAGCGAACTGCACCGCTTTTCGCTGCGCGAGCTGGCCGGCGGATTCGAAGAGGCCTACTCGATCGCGCCGCTGCCCGACGGCCGCATCCTGGTCGCCGAGAAGATGCGCGGCCTGAGCGTGGTCTCGGCCGACGGCGCGGTCACCACGCGCGTGACCGGCACGCCGCGCTTCCACAGCGACAGCGTGCTGCGCGGCACCACCTATGCCGGGTCCGGCTGGGCGCACGAGGTGGCCGTGCATCCCGACTACGAGCGGAACGGCTGGATCTATCTCTCCTACGGCGACCGCTGCCAAGACTGCAACGAACTCAGCCGCGAGACCGGCAAGCAGGTCACCATGCTCAAGCTGGTCCGCGGCCGCCTCGAGGGTCCCGTCTGGACCGACCAGGAGACCGTCTGGGAGGCGCCCCGGGAGACCTACCTGGACGGGCTGGAGAACGGAGCCGGCGCGCGCATCGAGTTCGACGACCGCGGCCACGTCTATCTGAGCGTCGGCGTGTTCGTGGACTACCGCCGCGTCCAGGACCTGGGCATGCCCGACGGGAAGATCCACCGCCTGCACGACGACGGCCGCGTGCCCGCCGACAACCCTTGGATCGACGAACCGGGCGCGCTTCCCTCCACCTACACTCTCGGGCACCGCAACCCGCAGGGGCTCGCCTACAACTGGACCACGGGCGCGCTGTGGGAGTCCGAGCACGGACCGCGCGGCGGGGACGAGATCAATATCCTGCGCGCCGGCCTGAACTACGGCTGGCCGCTGGCGAGCCTGGGCGTGGACTACGACGGCCTTCCGATCCGCTACGCCGAGAAGTACGGCATCGAGTTCGACCCGGCCGCGCTGGAGCCGACGTTCTTCGACTGGACGCCCTCGCCCGGCCTGTCGAGCATCGTCTTCTACCGCGGCGACTCCTTCCCCCGCTGGCGCGACCAACTGCTGGTCGCCACGCTGAAGAAGACCGATCTCTACCGCGTAGTGCTCGACGAGAACGGCGTCCGGCACACGGAAACGCTCATCCAGGGCCTCGGCCGCTTCCGCGACGTCGAGATCGGTCCCTCGGGCGAAGTCCTGGTCCTGATCGAGCACCGCGCCGGCAGCCTGATCGTCCGCCTCGACCCCGCGGACTCCTGAGCGCCGGCCTCAGGCCGCCCCCCGCTCCCGCAGTTCCACGACTTTGCGGGCCAGCGCGAACACCGACAGCGGGGCCGACCCCTCCGCCTTGTTGTTCACCGAGACGAACGCCGGCCGCCCGGATTCCGCAAACGCCGCGCACAGCGAGGCGATCTCTTCCCGGGCGCCGGGGTCGGGATCCGCCAGCCGGTCGAACGGCGCGTAGCGCGAGCGCGCCTGCTCGTAGCCCTGCCGCCCGCGCAGCATCCAGCGCAGCACCAGCGCCCGCGCCTGCCGCGCGCCGGTGACCCGCGCCTGCTCGGCCAATCCGGGCATGGAGGGATGCACGGTCAGGCAGGGACCGACCCCCGCCGAGCGCAGGGCCTCGGCGTACTCCGGCGTCAGCCATGCGCGCTTGCGGATCTCGACCGCGTACAGTGGCCCCCGCGGAAGCGCCCGCAGGAACTCCCCGAGCCTCTCGGCAAAGCGACCGGCCCCGCGCGCTCGCCCAGCCCAGCGAGCACCGGCTCCACGAAGCGCCGCGCGGCGAACTCGGGATCGAGAAAGCGCAGATTGTTCCGGCCCGCCAGCTCTCCATAGCGTGGCCGGTCCGGAAACCGCCCCAGCGTGCACTCCTCGGGCGCCTTGACCAGAAAGCGAAAGCCCTCCGGCACCTGCCGCGCATACGGCTCCAGATCCCCGGCCTGCGGCGCCCGGTAATACGTCCAGTCGATCCCCGCCAGGCGCAGCAGCGGATGCCCCGCGTACGCCCGCAGCCCCTCGCGCGCGAGCCGGGCCCTGGACGCGCGCCGCGCGTATACGATCCCCCGCCAGCCCGGAAACGACCAGGTGGACGTCCCCAACCTCACCGAGTCCGGCAGCGCCCGCGCGGTGCGCAGGTCTTCCGCCCGCGGCTCGACCCCTTCCGGAGCCCTCGCCCCGGCCTCGCTCCAAAGCTCGCCCTGCTCCATCGCTCCCGCGCCCAGGCTACTCGACCAGGTACCGCAACGGAGTCCGTTCGGACTTCAGTCGGCCGGGGAACCCGCTGGGCAACGCCATCATCGAATCGTTCGAGGGTAGCGTGCGGCGAGAGTGCCTCTCCCAGCACGGGTTCACCGGTCTCGAGGACGCTCAGCAGACGCTGGACGCTCGGGGTCGATGGGGGAGGGTCACGGCCTCGCCGGTTCGGGCAGTTTACGCCTGGCTACTCGGGCAGCGAGAAGGCGACGAGCGCCGCGTCGGGACCGGCACCGGTTGCGATCACGACGAACTACCGCCCGGTCCGCGTCCGATAGGTCATCGGGTTGCCGTTGGTTGGAAATGGCGTCGCGCCACGCCAAATCTCGGCGCCCGTCACCCGGTCGAACACATAGGTAAAGCCCTGCTTCGAGACTTCCGCCACCGCATCGATCTCGCGCCCGTCGACCGTGAGGGTCACCAGTTTCGGCGCCGCGCCGAAGTCGTAGTCCCACACGCCGTGGTGTACGGCTTGGAAATGCCATTGCCGCCTGCCCGTGCGCGCATCGAGGCAGACCAGCGAGTCGGCGAAGAGATTCGCCCCTCCCGACGACCGCCCCAGTAGTCGCCGCTCGGCGTGCTCGTCGGCACGTACAACAGACCGCGCTCCACGTCGACCGACATCAGCCCCCACACGTTGGCGTGGCCGGTGTAGCGCCACGACTCGTCCCCCCAGGTGTCTGCCCCGAAGTCGTCGCTCGATTGAGGCACGGTGAAAAAGACCCAACGGCGCTTGCCGCTGCGGGCGTCGAAGGCCTGCACGGTTCCCGGGGGGTCGAATTTGCGCTGGACCCGGTCGGGGATCCGACTGCCGACGATCACCAGGTCCTCGAACACCACCGGCGGCGAGGTCTGATCGAATTCGTAGCGGCTCACCGGGCGGCCATGCCCTTCGGTCAGCAGAGTGCTTCCACTCTCGCCGAAGTCCTCATCCAGTTCACCGGTGGTGGCGTCGATCGAATACAGGCGGTCGCGGCTGTTGAGGAAGATGCGCGCGTCGTCCCCGTCGCTCCAGTAGGCGACGCCCCGGTGCTGGAAGCCGCCCGGACGCGTGCCTCGGGGTCCGCCTGCGTAAGCCTTGGGATCGAAAGTCCACAGCTCGGCACCCGTCTCTGCGTCGAGAGCCGCGACACGCGAATACATGGTCGACAGGTACAGGACACCGCCCACCATGATGGGCGTCGCCTGGAACTGGCCCGGACGCGTGCCGTACTCCTCGAGCGGCTTCTCGTTCGGTTCCGATTGCCAGACGATCTCCAGCTCGCCGACATTGGCCGCCCCGATTTCATCCGCCACGGAGTACTTGGCGTGCGCCTGCTCCGCTCCGACATGCGGCCACTCGAGGATGGCGCCGGGTTCGCGGGCGCTCGCGAGGGGAGCGAACAGCAGGCATGCGGTCAGCAGGGCCACGGTCGAAACGATTCGTCCCATGGTGGAAGCCCGCGGTGAATCGGTTTCGACTCCGCGAGCCGATCCGACCGGCCGACCCAGGGATCCGGTCGAGTCTTCGGCTTGGAGCAACTCGTTCATGCTGCGCTGACGTCCGGATGGGTCTCAAGCCGACCTGGGAGGAGGTACCCGCACAGCTTCAGCATAAGCTCCTGCCGGTGCGTCTCCAGGCCCACGATCTCGGCGGCAGGAACGGGAGACGCGTCGAGACCGTGCCCGAGAACATCATCGACGAAGTACTCGCCCGAATCGCCACCCTCCTCCAATAGAAGGAATGCCCGCCCGACTCGCACAGTCGAGGCGACCGCCGCTCTCTACCCGATCACCCCGGCTTCGCGAAGAGCCGCGATTCGCTCGTCGTCGTAGCCGATCTCGCGGAGCACCGCGACGCTGTGTTCTCCGGACAGCGGCGCCACCTGCCCATCGCGAGGCTGCGTGCGGGAGAAACGGGGTGCCGGGCGGCACTGGCGCATGCGCCCCGCCGTCGGGTGCTCGACCTCGTAGATCGACGCGTTGTGTCGGATCTGCGGGTTGTCGAAAATGTCCTCGAGTTCGAGCACCGGACCGCCGGGGACGTGCTCCTCCTCCATGCGCCGGCAGAGGTCGGCCGTCGTCCACCGGCGGAACTGCTCATAGAGGAGGGCAGCGAGGGCTTCGCCGTTGTCGGCGCGGGCCCTTCCCGTGGCGAACCGCTCGTCCTCGCAGAGCTCGGGTCGGCCCAGGGCGCGAAACAGAGCATGCCACTCGTTGTCGCCACTGGCCCACACGACGATGTGGCCGTCCTTCGTCTCGCTCAGCCGATAGCGTTCGTACAGCGCGGGCCCCTCCCGGACCCCTTCGCCGACGAAGGTGTGCTTCATCATGCCGTCGGGCCACAGGAAGGCGAGCCCCGCGTCCATCAGCGAAATCGAGATCGTCTGCCCCTCCTCGCCGCGCTCCCGGGCGTAGAGCGCCGCGGTAATGGCCTGAGCGGCGGTGAAGGAGGACGCCTTGTCGACGACCGTGTTGCGGACGAGGTCGGGGACCGGAACGTCCGGATTCTTCTGGGTCGCCACGTACCCGGTGAGGCCCTGGGTGACGGGGTCGTAGGCACGCTTGCCCGACCAGGGTCCCGTCTGCCCATAGCCGGTGATGCGGCAGTACACCAGCTTCGGATTCCGCGCGTGCACTTCGTCGGGGCCGAGACCGAGCCGCTCCATGACGCCGGGGCGGAAGTTTTCGAGCACCACGTCCGCCCCGCGGCACAGGTCGGATGCGATTTCGCGCCCGCGCTCGTCCTGCAGGTCGACCACGACGCTCCGCTTTCCGCGATTGACGTTCGCGAACATCGAGGTGAGACCGCCGCGGTAGTACCACTCCTTGCGCAGGATGTCGGGGCGTGCGGGCGCCTCGACCTTCACCACGTCGGCGCCCTGGTCGGCCAGGATCATCGAGGCGAGCGGCCCCGAGATCACCGCCGAGAAGTCGATCACCCGTACGCCGGAGAGAGGGCCCTTTTGCGTGTCTGCGCCAGACTCAGCCATGCTGCTTTCACCTCGTTCCCGGCGACCCGTCCGCCGTGGGAGACGATCCTTTCCGGGGGCCACCGGTACTCCAATCGGTCTGTGAACGGAGAGGGTGGATCACCCGAGTCCTTTCGACGGCCTCACCGCGACGACAGCGTCGCCTGCAGGTATACCCTCCGCCCCTGCCAGGGCAGAATCGAGTCGCTGCGGTAGATGCGTCCGCAGCAGACCTCGAAGTCCCCTCGGTCCGGATACTCGTCAAAGGCGTTTTCCATCCCGAGCTTCACGGTGTAGCGGTCGCGGAACGTCCAGCTCGCCTCTACGTCCACCAGCGTTTTCGCCCCGAAGTCCTGCGTCGTCGTCAGGCTCGTGTCCAGAGTGTTCTCGTATTCGCCGTAGTGCCGCGCCCGGAGCAGGAGGCCCAGCCGCCCTCGCGCATGGCTCGCCGTCAGCACGCCCTGCAAGGTCGGGACGCCTTCCTCGATGTCGTGCTCCGCCTCCGCGTCCACGTACCGGCCACGTGCGCGGAACTCCGTCCGGTTCAGGTTGAACGCCGCCTGCAATGTGGTGATTCCGAGGTGCGAATGGGCATGCCAGGTGGCGACCAGATCCAGACCGCTGGTCTCGGTGTCCACATCGTTGGTGAAGAAGCGGACCTGCGCAATGTCGTTCGCCCCGGGCACTCCGAGTGCCGAGAGCCGGGCCGCTTCCATCGGGCCCACGGCAAACGGCGAGGACAGCACGATGCGGTCCTCGAGGCGGATGCGGTAGTAGTCGAACGTCAGGTCCAGCTCCTCGAAGAGCGTCGCCGCGACGCCCAGCGTCCAGGACCGGGAACGTTCCGCGTCGAGGGCAACGCCGCCGAAGAGCCCGGCCGCTGGGTGCGTGCTGGGGAACACCCCCTCCGCCTGCGGATGTCCCGCCGCGTTGATGCGGGTGGAGACGTTGGTCGTGGACATCTGGCCCGGCGTCGGCGCCCGGAAGCCGGTGCCGACGGACGCCCGGACGTTCAGGTGCTCGCTCAGCCGGAAGCGTGTCGCGACCTTCCCGATCGTGACCTCGCCGAAGTCCGAGAAGTCCTCGTAGCGCACCGCCAGGTTGCCGAGCCAGCGGTCGGTCAGGTCGGCCTCCAGGTCCACGTACGCCGCATGACTGCGGCGATCGACATCCGAGGCGAACGTCGGCGGATAGCCCGGAAAGCCGTTCGAACCGACGGGGAGCGCGTTGTTGACCGGATCGCCCTCGGGGCAGAGCCTTCCCACCGCCGCGAAGCCCGGGATGCGGCACTCGACCGTCTCGAGATCGTCCGCGGGATCCGCGTCCACTTCCGCCTGCGTGACCTCGAGATTGAACGGATCGGGACGCGCGAACGGCCCCAAGCGGTACGACAAGGGATCGCCGCGTTCGATGCGATAGCCCTCCTCCCGGTATTCGAACCCGAAGGCCAAGTGGACCGCTGTGGACCAACCGGCGTCGAGCGCCAGCGCGAAGTCCGCATTGACGGAGACCTCATCGTTCGCGAGGCCGCCCGGACGAAAGCGCGTGGGCGTTTCGGGACCCAGCGACGGGTTCATCGTGTTCGCGATGGAGTAGCGGATTTCGTCGTAGCCGTAGCCGGCGGACAGGTCGAAGCTGAAGCCGATGCCGAGTTCTCCGCGGATTCCGAGCACGGCCGCGTAGTCGGTGACGTCGCCGGAGAACTGCGGGGTGAATCCGGCCGGGTAGAGGGTCGCACGCGGGTCGTAGACGGATCCGTCGGAAAGACGGACCGGCAGCAGTTGAGCCACGCCGGGGCGGCGGTAGAAGAACCCCCCGGTCTGGTTCCTGGTGGCGTGGCTGCCGAAACCGTACAGCTCCATTGCCGGCCCCAACGGCAGCCCGGCGTTCACGAGGAACATGGCCTGTCGGCGTTCCGGCTGACCCCAGATCTGGGCCGGTCGCTCGAAGCTTCGTCCGCCTCCGACCCGGGAGAAGTGGTCGGCGAAACGCGTGTCGAGGTCGTCCGGAATGCCGTCGCTGCCGCGTGCCGCCTGCAGGATCTCTCCGGTCGGCGAGTAGCTGTAAGTCAAGGCGTCGGGCCCGTGGTAGGTCACGCCGTCGACGGTCAGGCTGCTCTCTGTGGCCTGGAGCGGCGTCAGGCCCGAAGTGCCGATGCCGAGGTCGTAGGGCTCGGAGCGGCTGGTGGGATCCGCCCGTGAAAACTGCGCGCTGACGTTCACGAAACCGCCGCCGCCGAGGGGGAATCCAACGTTCCCCTCGATCGTCTCCTCGTCCCCGTCGCCTTCGGTGTAGCCCCCCACCCGGGCGCGCAGGTCGAAGCCCGTGTCGTCCGTCCTGAGTTTGAAGTTGAGCACCCCGGCGATGGCGTCCGAGCCGTACTGCGCCGCGGCTCCGTCGCGCAACACCTCCACGGCTTGGATGGCGACGGACGGGATGCTGCCCAGATCCACGCCGTGCGCGCCGAAGCCGCCGAGTTGCACCAACGCCGCTCGGTGTCGGCGCTTTCCGTCCAGCAGCACCAGCGTGTGGTGGGAGTCGAGGCCCCGCAGGTGCACCGGGCGAATGAACGAGGCGCCGTCCGAAATCGGCTGACGGCGAACGTCGAAGGACGGCACGATCGCATTCAAAACCTCGACCAGGTCGGACGAATCGACGCTGTCGACCTGTTCCGGGCCGAACACGTCCACCGGCACCGCGGAATCCGCAACCGTCCTGGCACGAACGCGGGTGCCGACGGTGACGATCTCCTCGATGTGGTAGCGCCCGGACAGCTCTTCGTCCGGCTCGGCGTTCGGGGGTTCGGCCGCCCGCGACACAGCGGCCAGCCCCACCAGCGCCGCGGCGACCCAGCGGCCCATCACGGCCCCGCGATTGCGGGAAGACGACCGGATAAAGACAAGTGTCTGACTCACTGGCGGGTCATCTGCCGGCATCGCTCACGGGTCGCTTCCCTGGGATCTGCAATAAATTCAGATACTTACAACATATCATGGTGGACGGGGAGGGACTCGAACCCCCGGCCCTCTGGGTGTAAACCAGATGCTCTAGCCGACTGAGCTACCCGTCCGTCCCAGGCCGTCCCGCCCTGTCACTTTCGGGCGGGGCGGGGACTAGTTGACGGCGGTTTCGCCGCTGACGTCGAAGATCTCGGAGAGCGCGTACTCGGCGGGGTGCTCCAGCAGGGCGGGGTCGTCGAGGACGAGGGCCTTCTGGAGCACCTGGTCCATGCTCTCGACGAACTCGAGCCGGAGCTTGCGCTTGACGCGCGCGGGGATCTCCTTGAGGTCGCGCTCGTTCTCCCTGGGGACGAGCACGTCCTCGATCCCGCCGCGCAGCGCCGCGATCAGTTTCTCTTTCAGGCCGCCGATCGGCAGCACACGGCCGCGCAGGGTGATCTCGCCGGTCATGGCCATGTTGGCGCGCACCGGGATGCCGGTCAGGGCGGAGGTCAGCGCGACGGCCATGGTGATGCCCGCGGACGGGCCGTCCTTGGGCACGCCGCCCTCGGGGATGTGCACGTGCACGTCCACCTTCTGGTAGAAGTCGCGCGCCAGGCCGAGCTGCTTGGCGCGGCGGCGCACGTAGGACATCGCGGCCTGGGCCGACTCCTTCATCACGTCGCCCAAGTGGCCGCTCATCTGGATGCGGCCCTTGCCCGAGGTGACCAGCGCCTCGATCGTGAGCAGTTCGCCGCCGGTCTCGGTGAACGCCAGGCCGGTGCAGATCCCGACCTGGTCGCGGTCCTCGCGCTTGCCGAACTTGAAGCGGGGCACGCCCAGGTACTTGCGCACCTGCCGGGGACCGACCTTGATCTTGACGTCCTCTCCGCTGTCCTTCGCCTTGACCACCACGCGCGCAACCTTGCGGCAGATGCTGGCAATCTCGCGCTCCAGGCCGCGGACGCCCGCCTCCTTGGTGTAGCGGCGCACGATCTCGTAGATGCCCTGGTCGGTGAAGTCCAGGTTCTCCCCGCTCAGGCCGTTTTCCGAAAGCTGCTTGGGCGTCAGGAAGCTGCGGGCGATCTGCAGCTTCTCCTCTTCGATGTAGCCGGGGATGTGGATGATCTCCATCCGGTCCTGCAGCGGGCGCGGGATGCCGGCGAGATGGTTGGCGGTGGTGATGAACAGGATCTTGGAGAGGTCGTACTCCAGGTCCAGGTAGTGGTCGTCGAAGCCCTTGTTCTGCTCCGGGTCGAGCACTTCGAGCATGGCCGAGCTGGGGTCGCCGCGGAAGTCGGCCGACATCTTGTCGACCTCGTCGAGCAGGAACACCGGATTGCCCGAGCCCGCCTTCTTGAGCCCCTGGATGATCTTGCCGGGCATGGCTCCGATGTAGGTGCGGCGGTGGCCGCGGATCTCGGCCTCGTCGCGCACGCCGCCCAGGCTGACGCGCACGAAATCGCGGCCGGTGGCGCGGGCGATCGAGCGGCCCAGCGACGTCTTGCCAACCCCGGGCGGGCCGACGAAGCACAGAATGGGCCCCTTCATCTCGCCGACCAGGGCGCGCACCGCCAGATACTCGAGGATCCGCTCCTTGGGCTTGTCCAGCCCGTAGTGGTCCTCGTCGAGAATCTCCTCGGAGCGGTCGATGTCGACCGAGTCCTGCTTGTAGTCCGCCCAGGGCAGAGACAGGATCCAGTCCAGGTAGTTGCGCACCACCGTCGCCTCGGCGGACATGGGCGACATCATCTTGAGCTTCTTGAGCTCCTTGTGCGCCTTGTCCTTGGCGTGCTCGGGCAGCTTCAGCGCATCGATGCGCTCTTCGAGCTCCTGGACCTCGTTCTTGAGGTCGTCGCGCTCGCCCAGTTCCTTCTGGATCGCGCGCATCTGCTCGTTGAGGTAGTACTCCTTCTGCGAGCGCTCCATCTGCTTCTTGACGCGCGAGCGGATGCGGCCTTCGACCTGCAGCACGTCCATCTCGCCCTGCATCAGCGCGTAGACCTTCTCCAGGCGCTCGGCCGGGTCGGCGATCTCCAGAATGCCCTGGCGGTCCTCGACGTTCAGATTCAGGTGCGCGACCACGGTGTCCGCCAGCCGCGAGGGCGTGTCGATCGCGCCCACGCCCGTGGCCATCTCCGGCGGCACCTTGCGGTTGAGCTTGACGTAGGCCTCGAAGGTGGTCTTGACGCTGCGAACCAGCGCCTCGACCTCGGTGGTCGCCTCGTCGTCCTCGTCGACGGCCTGCGCGCGGACCACGAAGAAGTCGCCGGTCTCCTCGTAGCCCTCGATGCGGGCGCGCTGCTTGCCTTCGACCAGCACCTTGACGGTGCCGTCGGGCAGCTTCACCAGCTGGACGATCGAGCCCAGCGTTCCCAGCTCGTAGATCTCGTCGGGGTCCGGGTCGTCCGACTAGGCGACGCGCTACGCGCAGAGCAGCAGCGTGCGGTCGCGCTCCATGGCGGCCTCTAGCGCGTTGACCGAGTTCTCCCGGCCGACGAAGAGCGGCACGACCATGTGGGGGAACACGACGATGTCGCGCAACGGGAGCAGGGGAATCCGCAGGACGCCGTCCGGCGCGTCCGCTCCTCCCTCTTCGTCGTCCTTGAAAAAAGCCATCCCCCCGACCTCAGGCGCTTTCGGCTTCGTAAACTATCATAGGCTCCGCGCCGCTGCGGATGACGTCGTCGCCGATCACGATCTCGGCGATGTCCTCGCGCGACGGAACCTCGTACATGATGTCGAGCATGACGCTCTCGAGGATCGAGCGCAGCCCGCGGGCGCCCGACTTGCGGGAGATCGCCTCCTTGGCGACGACCTCCAGCGCGCTGTCGGTGAAGCGCAGCGACACGCCCTCGATCTCCATCAGCTTCTGATACTGCTTGACCAGCGCGTTCTTGGGCTCGGTCAGGATGTTCACCAGCGCGTCGGCGGACAGCTCCTCCAGCGTCGCCACCACCGGCAGGCGCCCGGCGAACTCCGGAATCATCCCGAACTTGAGCAGGTCCTCGTTGGTGACGTCCTTGAGCAGCGCGCCGATGCTGCGCTTCTTGCCGCGCAACTCCGCGCCGAAGCCCATGCCCTGCACGCCGGTGCGCCGCTCGACCAGATCCTCGATGCCGTGGAAGGCGCCGCCGCAGACGAAGAGCACGTTGGTGGTGTCGACCTGGACGAACTCCTGCTGGGGGTGCTTGCGGCCGCCCTTGGGGGGAACGTTGGCGATCGTGCCCTCGATGATCTTGAGCAGCGCCTGCTGCACGCCCTCGCCCGAGACGTCGCGCGTGATCGACGGGTTCTCGCTCTTTCGGGCCACCTTGTCGATCTCGTCGATGTAGACGATGCCGCGCTGCGCCCGCTCCACGTCGTAGTTCGCGGACTGGAGCAGGTTCAGGATGATGTTCTCGACGTCCTCGCCGACGTAGCCCGCCTCGGTCAGGGTGGTGGCGTCGGCGATCGTGAAGGGCACGTCGATGATCTTGGCCAGGGTCTGGGCCAGCAGCGTCTTGCCTGAGCCGGTGGGGCCGAGCAGCAGGATGTTGCTCTTCTGAAGCTCGACGTCGCCGACCACCGACTGGTTGTCGATGCGCCGGTAGTGGTTGTGGACCGCGACCGAGAGGATCTTCTTGGCCGACTCCTGCCCGACCACGTACTGGTCGAGGATCTGCTTGATCTCCTTGGGCTTGGGGACGGAAGAGACCGCGTTCTCGCTGTCGCGGCTGGCCTCCTCCGCGATGATGTCGTTGCACAGCTCGATGCACTCGTTGCAGATGTACACCGTCGGCCCGGCGATCAGCTTCTTGACCTCTTTCTGGCCCTTGCCGCAGAACGAGCAGGCGAGATTCGTGCTGTCCTGGTGCTTCTTCACGCCGAGTCCCCCCCGTCCGCCTGCGAGCGCTCGTGCCGCTGGATGATCCGGTCCACCAATCCGTACTCTACCGCCTGTCCGGCGTCCAGGAAGCGGTCGCGGTCCGTGTCGCTCTCGATCTGCTCCACGTCCCGGCCGGTGTGCGACGCCAGGATCTCGTTCAGCCGGTTGCGCAGCTTCAGGATCTCCTGGGCGTGGATCTGGATGTCGCTCGACTGGCCCTGAACGCCGCCCCAGGGCTGGTGGATCATCACCCGCGAATTGGGCAGCGCCATGCGCTTGTCCGACGCGCCCGCGGCCAGCAGCACCGCGGCCATGCTCGCGGCCTGCCCCATGCAGATCGTGCTGACGTCGGGACCGACGTATTGCATCACGTCGTAGATGCCCAGGCCGGCGTTCACGTTGCCGCCCGGGGAGTTGATGTACAGGTGGACGTCCTTCTCGGGATCGTCGGCCTCCAGGAAAAGAAGCTGCGCGATGATCAGGTTGGCCACGTCATCGTCGATCGGGCCGCCGAGCACCACGATCCGGTCCTTGAGCAGGCGCGAGTAGATGTCGTACGCCCGCTCGCCGCGGTGCGACTGCTCGATCACCATCGGGACCAGAGGAGGCATGGCGCTCAGTCTAGCGGATTCGCGGCACCGCCGAGAGGGGGCGAGGGTCCGCGCGGCAGGCGTGATTCCTCTTTCTTTCCAGCCACTTAGTCTTCCTCGTCTGCGGCCTTCGAGAGAAGGAAGTCGATCACTTTTTCTTCCAGCAAGCCGGCGCGCAAGCGCTCGACGCCATCCTGTTCCTGGTAGACGCGCTTGAGTTCGGTCGCGGAATGGCCCTGCCGCTCGGCAATCTCGCCGATGTGCGCGTCGACCTCTGCGTCGTCGACCTGGATCTCGCGGCTCTCCGCGATCCTGGGAATCATCAGGCCCAGGGCCGTGTTCCGCTCCGCGCCCTCGCGGGCCTCTTCCCGCCAGCGCCCGGCCATCTCCTCGCGCCGCTCCTGCGGCAGCGAGTCGCCGACCTGTTGCAGCATGCGATGCACCAGGTTCTCGATCTGCGCCTGCACCAGCGACTCCGGCAGCGGGAACGGGTTGGCGGCGATCAGCGCCTCGATCGCGCGCTCGCGCCGCAGTCGCTGGAGCTCCTGTCCGCGCTCCGCCTCGACGCGCCGCTCCACTTCGGCGCGCAGATCGGCGAAGGTCTCGAACTCCTCCGACACGTCCTTGGCCAGCTCGTCGTCCAGCTCCGGAAGCTGCTTCCGCTTGAGCCCGCGCAGTTCGACCTTGAACTCCGCCGTCCGGCCCGCGACTTCGCCGGCGCCGTAGTCCTCCGGGAACTCGATCTCGAAGGTCTTTCCCTCGCCCACGCACAGCCCGACCAGAGCCTGCTCGAAGCCAGCCACGGCACGCCCCGATCCGATCTCGAAGCTGACCTCGGTCCCGCTGCCCCCCTCGAAGGACTGCCCGTCGAGCGAGCCCTCGAAGTCGACGATCGCCACGTGGCCCTCCGCCGCCGCCACGTCCTCGGCCTCCTCGATCAGGTCCGCCCAGCGCTCGCGCAGTTCCTGGAGCTGGTCCTCGACCGGGTCGGTCTCGGGTTCGGGCAGTTCCACCGCTCCGAGCTTCAGATCCTCGACCTGCCGCAGCTCGATCTCGGGGAGGATCTCGACGGTCGCCCGGTAGGAGAAGCTCGCGCCCTGGGTCGGGGCGTCCTCGGGATCCAGGCGCGGCTCGCTGACGATGTCCAGCTCGGCCTGCTCGATCGCCCGGAACAGCGTGTCCCGGATCAGCGTCTGGAGCACCTCGCCGCGCGCCTCCTGGCCGAAGCGGCGCTCGAGGATCGCGCGCGGCACCCGGCCCTTGCGGAAGCCTTTGAGCTGGGCCGAGCGGCGCAGTTCCCGGTAGAAGTCGTCGAAAGCCCGGTCGACTTCCGAGGTCGGCACCTCCACCTGCAGGCGGCGCTCCAGCGGACCCGTTTCTTCCACGTTCAGATTCATCGCTCCGACTCCGGCAGCCGCGAGGCGCACGATAATAGATCAGGCCCCGCCGGCTCAACGCGACCGGGGCGGGACGCGGGGACTCCGCCTAGTTCGAGCCGCGGCTTCCGCCGAGTTCGCGCACCACGCGGTCCTCGGCCTGCTCGTGGGCGCGGAAACTTTCCAGGAAGGCGGCGAGCTGCGTTCGGGCCGCGTCCAGATGACCGCGCTCGAGCGAGGCGCGCAGCAGCCTCAGATCCTCGCGGATCCCCAGGTGCGCCAGCCGGATCGACTTCAGCGCGTAGGCGAAGTCGGGCGAGAGGCGCTCCGCCGCTGGAAAGTACACCTCTTCTTCCCGCTGCAGATGCGTGAGCACGTAGTCCTCGAGCTCGTCGATCGCCCGCTTCGCCGCGTCCGACTCCCCGCCCTCGACCGCTTTGACCAGATTGCGCACCAGCCCGTCGATCTCGACGTCCTGATCCCAAAGCGACGAAAGCTCGGCTCGCGTATCGGGCACGGAAGCGCTCACGCCAAGAGTTTATCCCCAACACGATCAACTGACC
>JAGWBS010000005.1:0-3507 GCA_021295775.1 Pseudomonadota bacterium | reverse complement strand
CCGTGCCACGGTCGGGTCGAAGCGAAGCGGAGGGGACCCGTCGCGGCACGGGAATCGGCCGGACCGCGCCCACGACCTCGACCCTGGGCACACCCCGGGCTGACGCCCCACCCCGAACAGGCCATCATCCCCCCATGAGCCGCTTCGAAATCCACGGCGGGCGCCCCCTGAGCGGAACGGTCCGCGCCAGCGGCAACAAGAACGCCGCCCTGCCGATGATCGCGGCCAGCCTGCTCACCTCCGAGCCGGTCGAATTGACCAACGTGCCCGACATCCGCGACGTCGACGCCATGCTCGAGATCGCCGCGCACCTGGGCGTGGAGATCGAGCGCCAGGGCGACCGCCTGCGGCTCCGCGCCGCCTCCGTCGACCGCGACGAGATCCCCCGGGAGCTGTGCGAGCGCGTGCGCACCAGCTTCCTCTTCGTCGCGCCGCTGCTGCACCGGCGCGGGCGCGCCAAGGCGCACCCGCCGGGCGGGGACCTGATCGGCCGGCGGCGCCTGGACGCCCACTTCTACGGCCTGGAGAAGCTGGGCTGCCGAGTCGACTCCGCCGAAATGGAACTGGCGGCGCCGGCCGGCATGAGCGGCGATCTGCTGTTCTTCGACGAAGCCAGCGTCACCGCCACCGAGCACATCCTGATGGCCGCGGTGCTGGCCGACGGACGCACCGAGATCCGCAACGCCGCCAGCGAGCCGCACGTCCAGAACCTGGCCGAGCTGCTGAGCGGAATGGGGGCGCGGATCGACGGGCTCGGCTCCAACGTGCTGGTGGTGCACGGGGTGAGCGAGCTGCACGGAGCGAGCTGCCGGATCGAGGCGGACCACATCGAGGCCGGCAGTTATCTGGCGCTGGCCGCGGCCACCGGCGGCGACGTGCGCGTGGAGGGCACCCGCCGCAGCCACTACTGGATGATCCACCGCGTGTTCGAGCGCTTCGGCCTGGAGCTGGAGATCGGGCCGGACTACGTGCGCCTGCCGCCCGGACAGAAGCCGCGCGTGCAGCCGGACCGGGGCGGCTACACCCCGCGCGTGGACGACGGCCCCTGGCCGCAGTTTCCCTCCGATCTGATGAGCGCCATGGTGGTGCTGGCGACCCAGAGCGAAGGCAGCGTGCTGTTCTTCGAGAAGCAGTTCGAAAGCCGCTTCTACTTCGTGGACCCGCTCAACCAGATGGGCGCGGACATCCTGGTCTGCGACCCGCACCGGCTGCAGGTCAGCGGCCGCACGGAGCTTTTAGGCCAGACCATGCGCAGCCCGGACATCCGCGCGGGCATGGCGCTGATCATGGCCGCGCTGTGCGCCACGCGCCGCCCCAGCGTGGTGCAGAACGCCGAGATCGTCGACCGCGGGTACGAGGACATCGAAGGCAAGCTGCGCGGCCTGGGAGCCCGGATCGAGCGCCTGCCGGACTAACGGCCCCGGTGTCCGGCGGGTCGCGGGGTCAGAGGAGCTGTTCGGCCAGCAGCTCCAGGGCCTCCGGCTGACCGGCCTGAACCATCAGGGTCTGGATCCAGCCATCGGCAGAGGCGCGTTTCCAGGCGTCGAGACGCTCGACGATGCGCTCGCGCGGTCCGCACAGGGAGAGCGAGTCGATCAACTTCTCGGGCACCGCGGCCATCGCCTCCGGGCGGCGACCCGCCAGGAAATGGTCCTGGATCTCGGCCGCGGCGTCCGGGTAGCCCAGGCGGCGTGCGTAGTCGTTGTAGAAGTTGCGTTCGCGCGAGCCCATGCCGCCGATGTACAGCGCCAGCATGGCCCGCGCCGGCCCGCGCGCGGCCTCCAGGTCGTCGCCCAGCACGACCGTCACTCCCACGGCGACGTCGAAGTCGCTCCGGCTCCGGGCCCCGTCCGAGCGGGCGAAGCCCTGTTCGAGATGGGGCACGATCAGGTCGGGCCGCTCGGGATCGGCCCACAGCGGCATCACGCCGTCGGCCACCTCGGCGGCGCAGCGCAGGCCGTTGGGCGTGAACGAGGCCAGGTAGATGGGAATCGCGGGATCGGAGTGCAGGATGCTCTTGAGCGGCTTGCCCAGTCCGGTGGTGCCTTCGCCCGAGCGCGGGATCGAGTAGTACTCGCCCTCGAAGCTCAGCGGCTGGCCGCGGTCCCAGATCCTTCGCACGATCTCCACGTACTCGCGCATGCGGGTCAGGGGCTTGCCGTAGGCCTCGCCGTGCCAGCCCTCGGCGACCTGCGGGCCGGATGCGCCCAGCCCCAGCAGAAAGCGCCCGCCCGAGAGCTGGTCGAGCGTCGCCGCCGTCATGGCGGTGGTCGCGGGGGAGCGCGCGGCGAGCTGCATGATGCCCGTGCCCACCCGGATCCGCCCGGTCCGGGCCAGCAGCCAGCTCGCCGTGGTCACGGCGTCGGCGCCATAGGCCTCGGCCGTCCAGACGCTGTCGAAGCCGAGCGACTCGGCGCGCTCGACCAGTTCGAGCGGGAGCTGGATCCTCGATGCCCCGGGACCGATGGTGAGAGCGAGCTTCATGCGTCCTCCGTGGCGCGCGAGAGTATCATCGCCGCAATCCAGCCCACAGGAGGCCCTCCGTGCCCAAGCGACGCGACCAGATCCGCATGACCGACTCCGAGGTGTGGAGCTTCATCGAGCAGCAGAAGAGCATGCAGGTGTGCACGCTCAACCGCGACGGCTCCCCCCACCTGACCACGCTGTGGTTCGCGGTGGTCGACGGCGAGCTGGTCTTCGAGACCTTCACCAAGTCGCAGAAGGTCAAGAACCTGCAGCGCGACCCCCGCATCGCGGTGCTCTTCGAGGACGGCACGGAGTACGCCAAGCTGCGGGGCGTGACGGTCAACGCCACCGCCCGGCTCTACTCCGACCCCGGCGATGTCGAGCGCCTGGCGGGAGCGGTGATGCTGCGCAACACCCCCGGTCTCACGCCCGAGCAGCTCGGGCCGGTGGCTCAGCGCATGGCCGCCAAGCGCACCGCGATCGTCGTCCCGCTCGAAAAGGTCGTGAGCTGGGACCACACCAAACTCGACGTGGACTACTAGGTCGGGTCCGGGGGCCAGCCGGGCAGCAGGCCGAGTTCGGCGCAGAGCTTGTGGGTGAAGACCGTGCGGCCGGCCCATTCGAGCGCGCGTTCGGAGGTCGCCAGCCAGGCCACCACCGCGCCGGTCACCTCCGGCGGGGCGGCGCCCAGCTTGGGCAGGCCGAGCGCGGCCATGGTTTCGGTCCAGGTGAAGCCGGGGTCGATGTTGAACGCGCGGATGCCGTCGGACTCGTGCTCCGCCTGGATCAGCGGCGCCAGGCGGTGGAACGCGCCCTTGGTGGCGCAGTGCGCGTAGCCCAGCATGCCCACCCGCACCACCTCGTAGGGCGGCTCGTCGACCTGACCGGCCGACGAGGTCATGTTCAGGATCGTCCCGGCGCCGCGTTCGAGCATCGCTTCCAGCACCCGCTGGGTGATGAACAGCTGGTTCAGCGTGTTGCCCGTCAGCGCCTTCTCCAGCGCCTCGAGCGAGAGCGCGCGCACCGGGTCGAGCAGGCCGG
>JAGWBS010000055.1 GCA_021295775.1 Pseudomonadota bacterium | reverse complement strand
TCCGGCATGCGCGGGAATTTATCACGCGCCCCCCAGCCGGGCTCGGGCGGCGGCGAACGCCCGACGCGGACCGAGCCGGAACCGCCTAGCGGGCGCGCGGCAGGCCGAGCAGGCGCTCGGCGATGTTGTTGCGCTGGATCTCGCTGGTGCCGCCGGCGATGGTGGTCACGGTGGCGTTCCTGAAGCTCTTCTCCAGGAAGCCGTCGGCAGGGGCGCCGGGCACTCCGTGCTGCAGGGCGCCCTCCGGGCCCAGCATGTCGCACAGCCACTCGCTCGCCCGGGTGTAGGTCTCGGTCGCGAAGAGCTTGGCCTGCGAGCCCTCCAGGCCCGGCAGGTCGCCGCTGGCGGCGACCCAGACCGCGCGCGCCCCGAGCAGGTCCGCGACCTCGTTGTGGATCGCAGTCCGGGCCAGGCGCTCGCGCACCGCGGGGTCGTCGAGCGGGCGCGAGCCGTCGGGGCGCCGGCTGGACTCCGCCCAGGAGCGGGCGGCCTCGAGCAGGCGCACGCCGTCGCTCATGCCGCCCATCACCCCGCGCTCGTACGCCAGCGCCACGCGCATCACGTCCCAGCCGCCGTCGACCTCGCCCAGCCGCCACTCGTCGCCGATGCGGACGTTGTCGAGGTAGACCGCGTTGGTGCGCTTTCCGCCCAGCGTCTCGATCTCCTGGATCTCGATGCCCGGCAGGTTCATCGGACACAGGAAGAAGGTCAGCCCGCGGTGCTTGGCGACGTCGGGATTGGTGCGCGTCAGCAGGATCGACCACTCCGAGCACTCGGCCAGGCTGGTCCACATCTTCTGGCCGTGGACGACCCAGCCCTCGCCGTCGCGCTCGGCCCGCGTGGTGCACGCGGCCACGTCGGAGCCCGCGCCGGGCTCGCTGTATCCCAGGCACAGCAGGGCGTCTCCCGCCATCACCTTCGGCACGATCTCGCGGCGGTGGAAATCGGTCCCGACCTGCGCGATGACCGCCACCCCCAGCATCGAAATACTCATGCCGTCGTAGGGCGCGCCCGCGAACTCGAACTCCTGGAAAAGCGCGGCCAGCTCCTCCGGCCCGCGTCCCTGTCCGCCCATCGAAGGCGGCAGGGCGGCGCTGATCCACCCCTGTTCGGCGAAGGCGCGGTGCAGCTCCCAGTCGTGCATCTGACCGGTCCGGTGCACGCGCTCGGCCATCTCGGGGGTGAAGTGACGCTCCAGGAACGCGCGCACCTCGGCGCGAAACTCCTGCGCGGCGGGGCTCGGGTCGAAGTCCATCAGTCGCTCCCCGGCGCGCGCGCGGGACCCAAGAGCTGGTCCGCCAGGCGCTGGTATTCCGCGGACGGGTCGTCCAGGGCCAGCAGCCAGCCCTTGGCCCGCCGGAAATACAGTTGGATGTCGTACTCGCTGCTGAAGCCGTAGCCGCCGTGGTAGTGCAGGCTGCGGGCGGCGGCGCGCTGCGCGGTTTCGCCGCAGAAGAGCAGGGCCATCGCCGCCAGCCGGGAGGCGCCGGCGCGCCCCGCGTCGTTCGCCCAGGCCGCCTTGCGCGCCAGCAGCCGAGCTCCGTCCAAAGGCACGAAGGCATCGACCATCCCGTGCTGAACCGCCTGGAACGATCCGATTTTCCGGTCGAACTGTTCGCGTTCCTTCACATAGGCGAGGCCCAGCTCGAAGGCCTCCTGGGACAGTCCGACCAGGGCGGCGGCGGTCAGGGCGCGCCACTCTCCGAGGGCGTCGTCGAAAGCCGCCCGCGCCTCGGGACCGCTCGCCAGCACCTGTCGCGTCGGCGTTCGCAGCTCCCGGTCGGCCAGCGGCGAAGCCGCCAGATTGGCCGGGGTCTCGCCCGGCGGGTCCGCCTCGGCGGCGACCAGCTCGTCCCCGTCGAGCCCCAGGACCAGCTTCGCCACCGCTCCCGCGGGGACCAGCCGCAGGCGACCCTCGCGGGCGGGGTGCAGTCCCAGCGCAGCGATCGCCTCTCCGGCCGCCAGATCCGCCATCCGCGGGTGGTCCGGCGCCAGTCGGGCGAGAAGCCGGGCCGCGGCGGAGTGCTCGACCAGCGGCACGGGGGCGAGCCGGCGCCCCGACTCCTCGCAGACCAGCGCCAACTCGAGAGCACCCATGCCCCCGCCGCCGACTTTCTCCGGCAGGGCCATGCCAGGCGCGCCGGCGGCGCAGATCTGGTCCCACAGCCGGGGATCGAAGCCCAGTGGCTCGGCCGCGCGCACGCACTCCGGCGGGCATTCCTTTTCCAGCAGCGAGCCGAAGAGCTCGACAACCGCTTGCTGGTCTTCGCTCAGGGAGAGGTCCATGGTCGGATTCGCGGCCTCAAGGCGGCCGGCGGGCGAGTTTATCACTGTTGTGCCCGCGGTCTTCCCCGCGTCCGGGCGAGATCCGGAAGCAGGCTCGGGCCCGGTGCCGCTGCCGGCCGGCAGCGAGGCTTGCCGCCCATCCGCGGTCCGGGCCGCTCCGGGAGAGGATCCGTTGCCCGGTGCTTGGCTCGGGTCCGGCCCGCGGAATATGCTGAACACCCCGCCGGGAGAGACGCCATGAACGAGCTGGGCTACGCGGCCTTCGACGCGGACAAGCACTTCTACGAACCGCGCGACTGCTTCTCGCGCTACATCGAGCCGCGCTTCCGCGACCAGGCGGTGCGGGTGGTTCCCGACCCGGACAACTCGGGCGAGGACAAGATCGTGGTCGGCGACAAGCCCTTCACCTTCCTCAAGCACCGCGGCTTCGAGCGCGCGGTCAAGCCCGGGCGCCTGCGGGAGTGGCTGCGCAGCCGCAGCCAGGTGCAGGCTGAGGACGCCGGCCTGGAATTCGTCGAGGACTTCCGGCCGGAGTACCAGAACCGCGAGGCGCGCC
The DNA here is from genome assembly GCA_021295775.1 of Pseudomonadota bacterium. Taxonomy (GTDB): domain Bacteria; phylum Myxococcota_A; class UBA9160; order SZUA-336; family SZUA-336; genus JAGWBS01. Next base: position 14,652 of record JAGWBS010000055.1, on the reverse strand, counting down.
TGGTGGTGATGGAGGAACAGGGCCTGGAGTCGATCCTGATCTTCCCCACCATCGCCATCACGCTCGAGCACTTCATGCGCGACGACGTCGAGCAGATGTACGCCAATCTGCACTCGTTCAACCGGTGGCTGGACGAGACCTGGGGGTTCAACTACCGCGACCGCATCTTCGCCCCGCCGCTGATCTCGATGCTGGACCGGGAGCGGGCGATCGAGGAGCTGGAGTGGGTGCTGCGCCGGGGCGCCCGCGCGATCTCGCTGCGCCCCGGGCCGTTCTACGGCCGCGAGCCGGGCGACCCCTATTTCGACCCCTTCTGGCGGCGCGTCGACGAGGCCGGGCTGCTGCTCGCCTATCACATCACCGAATCCGGCTACAACGAGATGATGAGCGTGCACTACGGGCAGGAGCCGAATCCCTCCTCGCACCAGCAGACGGCGCTGCAGTGGAGCTGCTTCTACGGCGACCGGCCGATCATGGACACCCTCGCCGCGCTGATCTTCTCCAATTTCTTCGCCCGCTACCCGAACGTGCGGGCGGTCAGCGTGGAGAACGGCTCGCTCTGGGCGCCCTACCTGGTCCGCGTCATGGACAAGATGGGCGGGATGGCCCGCAACGCCCCCTGGATCGCCGGCCGCCTGCGGGAGAAGCCGAGCGAGGTGTTCAAGCGGCACGTGTTCGTCTCGCCGCACCACTTCGGCGAGGACCTGCTGGAGCTCTGCCGGGCGGTCGGCGTGTCCCAGGTCTGTTTCGGCTCCGACTTTCCGCACGCCGAGGGCATGTCCGAGCCGATCGAGTTCGCCCGCCGGATCGAGGGCCTCGAGCCCGCCGAGGTCCGCCTGGTGATGCGCGACAACGCGCGCCGCATGCTGGGCCTGGCGTGAGCGACGGCGAGCACGCGGGTCGCGTCGCGCTGGTCACGGGCGCGGCCGGCGGGGGCATCGGCCTGTGCACCGCGCACGAACTGGCCGGGCAGGGCGCGGCGGTCGCGCTCAACGTCGTGAGCCCGCGGCGCACCGCCGAAGTCGAGGCGGCGCTGCAGAGCGAATTCGGCCCGCGCGTGCGCGGCTACTGCTTCGACGTCACCGACCGCACGGCGACCGACGAAGGGCTCGACCGGATCGCCCGCGAGCTGGGCCCGGTCGACATCCTGGTCAACAACGCGGCCATCAACCTGCTGGGCCGCTTCAGCGAATACGCTCCCGAAGACTGGGACCGCGTGATCGCCGCCGACTGCACCGCTTGCTTCTACCTGATCCGCAAGCTGCTGCCGGGCATGCTGGAACGCGGCCGGGGTTCGATCGTCAACGTCAGCTCGGTGGCGTCCTACCAGCCGGGGGGAGGGCTGGAGGGGGCGTACGCCAGCGCCAAGGCGGCCGTCAACGCGATCACGCGCACGGTCGCCCAGGAGGGCGGGCCGCGCGGGGTGCGCTGCAACGGCGTGGCCCCGGGACTGGTGCGGACAGCGTTCATCGAGCGACACCTGGAACGGCTCGCCCCCCAGATCGAGCGGATCCCGCTGGGCCGCATGGCCGAGCCCGCCGAGATCGCCGGCGTGATCGCCTTCCTGTGCTCCGGACGCGCCTCCTACATCACCGGCGAGACCCTCACGGTCAGCGGCGGCCTGTACATGCGGGCCTAGGCGGGCGATGGACCTGGCCGCCCACGGACTGATTCCGCCACCCGCGCGCCGCGCCGTGCCCGGCTCGGCGCAGACGGTCGCCGAGCTGCTGGAACGGCCGGCGCGCGAGACCCCCGAGCGGGAGGCGCTGATCGGCCGCTACGCCCGCTACAGCTACGCCGAGCTCGAGCGGGAGGTCGAGCGGGCCGCCTGTGCCCTGCTGAAGCTGGGGCTGCGGCCCGGCGACCGCATGGCGGCGTCGATCGGCAACCACACCGAGATCGCGGTGTCGTTCCTGGCCAGCCAGCGCATCGGCGTGCTCTGGGTCGGAGTCAACCGCGTGCTGGCGCCGCCGGAGAAGGCCTTCATCCTGGCCGACTCGGGGGCGCGGGTGGCGCTGGCCGACCGCGAAATGCACGCGCAGCTGGAACACCTGCTGGGGGAGCTGCCGGGCGTCGAGCGCCTGATCGACGCCGAGCCCGGCGACCCCGCCAGCGAATGGCGCGAGCGCCTGGCGCGGGAGACGGGCCGCACGCGCCCCCGCCTTCCGATCGACCCGTTCGCGCCCGCCGCGATCGCCTACACCAGCGGGACCACGGGCCGCCCCAAGGGCGCCGTCCACAGTCAGCACAATATGCTGCTGCCCGGCGCGATCGCGCTCCACAAGGGCCGCAGCGGGCCCGAGGTCACGCAGGCGGTGTGCCTGCCGCTTACGATTCTGAACCTGCAGATCCTCGGTCCGGTGCTCTCTGCCCAGTCCGGTTCGAAATGCGTGCTGATCGACCGCATGGATGCGCCCGGCATCGCCGAGTGGGTGCGCGCGGAACGCATCGTCTCCCTGTCCAGCGTGCCGGCCACCTTCCACGACCTGCTGACCGACCCGGAGATCGGACCCGGCGACCTGGAGTCCCTGACCCAGCCGGGAATCGGCGGCGCGAACTGCCCGGAGGAGTTCCGCCGCCTGTTCAAGCAGCGCTTCGGGCGCGAAGTCCAGATCGGCTACGGCCTGACCGAGGCGCCGACCTCGGTGACGCACACCGACCCCGGCCAGCCGCCGGTCGAAGGCTGCTCGGGGTTCGTCCACCCCCACCAGCGCTTGCTGATTCTCGACGACGAGGGACGCGAGCTGCCCGCGGGGGAGACCGGCGAGATCTGCGTCGCGCCGCGCGAGGACGGCCCCTGGGCCGGGGTGTACACGCCGATGCTGGGCTACTGGAACCGGCCCGAGGCGACCTTGGAGGCGCTGCGCGGCGGGATCCTGCACACCGGCGACGTCGGCTGCCTGGACGGGCGGGGACAGCTCTTCGTCAAGGACCGCAAGACCGACATGATCCTCCGGGGCGGCGCCAACGTTTACTCGGCCGAGGTGGAGCGCGTCCTGCACCAGGACCCGCGCGTCGCCGCCTGCGCCGTTCTCGGCATCCCCGACGAGCGCCTGGGCGAGCGCGTGGTGGCCGCGGTGGAGCTCGAGCCGGGCGCGCGGGCGGAAGCCGAGGAGATCCGGACGCACTGCCGCTCCCAGTTGGCGCGCTACAAAGTCCCCGAGCGGGTCGCCTTCGTGGAGCGCTTCCCGCGCAACGCCATGAACAAGATCCTCAAGCGCGAGCTGCGCGGACTGTTCGAGTAGGGCTCCGCGGAGACCTTCTGAGCGCTCCGGGGCGGGGAGGAGCATTCCGCGTGGGCCTTTCCGCGGACCGTCCTTCGAGCCGAAAAGCGGCGGGGCCCCGGCTCAGGGGATTTCGCCCAGCGGCCGGCGGTCGGACTCGAGGGGCTGGCGGCCGGTGCGCAGCGGCGAGAGCGGCGCGTCGACCAGCAGGCAGCGGTGCCAGTCGACGGCCAGGTCGCGGATCCCGGCGCGCCAGTCCAGCAGTCCCGCGTCGCTGCGCTGGGCGCTCTCGAACTCGGCCCATTGCTCCCAGCTTGGGATGGCCCAGATCACGAAGCACTCCGAATCGTTCACCATCGCGGTCTCGAACGCGCCGGCCAGCTCCCAGCCGAACTTGCCGTAGCTGGGCACGCCCCGGTCGCGCACCCGCGCCAGGTACTCCCGCGAGCCGCCGGGAATCAGCTTGACCTGCTCGTGGGCGTAGCATTCGCCGCGCACCCCGTTGGCGCACAGCTCCTCGATGGTCCGCGTCCAGGGCGCGGGCACCAGCAGGCGGTCGTCGCCGTGCCGGCGGTACTTGGCCGCCTCGGCCCACCACTCGGCCAGCGAGGGGTTCTGCAGGCCGGGGTGGTTGAACTCGTGCCGGAAGGAGCTCGCCTGGCCCTGCCAGCCGTCCTCCTCCCACAGATTGATCACCTCGGGCCAGCCCCGGGTGGTGCCGACCACGCCCCACACCCCGTAGCAGAGCTGGTTCCGCTCGCGCTGCGCGATCGGGCTCCAGTTGGCCGTCATGTGGTGCATGTACTTGGCGCGGTTGTGTCCGATGATGTCGATGAACTCGTGGATGTAGAGCTTGTGGTTGGGCATGCGTTGCTCCGCGGGACAGGCCGCGGGTATACCACGCGGAACCGCTTTGTCCCGCTTCGCCGGCGGGAACTCGAGGAGGGCAGATGAAGACGACGATTCTGGGCGCGACCGGCATGCAGGTCTCGCGCATCTGTCTGGGCTGCATGAGCTACGGCAGCCCCGCCTGGCGTCCCTGGGTGCTGGACGAGGACGCCGCCCGGCCGTTCTTCGAGCGGGCCATCGAAGCCGGCATCAACTTCTTCGACACCGCCGACGTCTACTCGCGGGGCGTCTCGGAGCAGGTCACCGGCAAGCTCCTGCGGGAGCTCGGAAACCTCGACGAGTGCGTGATCGCGACCAAGCTCCGCATGCCGATGGGCCGGGGGCCGAACTCCGCCGGCCTGTCGCGCAAGCACATCCAGCAGGCCTGCGAAGCCAGTCTGCGCCGGCTGGGCGTGGAGACCATCGATCTCTACCAGCTCCACCGGCTGGACCCGAGCACGCCGATGGAAGTGACGCTGCGCGCGCTCGACGACCTGGTCCGGCAGGGCAAGGTCCGGCACGTCGGGCTCAGCTCGGCCTACGCCTGGGAAATGGCCACGGCCCTGGGCCAGTCGGACCGCTGCGGACTGGAGCGCTTCGCGAGCATGCAGAACCACTACAACCTGCTCTACCGCGAGGAGGAGCGGGAAATGCTGCCGCTGTGCGAAACCGAGGAGATCGCCGTGATCCCCTGGTCTCCCCTGGCGCGGGGACTGCTGGCGGGCGCGCGCCCCGAGCTTCGCAGCCCCCGGGGAACGGCCCGGCAGGAGTCGGACGAACTGATCGAGCGCCTGTACGGCTCCGAATCCGACGAGGAAGTGGTGCAGGCGGTGCGGTCCGTGGCCCGGGAGCGCGGGCTTCCCCCTGCGCAGATCGCGCTCGCCTGGCTGCTCTCGCGGCCCGCGGTGACGGCGCCGATCGTCGGAGCCACCCAGCTCGCCCATCTCGAAGACGCGATCGCGGCGGTCGAGGTGGAGCTGACGCCCGAGGAGATCGACCGCCTGGAAGCGCCCTACCGGCCCCAGGCGGTCAAGGGCCTCGGACCGGCGGCCCTGTACCGGCCGAGCCGGCGTAGCGGGTAGACGGGACGGCGCTCGGTCCGGGACGGAGCGGGCCGATCCGGTGGCTCGCCCGGGCCGGCCGGGGATCCGACCGCGGTGGCGGGGAGGGGCACGCTTTACTCCGATGAAGGGGCGCAGGTATACCCCCGGGGTGGACTTCGAATACCCTGCGGAGCTCGCGGCCTTCCAGGCCGAGGTGCGGGCGTTCTTCGCCGAGGAGATGGCCCCCGAGCGCACCCGGGGCCAGCGCGACCCGCGCGATCTGACCGGCTACTCGGAGGCATTCGAGCGCGCGCTGCAGCGGCGCGCCGGCGAGCGCGGCTACCTCGGAATCAGCGTGCCGCGCGAACACGGCGGCGGCGGCCGCCCGCTGAGCTACAAGGCGGTGTTCGGTTTCGAGGCCGCCTACCACGACGCTCCCGCGATCGACACCGCCCTGACGCTGGTCGGCTCGCAGGTCCTGGGGTACGCCGACGACCGGCAGCGCGAGCGCTACCTGCCGCGCATGCTCGCCGGCGAGGTGTTGATGTCGGTGGCCTACACCGAGCCGGAGGCGGGCAGCGATCTGACGCGCATCCAGACGAGTGCCCGCCGCGAGGGCGGCGGCTTCGTGATCGACGGCGTCAAGGCGCTGGTCACCGGCGCCCACAAGTCGGAGTACGCCTGCCTGGTTGCCCGCACGGACCCGGACGCGCCTCCCCGCCGGGGCATGAGCATGTTCCTGGTCGACCTGCGCGGCTCCGGAATCCGGGTCGAGCGCCGCGAGACGATGAATCGCTGGACGTTGGGGGAGATCCACTTCGAAAGCGCTCGGGTGCCGGGCGACGCGCTGCTGGGAGAGTGGAACCGCGGCTGGCCGCAGATGGCGGGCTCGCTGCTGGCGGAGCGCTCGGGCATGGCCCACATGGGCTGGGCGACGCGCAATCTGGAGATCCTGTGCGCGCACGCGCGCGGCACGGAACTGGGAGGGCGGGGCGAGGTGCGGGAGCGTCTGGCCGCGCTGCGCTGCGAGCTGGCCACGGGCCTGCACTTCGCCAAGCGGGTGATGTGGCGCCAGGATCGCGGCGAAGTGCCCGTCCACGAGGCTTCGATGGCGAAGGTCTACGCCACCGAGCTGCTGCAGCGCATCGCCCGGCTGGGACTGGAGCTGCTGGGGCCCGAGGGGACGCTGTACCGCGGCTCGCCCTCGGCGCCGTACGACGGGCTTTTCGCCTGGGAGGCGATCGAGCGCATTCACCCCACGCTGAGCGTCGGGGCCAACGAGTTGCAGCGCGACGCCATCGCCCGGGCGGGGCTGAGTCTTCCGGGAGACCCATGAACCTGGAATTCACCCCATCGCAAAGCTCTTTGCGCGACGAAGTTCGAGCGTTGCTGGAGCAGCGCTGCGACTCCCAGGCCGCGCGCCGCGCCGAGGCTGGAGAGCCGGGCTACGACCCGGAGCTGTGGGCGGAGTTCGGCCGGCGCGGCTGGCTGGGACTGCCGGTCCCGAGCGCGCGGGGCGGCGCGGGAGGGAGCTGCGTGGAACTGGCGCTGGTCGGCGAAGAGCTGGGCCGGGCGGCCTGCCCGCTGCCCTGGCAGACGGGCGCGCTGCAGGCCGGCGCGGCGCTGGGGGCGCTGGGAGGCGCCTCCGAACGCACCCGCCTGGCGGCGGCGCTGCGAGGAGAGCTGCGCCTGAGCTTCGCGCTCGCCGAGCCGGATTCCCCGGTCGATCCAGCGGGCGTGCGGCTCGAGGCCGCGCCCTCGGCGGACCGCTGGGAGCTGCGGGGAGTGAAGCGCTTCGTCGGTTTCGCACACAGCGCGGAAGCCTTTCTGGCGCTGGCCCGAAGCGCCGCCGGGGTCGGGCTCTTCTGGGTCGAAGCCGGAGCCCCGGGCCTGGAGCGAGTGCGCCTGGACAGCATCGCCGCGGACGCGCCCTGCGAGCTGCGCTTCGACGGGGCGCCCGCCGAACTGCTGGGCGCGGACGGAGGGGCGCTGCCGGAGATCGGAACTCTGCTGGACCGGGCCGCCGTGGCGCTCTGCGCCGAACTGGCGGGCGGCGCGCGCGCCGCGCTCGACTACGCGCTCGACTACGTCCGGCGCCGGCAGCAGTTCGGGCGCGCGATCGGTTCGTTCCAGGCGATCCGGCACCGCGCGGCCGACATGCTGATGCAGGCCGACGCGGCGCGCTGCGCCGCCTACGAGGCCGCCACGCGCCTCGACGCGGGACTGCCGGCGGAGCTGCACGTCGCCATGGCGCAGGTCACCTGCACCCACGCCGCCCAGCGCGTGACCGCGGCCGCCCACCAGATGATGGGCGGCGTCGGATTCTACGCCGATCGCGACCTGCAGCTCTGGTACCGTCGCGCCCGGGCCGCGGCCCCCCTGCTCGGCGCCGAGGGGCAGCGCCTGGAGCGAGTGGCGAAGGCTCTGGAACTGGAGGCGGGATGAACCCGGACGACTTCTTCGGACTGAACGACAAGGTCGCGCTGGTGACGGGCGCGGGGCGCGGCATCGGACGGGCCTGCGCGCTGCGTTTGGCCGAGGCGGGCTGCCACGTGGCGGCCGCGGACCTCGACCCCGAGACCGCGCGCGACACCGCCGAACAGGTCCGGGCGCTAGGCCGGCGGGCCCTGGCCCTGGCGACCGACGTCCGCGACCGCCCGGCGTTGCAGGCGATGGTGGACGACTGCCTGGCCGAGCTGGGAGGGCTCGACGTGTGCGTCAACAACGCCGGCGGAATGCTGGGACACCCCACCGGCACCTTCCTGGATGCGCGCCCGGAGTTCGTCGACGACGCGCTCGATCTCAACCTGAGGGCGGTCTTCGCCGGCTGCCAGATCCAGGCGCGTGCGATGATCGAGCGCGGCACGCGCGGCTCGATCGTCAACGTCTCCTCGCTGGGCGGAGTGCGCTCGGTGCGCGGCGTCAGCGCTTACGGCGCGGCCAAGGCCGGCGTGATCAACCTGACCTGCACCATGGCGGTGGAGTTGGGCCCGCACGGCATCCGCACCAACGCCATCGCTCCCGGCACGACCGTCACCCAGGCCCTCGAGGAACACGTCGGCCGGCGGATGGCGAAGACGGCTCAGGCCAATCCGCTGCGCCGGCTGGCCGAGCCGCTCGACATGGCCAACGCGGTGCTCTTCCTGGCCTCGGACCTCGCTGCCTACGTCAACGGTCAGCTACTCTGCGTCGACGGAGGCTTCACCGCCGCCGTCGGCGTGTTGCCGCGCAGAGGATCTGGAGACGGCGGCTAGGGGGGAGGCATGGGTCGAGAGGAGCGGTCCGGAGGCGAGTGCGGGGTGCTCGGAACCAAGTTCCTGATCTCCGCGCAGGACATGGACCGCGCGGTCGCCTTCTATCGCGACGTCATCGGGCTCGACGTGAACGTGAGTTCCCCCTGGTGGAGCGAACTCAGGCTCGGTTCGGCGATCGTCGCTCTCCACGGGGGAGGGACGGGGGAATTCGCGGAGACGGGACTCTCGTTCACTGTGCGGGACATCCAGGTCGCCTGCGAAGCCGTCGTTCGCGGCGGCGGCCGCCTGCGCTCCGGGCCCGAGGATCGCGGCGAGGAAGGCATCCATCTGGCCGAACTCACGGACACCGAGGGCAACGGGTTCATGCTGAGTCAGGACAAGTAAGCCATCCCTGGAGAGGAGAAGAGGTGCGTCTCGAAGGCAAGGTCGCCATCGTCACCGGGGGCGGGCAGGGCATCGGCCTGGCCTACGTCCAGCGCTTCCTGAGCGAAGGCGCGCGGGTGGTGATCGCCGAAATCGACCCGGGGCGGGGCGCGGTCGGGCTGGCCGAGGCCGGGGATCTGGGCGAGGTCGAATACGTGCGCACCGACGTGTCGGACCCGGAATCCTGCCAGGCCTGCGCGGACGCGGCGGTCGAGCGCTTTGGCGGGATCGACATCCTGGTCAACAACGCCGCGCTCTACGGCGACTGGGACATGTCCGACCAGAGCTACGCCTATCTCAAGCGCATGTTCGACGTGAACCTGCACGGCGTGTGGCTGATGACGCGCGCGGTCGCCCCGGCGATGGTCGAGGGCGGCGGGGGGCGGATCGTCAACCAGGCCTCGGGGGCGGCCTACAACTACGCCTCCGCCCCGGCGGGCGAGTTCGCCGGCCTGGGCTCCTACTCCTATTCCCAGACCAAGTGGGGGGTGGTGGGCCTGACCAAATTCTCCGCCGCCCAGCTCGGCCGCTACCGCATCACCGTCAACTGCATCGCGCCGGGCGTGGTCGGGACCGACGCCACGCTGAAACAGCTCTCCGAGGACATGCTGGATCATCTCTCGGCCGAGCAGCCCATCCCGGGGCGGATCCAGGTCGACGATCTGACGGGCGCAGCCGTCTTCTTCGCCAGCGACGACGCCGGTTTCGTCACCGGCCAGGTCCTGGTGATCGACGGCGGCCGGCACATGCCGGCCTGAGCCGGGGCGGCGCGGGGGGACGGGCGCCGGTGCCGCACGCGGTCATCGTGGGAGCGGGCCCCGCGGGGGCCGCGCTCGCCTACCTGCTGGCGCGGCGCGGGATCGAGGTCACGCTGCTCGAGCGCGCGCGCGACTTCGAGCGCGAGTTCCGCGGCGAAGTCCTGATGCCCAGCGCCTTCGACGCCCTCGGGCAGATGGGTCTGGGCAAGCTCGTGGCCGAAGTCCCCCAGGTGCGGATCCGGCGCGTCCGGGTCTACCTCGACGGCCGGCCGCTGCTCGCGGCCGACCTCGACGCCGCCGCGTTCGGCGGCGTGCCTCCCGCGCTGGTCTCCCAGCCGCGCCTGCTCGAAGCGCTGGTCGCTCGGGCGGGCGTCTTCGAGAGATTTCGGCTGTTGCGCGGGGCCGTCGTGCGCGACGTGCTGAGCCGCTCGGGCCGGGTCGTGGGCGTGCGCGCCCAGACCCCGGATGGCGAGCGTGAGATCCGGGGGGACGTGGTGATCGGCGCCGATGGGCGGGCTTCGGTGATCCGCCGCCGCAGCGGCGCCCGCGTTCGCGCGTCGCGGACTCGAATGGACGTGGTGTGGTGCAAGCTGCCTCTGCCGGACTTCCAGGGAGCCGACCCGCACTTGCGAGGCTACCTGGGGGGAGGACACCTGCTGATCGCCGCGCCGGCAGCCGACGGCCGGTTGCAGCTCGGCTGGGTGATCCGCAAGGGCCGCTACGGCGAGCTGCGCGCGCGGGGAATCGCGGAGTGGATCGAACAGCTCGCCCGTCACGTCTCTCCCGACCTCGCAGGACACTTGCTGGAGCACCGCTCCGAGGCCGTGCACCCTTTCCTCCTCGATGTGCGAAGCGACCGCGTGGCCCGCTGGTGCAACCAGGGCGCCTGGCTGATCGGCGACGCGGCTCACACGCTTTCGCCGGTCGGCGCTCAGGGCCTCAACATCGCCGTCCGCGACTCCCTGGTGGCGGCCAACCATCTGCTGCCCGCGCTGCTCGCGGGGGCGCGCCCCGACGCACTCGATGCGGCGGCCGGGAGATTCCAGGCCGAACGGCTGCCCGAGGTGCGCACCATCCAGCGCCTCCAGGCGCTGGCCCCCCCGCTGGTTCTCAGCCCCGCGCGCTGGGCGCGGCTGCTGCTGCGGGCCTCGCCCCTGGCGCTGCGGTTCATGCCGTCGGGCGGCGCGGTTGCGCGTCGTTTCGCGAACGGGGTCACGCAGGTGAAGCTGCGCGTTTGAGCGCGGCGCCTGCGATCCGAGTTCACGCGCCTTCCCTGGCCCACGGAACGCGAGAGTCTCGGCCTGTGGCCGGATCGGGTCCGCGCAGCGGCCGCGCGAAGGCTGCGCCGAAGGCACCGGTTCGATACTCTCGATGTATGGGCATCCTCGGCTCCGTGCAGTGTCTCGTGCCCCCGGGAACCGACCGGTCCCGCGAAGCCCCTCCGCCCGTCCTCCCGAGGCGACGAGCGTTTTCGCCGGGAGACTGATCCGATGGAGGTAATCGTCAGTTCGCCGCGTGGGTTCTGCGCCGGCGTGGTTCGCGCGATCGACGTGGTCGAGCGTTGCCTGGAGCGCTTCGGGCCGCCGGTCTACGTCAAGCACCAGATCGTGCACAACCCCTACGTGGTGGACGAGCTGGAGCGGAAGGGCGCCGTCACCGTCGAGGAGGTGGACGAGGTCCCGGAAGGGGCGCTGGTGGTCTTCTCGGCTCACGGTTCGCCGCCCGACGATTTCGACAAGGCGCAGGCACGCGGCCTGCGGGTGGTCGATGCGGTCTGTCCGCTGGTGACCCGGGTCCACAACGAGGCCAAGCGGTACCACCGCAAGGGCAGGCAGGTCCTGCTGGTCGGACATCAGGGGCATCAGGAGGTGCGCGGAACGATGGGCCAGGTGCCCATGTCTCTCGTCGACGACACCACGCCCCTCGACCAGCAGCTCGCCGGCGCCGAGATCGAATGGCCGCAGGACACCGAGGTCGCCGTCATCACCCAGACTACGCTGTCCACGCGCGACACCGCCAAGACGATCGAAGCCGTCCGGGAGCGGTTCCCCTCGGCCGTGGTGCGCAACGACATCTGTTACGCGACCACCAACCGCCAGGACGCGGTCGAGCAGGTCGCCGACCGGGTCGACGTGATGCTGGTCATCGGCTCGTCGAACTCGTCGAACTGCAACCGGCTGCGCGAGGTGGCCGAGGCCAACGGAGTTCCGGCCTATCTGATCAACAGCCCCGACGAAATCCAGGCGGAATGGCTGATCGACTGCGAGCGGGTGGGCATCACTTCGGGCGCCTCCACCCCCGAAGCCCTGGTGGAGGCGGTGATCGCGGCGCTCAAGCCGGACAAGCGGCTCGAGTTTTCCTCGGGAGTTGCGGAAGGCGTCACCTTCACGCTGCCCCGGGAATTGCGCTGAGAAGGCCGCCGCCGCGCCGCCGTGCCGGCGCTGGCACGCCGCACCCGCATTGCGATCGCGGCGCGGCATTTCGCTGCGGGGCCGGTAGTTTGTTTCCCGCGGGGGCCTCTGCTATAGAACCCGCACACGCACGCCCCGCCCGCTCCGGGTTCCCCTGGGTTCGAGCGGCGCCGGCAGGCCGGGAAGCTTCCCTGCGGATCGGACGAGGGGCGGAGGCAAAAACCCGAGGCCGCGCGAGCGGCCGAAGCACAGACGACTCCTGAATGTCCACGGAACCCGCGGCGCCCGCCGCCGCCGAGGGCGAAGCCCCTCCGCCCGCGATCTCGCCCGCAACGGTGACGATGCGCGAACTGGTCGACGCCGGCGCTCATTTCGGTCATCAGACGCAGCGCTGGCATCCAAACATGAAACCGTTCCTGTACGGAGAGAGGAACGGAATTCACATCATCGACCTCCAGCACACCCTGCCGCGGTTCCGCGAAGCGCTGGAGTTCGTCAAGCAGATCGTGGGCGAAGGCGGACGGGTGCTCTTCGTCTCGACCAAGCGCCAGGCGCAGGAGATCGTGGCGGAGACCGCCCGGGCGGGCGCCATGCCGTTCGTCCACCGGCGCTGGCTGGGGGGCATGCTGACCAACTTCCGCACCGTGCGGAAGGGAGTGGAGCGCTACCACGAGCTGATCCAGATCCTGGGCGACGAAGAGAAACTCGGCCTTCTCACCAAAAAGGAGCGTTCGCGTCTGAACCGCGAGTACCTGAAGCTCCACAAGGCCTTCGAGGGGATCTCGGACATGGAGCGTCTGCCCGATGCCCTCTTCGTGATCGACATTCGGCGCGAGGCGATCGCACTGCAGGAGGCGCAGCGCCTGGGCATCCCGGTGATCGCGATCGTCGACTCCAACTGCAATCCGGCCAACATCGAGCACTCGATCCCCGGCAACGACGACGCGCAGCGCGCGATCCGCATGTACTGCGAGAAAATCTCCGAGGCCTGCCTGCTCGGCGAGGAGCTCTTCCAGGCCCGGGCGATCCAGAGCGATCAGGAACAGCCGCCCGACGCCGAGGAGGAGCGCCCGGTTCTGGGCAAGCGCGTGGTCGAAATCACTCAGCCCGCGCGCCGCCCCGCGCGCATGGAGCGGCTGGCCCAGGAGCGCCGGGCCGAGGCGCAGCGGGAAGAGAAGGAAGCGGATCAGGAATCTCCGGAGGGCGAGGAGCCGGCTCCGGAGAGTGCGGATTGAGGCGAGGAGAGGAGCGGTGGCGCAAATCACGGCAGCGCTGGTCAAGGAACTCCGGGAGCGGACCGGCGGCGGAATGATGGACTGCAAGCGCGTGCTGCAGGAGGCGGACGGCGATCTGGACCGCGCGGCCCTGATGCTGCGCGAGCGCGGAATCGCGAAGGCCGACAAGAAGGCCGGCCGCGCCACCTCCGAGGGCCGGATCAGCGCCCACCTGCTGGGCGACGGCCGCGCCGGCGCCCTGGTGGAGCTGAACTGCGAGACCGACTTCGTGGCCAAGACCGACGACTTCGCCGAGTTCGGCCAGGACCTCGCGCGCGTGGTCTGCGAACAGGATCCGGCCGATCTCGATTCTCTGCTGGGCCTGGAGCTGGACGAGGGCAGCGTCGAAGAGCGCCTCAAGAGCGCGATTGGGAAGCTGGGCGAGAACATGGCCATCGGCCGCTTTGCCCGCCTGTCCACCGGCTCCGAGGGACGCGTCTCCAGCTATGTCCACGCCGGGGGGAAGATCGGAACCCTGGTGGCGGTGGCGGCCGAGGAGAACGAGCGTCCCGAGGTGGCCGAACTGGCGCACAATGTCTGCATGCACGTGGCGGCGATGGCCCCCGCGGGCCTCTCGCGCGAGGACCTCGACGCCGAACTGGTCGAGCGGGAGCGCGGGGTGCTGCGAAAGCAGGCGGAAGGCGAGGGCAAGCCCCCCGAGATCATCGAGAAAATGATCCAGGGACGGCTCAACAAGTTCTTCAAGGAAGTGACGCTGGTCGACCAGCCGCTGGTGATGGATCCCGACCGGAGCGTGGGCGCCGCCGCCAAGGCCGTCGGCGCCGGCATCCAGGCCTTCCGGCGCCTGCAGCTCGGGGAAGAAGGGGGCGGATGAAAGCCGTTTACCGCCGCCTGCTCCTCAAGATCTCCGGCCAGAGCCTGGCCGGCGAGGAGGGCTTCGGGATCAGCCCGTCGGCGATCCGGGAGACCGCGGAGCAGATCGCGAAAGTCGCGGAGCTCGGAGTCGAGTTGGGGATCGTGTGCGGGGGCGGCAACATTATCCGGGGCCTTTCTGCGGCGTCGAAGGGAATCACTCGGACGACGGCCGACCACATGGGCATGCTGGCCGGCGTGATGAACGCCCTGGCGCTCCAGGACGCGCTGGAGCAGGCCGGGGCGGACACGCGCGTGATGTCCGCGATCGAGGTCAACCAGGTGGCCGAGCCGCACATCCGGCGCCGCGCCATCCGCCACCTGGAGAAGGGGCGCGTGGTGATTTTCGCGGCCGGCACGGGGCAGCCCTTCTTCACCACCGATACCGGCGCCGCCCTGCGCGCGATGGAGATCGGCGCCGTACTCCTGATGAAGGGAACCCGCGTCGACGGCGTCTACGTCTCCGACCCGGAGAAGATTCCCCGGGCGAAGCTCTTCGATCGG
>JAGWBS010000054.1:19538-21428 GCA_021295775.1 Pseudomonadota bacterium | reverse complement strand
TGTAAGCACACGGTTTCAGGGTCTATTTCACTCCCCTCACCGGGGTTCTTTTCACCTTTCCCTCACGGTACTGGTTCACTATCGGTCGCCAGGTAGTATTTAGCCTTGGAGGATGGTCCCCCCAGATTCACGCCGGATTTCTCGTGTCCGGCGCTACTCGGGATCCCTCTAGGTCCCTTCGAGGTTTCGAATACCGGGCTATCACCGTCTATGGCCGGACTTTCCAGACCGTTCTTCTACCCCTCCGGGTACCATGTCGAGGTCCCACAACCCCGAGGCGAATTTCTTCCCCTCGGTTTGGGCTGTTCCCCGTTCGCTCGCCGCTACTAGGAGAATCTCGGTTGATTTCTCTTCCTTCGGGTACTTAGATGTTTCAGTTCCCCGAGTTTGCTTCCGCGCGCCTATGTATTCAGCGCGGGATGACCGGGCATGACCCCGGCCGGGTTTCCCCATTCGGAAATCCCCGGATCAAAGCTTGTTAGGCAGCTCCCCGAGGCATATCGCAGCCTGCCACGTCCTTCATCGCCTCCTGGCGCCAAGGCATTCCCCGTGTGCCCTTGCTTGCTTGACCAAAACCGTCTTCTCGAGAGTCGCGGACGACTCCCGAGACAAACCGTTTTGATGCACTCGGCTCGGTTGGTTCTCTCAGCGTCGATCGGAACACAAACGATTCAGTTATCAAAGACCGTCGGCGCCGGTTCGCACCGGCGGATCGCAAACAGCCGACCATGAAATCGATTGCGGGTCACGGAGTCCGGTTTGCGGAGCCCAGCTGCGCGGTGGAGCTGAGCGGGATCGAACCGCCGACCTCAGGCTTGCAAAGCCCGCGCTCTCCCATCTGAGCTACAGCCCCTTGGCCGTGTCGAAGCGGAATCATCCCGCCGCTCTCTCCTCGCCCCCGACCGATGCCCTGGAGCGTCTCAGCCGGAGCCCGCGCTGGTGGGCCTGGGAAGATTTGAACTTCCGACCTCACGCTTATCAGGCGTGCGCTCTAACCGACTGAGCTACAGGCCCTGGGACAGCGAGGCGAGCCTGCAGCGACTCGCGTGACCCGAACGGGAGACCCCGATGCGAACCGGGGTCTTCCGAGCGGTCTCTCAAAACCGAATAGTGCGTGAGTGATGAAGCCGAGTCGACCGACTGCGACGCTCCCCGATGGAACGAGTGACCGGACTGACATCGGTGGTCCGAGGCTCACGGCCCGGTGCACGTAGCACCGGAAACTCGCCTCGGCCCTGAACCGAAGGCCGGGATTCAAGCGCCCACTCCTGCGGTCCTTGCGGACGCGCCCGAGCGGTCGGTCTTCACCTAGATATGACCCGGGGTTCCACGGATGTGAGGTCCGTAGATCGGCGATCCGGCCCGGGAGCCGTGAAGCTCCGACGAACCGGAACCAAGTTCCGGGACTCCCTAGAAAGGAGGTGATCCAGCCGCAGGTTCCCCTACGGCTACCTTGTTACGACTTCACCCCAATCACTGCCAGAACCTTGGGCGGCTCCATCCCGAAGGTTAGGTCACCGACTTCTGGTTGGCGGTGTGTACAAGGCCCGGGAACGTATTCACCGCGGCATGCTGATCCGCGATTACTAGCGATTCCAACTTCATGCAGTCGAGTTGCAGACTGCAATCCGTACTGGGACCGGTTTTGGGGATTGGCTACACCTCGCGGTGCGGCTGCCCTTTGTACCGACCATTGTAGCACGTGTGTAGCCCTGGGCATAAGGGCCATGAGGACTTGACGTCATCCCCACCTTCCTCCGGTTTAGCACCGGCAGTCTCTCCAAAGTGCCCGGCCGAACCGCTGGCAACTGAAGACAAGGGTTGCGCTCGTTGCGGGACTTAACCCAACATCTCACGACACGAGCTGACGACAGCCATGCAGCACCTGTC
>JAGWBS010000054.1:0-19261 GCA_021295775.1 Pseudomonadota bacterium | reverse complement strand
CCGTCCAGAAGGCCGCCTTCGCCACTGGTATTCCTCCCAATATCTACGGATTCCACCCCTACATTGGGAATTCTGCCTTCCCCTCCGGGACTCTAGTTCGGCAGTTTCGGATGCAGTTCCCGGGTTGAGCCCGGGGATTTCACATCCGACTTACCGAACCGCCTACACGCGCTTTACGCCCAGTAATTCCGAACAACGCTTGCGCCCTCCGTATTACCGCGGCTGCTGGCACGGAGTTAGCCGGCGCTTCCTTTGGAGGTACCGTCAAATCTCCGGGAATATTCCCCCCGGAGCTTTTCTTCCCTCCTGACAGTGGTTTACGACCCTAGAGCCTTCATCCCACACGCGGCGTTGCTGGGTCAGGCTTTCGCCCATTGCCCAAAATTCCTCACTGCTGCCTCCCGTAGGAGTCTGGACCGTGTCTCAGTTCCAGTGTGGCTGATCATCCTCTCAGACCAGCTACCCATCATCGCCTTGGTGAGCTTTTACCTCGCCAACTAGCTAATGGGACGCGGGCTCATCCACGAGCAGTAGCATGAAACAGAGGCCACCTTTCACCAAGAGAACCGAGGTTCTCCAGGGCGTATCCGGTATTAGCCCGGGTTTCCCCGGGTTGTCCCGAACTCGAGGGCAGATTACCCACGTGTTACTCACCCGTGCGCCGCTCTACTCGCGTCCCGAAGGATGCTTTCGCGCACGACTTGCATGTGTTAGGCACGCCGCCAGCGTTCGTTCTGAGCCAGGATCAAACTCTCCAATTAAGAAAACGAAGAGTTCTTTCGGATTGAACCGCCAAAGGCTCCTTCCCGGGGGACTCTTCAGCCCCGATGGGAAGAATTCCAAAAGGCCCGCGGCACGTGGCCGCGAACCGGCGCCTTCGACGGCGGATTGAAGGACCCGACTTCATCAACTCCACCGCCGGAGGGCGGAAGAGTTCAAGGTTCACGCACTATTCGCTTTTCAAAGACCGCGCGCCCGAAGGGCCAAGAGCCCCTGCGCTGTCCCGGAACGAACCCCGAGGACAATACAGCGGGGGGCGAACCTTATTCCAGCGAAGTCCCCGTGTCAACAGCGAATTCCGGCACGGCTCCGGGGAGAGGCTCAGCCCGGCGAAATCGAAACGCGGGCGAACCTGCGTTTGCCGACCTGCAGAACGTATTCCCCGGGGCGGACGCGCCGGCCGGGATCGTCCACGCGCGAGCCGTCGAGGCGAACTCCACCCTGCCGGACCAGGCGACGGCCCTCCCCCCGAGTGCCGGCGAACCCCGCGTGTTGCAGGATCGCCAGGATCTCGGCGCCGTCCGGGTCGGCGGCCTCGACCTCCACGCGTTCGATGTCTTCGGGCGCCTGCTTGCGGCGGAAGACGCGGTCGAAGTGCTCGGAGGCGCGGTCCGCGGCGTCCTGGCCCTGAAAACGGTCCAGCAGCCTGCGGGCGAGTTCGGCTTTCAAATCGCGGGGGTTGCCCCCCGAGTCCAGTCGGGCCAGGTGCGAGTCGAGCTCCCATTCGGGCGGGGCGAGCAGCTCGATCCAACGCCCGAGCAGGGAGTCCGGGATCGACATCACCTTGCCGAAGAACTCCTCCGGATCCTCCTGGATGCCGATCGAATTGCCCAGCGACTTCGACATCTTCTCGGCGCCGTCCGTGCCCTCGAGCAGGGGGAGCGTCAGGACGATCTGGGGTTCCTGGCCGTAGGCCCGCTGGATCTCGCGGCCCAGGAGCAGATTGAAGGTCTGGTCGGTACCCCCCAGCTCGAGATCCGCCCGCAACGCCACCGAGTCGTAGGCCTGTACCAGGGGATACAGGAATTCGTGCAGCGAGATCGAAACCCCTTCCCGGTAGCGCCTGCGGAAGTCGTCGCGCTCGAGCATTCGGGCCACGGGCTGCTGGGAAGCGAGTCGAACCATCTCCGCCGAGGACATCGCGTCCATCCACTCGCTGTTGAAGCGGATCTCCGCGCGGCGGGCGTCCAGGATCGAGCCCACCTGGTCGGTGTAGGTTTCGGCGTTGGCGCGGATCTGGTCGCGGTCCAGCGGGGGACGCGTGCGGCTGCGCCCGGTCGGATCGCCGATTCCGGCGGTGAAGTCGCCGATCAGGAATATGATGGTGTGCCCCAGACCCTGAAGCTGGCGCAGCTTCTCGAGCGGGACCGTGTGGCCCAGATGCAGGTCCGGAGCCGAGGGATCGCAGCCGTACTTGATGCGCAGCGGCGCCCCGCGCTCCAGCTTGGCCCGGAGTTCCTCGTGGCTCACCAGGTTCTCGGCCCCGGCCGAGAAGGCCTCCAGCTGTGCTTCGAGTCCGCTCATCGCCCCTCCCGCGCGGCGCGCGCCGAGGGGTATAGCACCTCCCTCTCCGTCACGATGACGTCCACGGGCTCGTCCCGGGCATCGGTCGGGAGCGTCGGCCGGAGGCGCCCGGCGAGGCAGACGCCGATGCGGCAGGCGTCCGGCCGCGAGCGGGCGAGCAGCCGATCGTAGTGTCCGCCGCCGCGGCCGAGCCGCGACCCGTCGCGCCCGAAAAGCACACCCGGCACCACCAGGACGCCCGGGCGGCCGGGGTCGAGAGGGGGAAGCGAGGCCGGCGGCTCCAGGATTCCGCGGAAACCCGGCCGCAGATCCTCCAGCCGGTCGACCCGGGCGAGCTCAATCCGGTCGCCCGCGACGCGCGGGAACGCCACCTCCGCGCCCCGCGCCCGCAGACTCGCGTGGGCGAGCTGAACCGGGACTTCGGCTCCGGTCGCGGAGTACAGGGCGACGCAGCCCGCCTCGGCCAGTGGATCGAGCGCGAGCAGCCCCTCCAGGCAGGAGCGCACGTCCTCGTCCCGCGGCTGGCCACCGGCGCGGCGCGCGGCGGCCCGGAGCTCGGCCTTGCGCTCCGCGACTCCGCCCATCTCACCCGGAATCGACCAGCTCGATCAGGGCCTGGATGCGCTCGCCCGTGACCCGCTCGGCGTCGCGCAGCCGGAGCAGTTCGCTGGCGATGTTCAATGCGGCCAGCAGCGGCACGTCCTGGTTGCTGGGCGATGTCTGTCGGAGCTGGTTCATCACTCCGTCGACGTGCGCGGCGACCGCGTCGAGGTGATCCCCGTTGGCGTCGCCGCGGATCCGGTACTCCTGTCCGAGCAGGCGGACGGTCGCCTTGTGAATTGCTTCCTTGTCCGCCGAACTCACACACCCGCTCCCGGCTCGTCCGGCCGGGCCTCCACCCGATCGTCCGGGGTCGAGAGCTTCTCGATCTCGTCGACGCGCGCGATCAGGCCGTCGACGCGGCCCTGCACTTCGTCCCGGACGCGCCGCAGCGCGGCCGCCTCGCCCGCCAGGCGTTCGACCTCGCGCCCGCGCTCCGCGAGCTGTGCCTGGAGATCCTCGATGCTGGACAGCGCCTCGCGATGCCGATCCAGCAACTCCTCGACGCGCCGTTCGAGCACCCCGAGCAGGTCCTTGCCGTTCTCGTCGGCAAACACCAGCGGCGCCGCTGCCGCATCGATGGATTCACTCATTCCCGTGGTCCCCCCGCTCGCTTCCGCTCCCGCCACTCGCTCCACGGCGCGCCGGTGCCCGGATCCCGTCCAGGCTCCGTCGCGGGCCGCGCAGCTTCAGGGCCGCTGCACGGCCCTCGGGTGCATGTTTGACCGACGGGCGGCGGGCGTCAAGCAGAGAGAAACCGAGTCCGGCGGCCAACCCGCGCCGCCCGCCGGACCGAAGCACCCGCACCCCGGCGTCGCTTGACAGTTTTTCCGCGGCTCCGCTAGCCTCCGGAGCGTCGGATTGCCCGGCACCTCACCGCGAATCCGCGACCGACCCCCCGCGCACCCCCGCGCTGTCGGTCCCACCTTCTCCGGTAGACGGCGAGTCAACCGGCGAGGTCTCTGCGCCGAGCAGGAGGGGGAATGAACCGACAATACGTTCCCGGCAAGCAGGGGCTGTACGACCCGCGCTTCGAGCACGACGCTTGCGGCATCGGCTTCGTGGCCTATCTCGACGGGCGCCAGTCCCACGAGACCATCCAGCGCGGCCTGCAGGTTCTGGTCAACCTGACCCACCGCGGCGCCGCGGGCTCCGACCCCGAGACCGGCGACGGAGCCGGGATCCTGATGCAGATCCCGCACCGCTTTCTGCTCGAGGCCACCGCTCCGCTGGGAATCCGTCTCCCCGAACCGGGCGAGTACGGCGTCGGCATGGTCTTTCTGCCCCGGGACGACGCGCAGCACGCCATGTGCGTCGAGACGGTCGAGCGGACGATCGCCGAGGAGGGCCAGCACGTTCTGGGCTGGCGCGACGTGCCCAATCATCCCGAGCACATCGGGCGCACCGCGCGCGAGGTCATGCCCCTCATCCGGCAGGTGTTCGTGCTGCGCGGCGCCGGCTTCGACCAGCCCGAGTTCGAGCGCAAGCTCTACGTGATCCGCAAGCGGATCGAGAACGAGCTGCTGCTGGGGCGGACCGCGCCCGAGTTCCACTTCGCCTCGTTCTCGTCGCAGACGCTGGTCTACAAGGGGCTGCTGCTCGCCTACCAGATCCGCCGCTTCTACCCGGACCTGGGCGAGCCCTCGCTGGAAAGCGCCCTGGCGCTGGTCCACCAGCGCTACAGCACCAACACCTGGCCCACCTGGGACCTGGCGCATCCCTTCACATATCTGTGTCACAACGGAGAGATCAACACCATCCGCGGCAACCACAACTGGATGCGTGCGCGCCAGGCCGTGATGGAGTCGGGCCTGTGGGGCGACGACCTGGAGAAGATCTTCCCGATCATCACCCCCGGAATGTCGGACTCGGCCCAGATCAACCAGGCGCTGGAGTTCCTGGTGCTCTCGGGACGCGACCTCGCCCACGCGATGATGATGCTCATCCCCGAGGCCTGGGACCGCGATCCGCTGATGCCCGACGAGAAGAAGGCCTTCTACCAGTACCACCAGTGCCTGATGGAGCCGTGGGACGGGCCGGCCTCGATCGCCTTCACGGACGGGACCCGCATCGGCGGCGTGCTGGACCGCAACGGCCTGCGGCCCTCGCGCTACTGGGTCACCAAGGACGACTTCATCGTCCTCTCCTCCGAGGCCGGCGTGCTGCCGATCGACCCCCAGGACGTGCGCGCCAAGGGCCGGCTCCAGCCGGGCCGCATGCTTCTGATCGACACCTCCCAGAGCCGCATCATTCCGGACGAAGAGCTCAAGGCCGACTACTCGACGCGCCGCCCCTACCGGGAGTGGCTGAACGCGAACCTGGTGCCGCTGGAGAGCCTGCCGGTGACCTCGGCCCGGCCGCCGGCCGGCGGCGAGGCCGACATCACGCGGCGTCAGCAGATGTTCGGCTACACGCTCGAGGACCCGCGCATCCTGCTGGCTCCGATGGCGTCCGGCGGGGCGGAGGCGGTCGGCTCGATGGGCAACGACTCGCCCATCGCGGCGCTGTCCGACCGGCCGAGTCTGTTGTTCAGCTACTTCAAGCAGGTGTTCGCCCAGGTCACCAATCCCGCGATCGACTCGATCCGCGAGGAGAGCGTGATGTCCCTGATCAGCACGCTCGGGTCCGAGGGCAACCTGCTCGACTCGACCCCCGAGCACGCGCGCCTGCTGCAGCTTCCCCAGCCGGTGTTGAGCGACGAAGAACTGGAGCGAATCCGCCGGATCGACCACCCGCACCTGCGCGCGGCGACCCTCTCCTGTGTGTTCGACGCTGACGGGGACGTCGCCGGGAATCTGCGCGCGGCCCTCGACCGCCTGTTCCGCGAGGCCTCCGAGGCGGTCCGCAACGGCGCGAACATCCTGATCCTCTCCGACCGCGAGGCCGGCCCCGAGCGGATCCCGATCCCCAGCCTGCTCGCCTGCTCCGGCGTGCACCACCACCTGATCCGCGAAGGCCTGCGCATGCGCTGCGGGCTCGTGGTCGAAACCGGCGAGGCGCGCGAAGTCCACCACTTCTGCATGCTGATCGGCTACGGCGCGGCGGCGGTCAATCCCTATCTGGCGCTCGAAACGCTGCACGAGCTGGTTGAAGAAGGCGCCTTCGTCCCGTCCGACCTCGGCTACGAGCAGGCCGCGGCGAACTACGTCAAGGCGGTCGGCAAGGGGTTGCTCAAGGTCTTCGCCAAGATGGGCATCTCCACGCTGGCGAGCTATCGCGGCGCGCAGATCATCGAGGCCGTGGGTCTTTCGGAGCCGGTCGTCGAGGAGTTCTTCACCGGCACGGCTTCGCGCATCGGCGGCGTCACGCTGGCGACGCTGGCGGAAGAGGCGCGGCGCCGGCACGCCTACGCCTACCCGGACGGGAACGAGCGCAACTCCGATCTCGACCCGGGCGGCGACTACCAGTGGCGGCGCGACGGCGAGCGCCACCTGATGAACCCGTCGACGATCCACAAGGTTCAGAACGCCGTCCGCGGCGAGAACTACGCGCTGTTCAAGCAGTACTCGCGCGAGATCGACGAGCAGAGCCGCAACCTGTACACGATCCGCGGCCTGCTCCGGTTCAAGCAAGGCCGCGAGCCCGTCCCCCTCGACCAGGTCGAGCCGGCCGAATCGATCATGCGGCGCTTCTGCACCGGCGCGATGTCGTTCGGCTCGATCAGCAGCGAAGCGCACGAAACCGTCGCCATCGCCATGAACCGCATCGGCGGCAAGAGTAACAGCGGCGAGGGAGGCGAGGACCCCAAACGCTTCGTCAAGGATCCCAACGGCGACTGGCGGCGCAGCGCGATCAAGCAGGTCGCCTCGGGCCGCTTCGGGGTGAACAGCTGGTACCTGACCAACGCCCAGGAGCTGCAGATCAAGATCGCCCAGGGCGCCAAGCCCGGCGAGGGAGGCCAGCTCCCCGGCCACAAGGTCGACCGCAACATCGCCCGGGTGCGCTATTCGACGCCCGGGGTCGGGCTGATCTCCCCGCCGCCGCACCACGACATCTATTCGATCGAGGACCTGGCCCAGCTCATCCACGACCTGAAGAACTCCAATCCGTCGGCCGACATCAGCGTCAAGCTGGTCTCCGTCAGCGGAGTCGGGACGATCGCCGCGGGGGTCTCCAAGGGGCACGCGGAGTCGGTCCAGATCGCCGGCTTCGAGGGCGGGACCGGGGCCTCGCCCCAGACGTCGATCAAGCACGCCGGCGTGCCCTGGGAGATCGGCCTGTCCGAAACCCAGCAGGCGCTGGTCCTGAACGACCTGCGCGGCCGCATCCGGGTGCACGTGGACGGTTCGCTGCGGACCGGGCGCGACGTCGTGATCGGCGCGATGCTGGGGGCCGACGAATTCGGCTTCGGCACGATCGCGCTGGTGACCCTGGGCTGCATCGTGATGCGCGTGTGCCACCTCAACACCTGCCCGGTAGGCGTGGCGACCCAGAATGCGGACCTGCGCGCCAAGTTCGAGGGCAAGCCGGAGCACCTGGTCAACTTCTTCCGCTTCGTGGCGGAGGAGGCCCGCGAGTACATGGCCGAACTCGGCTTCACCCGCTTCGAAGACATGATCGGCCGCGTCGACCTGCTCGAGCCGGACGATTCGGTCTCGCACTGGAAGCTGCCCGAGGGGATCGACTTCAGCGAGATCCTTCACCAGCCGGAGCGCCCCCACGGCCAGGTCCGGATCCACCAGGGCGACCCGCAGGACCACGGTCTCGACCAGGCGCTCGACAACGAGCTGATCCGGCTGTGCAAGCCGGCCATCGAGCGCACCGAACCGGTGGAGCTGAACCTGCCGATCCGCAACGTGAACCGGACCGTGGGCACGATGCTCGGCGCGATGGTCTCGCGCAAGCACGGCCTGGAGGGACTGCCGGACAACACCATCCGCATCCACTTCAACGGCAGCGCGGGCCAGAGCTTCGGCGCGTTCCTGCCCCACGGGATCACGCTGACGCTCGAGGGCGACTCGAACGACTACACCGGCAAGGGTCTTTCGGGCGGACGGCTGATCATCTTCCCGCCCCGCGCCTCCAGCTTCGATCCGAGCCGCAACATCGTGATCGGCAACGTCACGCTGTACGGCGCGACCGGCGGCGAGGCCTTCTTCCGCGGGGTGGCGGGCGAGCGCTTCTGCGTGCGCAACAGCGGCGCCCGGGCGGTGGTCGAGGGCGTGGGTGACCACGGCTGTGAGTACATGACCGGCGGGCGCGTGGTCGTTCTCGGCCCGGTGGGACGGAACTTCGCGGCCGGCATGAGCGGCGGAGTCGCCTACGTGCACGATCCCGCGCGCAAGTTCGCCGATCTGTGCAACCCGGGCCTGGTCGACCTGGAGCGGGTGGAAACCGCCGAGGACGAGGCGGAGCTGAAGGCGCTGGTCGAGGCGCACTTGCGGCACACCCGCAGCGACAATGCCGAGCGCCTGCTGGAGAAGTGGACCACGGAGCTGCCGCTTTTCGTCAAGGTCATGCCGCGGGACTACAAGCGGGCGCTGCAGGGAATCGAGTTCGGCGACGAGGAATACTGATGGGCAAGGTCACCGGATTCATGGAGGAGGACCGCTCCACGCCCTCCAAGCGCCCGGTCGAGGAACGGGTCCAGGACTACCTGGAGATCTACCGCGACCCCAGCGAAGCCTTCATGCGCGACCAGGCGAGCCGCTGCATGGACTGCGGCGTGCCCTTCTGCAACAACGGCTGTCCGCTCGGGAACATCATCCCCGACTTCAACGACCTGGTTTACCGCGACAAGTGGCAGGACGCGCTCGAGCGCCTGCACCTGACCAACAGCTTCCCGGAGTTCACCGGCCGCATCTGCCCGGCGCCCTGCGAGTCCGCCTGCGTGCTGGGGATCAACGACGACCCGGTCACGATCGAGTTCATCGAAAAGACGATCGTCGAGCGCGGTTTCGCCGAGGGCTGGGTGGTTCCCCGGCCGCCCGCTTTGCGCAGCGGCAAGCGCGTCGCGGTGGTGGGCTCCGGACCCGCGGGCATGGCGGCGGCCGAGCAGCTCAACCGCGCCGGCCACTCGGTCACGCTGTTCGAGAAGCAGGAGCGGATCGGCGGCCTGCTGCGCTTCGGCATTCCCGACTTCAAGCTCGAGAAGTGGGTCATCGACCGCCGGCTCGACGTCATGCAGGCCGAGGGCGTCGAACTGCGCACGGGCGTGAACGTCGGCGTCGACGTCTCGGCCCAGCAACTGCTGGCGGAGTACGACAGCCTGCTGCTCTCCGGCGGGGCGGAGCACCCGCGCGACCTGCCCGTTCCGGGCCGGGAGCTGCGCGGGGTGCACTTCGCGATGGATTTCCTGGGCCAGAGCAACCGGCGGGTGCACGGCCAGGTCTTCGACCCGGCCGAGAGCATTCTGGCGACCGGCAAGAACGTCGTGGTGCTGGGCGGGGGAGACACCGGCTCGGACTGCATCGGGACCAGCCACCGTCAGGGAGCGAAGCACGTCTACAACTTCGAACTGCTCGAAAGACCGCCCGCGGACCGTCCCGAGCAAGCCCCCTGGCCCGAGCACCCCGCGCCCGCGGCGATGCTGCGCGTCTCGACCTCGCACGAGGAGGGCGGAAGCCGTGACTGGGGAATCTCGACCAAGTCGCTCAGCGGCGAAAACGGCGAGCTCCGGGCGCTGCACGGCGTCCGGGTGCGCTTCGGCGACCCGGACCCCGAAACCGGGCGGCGGCCGATGGAGGAGATCCCCGGCAGCGAGTTCACCCTGGAGGCGGGCCTGGTGCTGCTCGCCCTGGGCTTTCTCGGCCCGGTCCGGGAGGGGATGCTCAGCGAGCTGGACCTGCGCCTGACCGAGCGCGGCAACGTCTGGACCGAGGCCGGCCCCGTCTGGGGCCAGAACTTCCGCACCAGCATCCCGCGGGTGTATGCCGCGGGCGACATGCGCCGCGGGCAGTCGCTGGTGGTGTGGGCGATCGCCGAGGGCCGCCAGGCCGCCGCTCAGATCGACCGCGACCTGCGCGCCGGCTGAGCCCCCCGGCGGCGACCGGCGACCGGCGTCATTCCCCCTCGGCCCAGCCGCGCGTGCGTTCGACGGCGCGCTGCCAGCCGCGGTACAGATCCTGCCGCCGCCGCGCGTCGATCCCGGGCTCGAAGCGGCGGCTCTCGCGCCAGTTCCGGCGGATCTCCTGCCGGTCCCGCCAGAACCCGGTCGCCAGCCCGGCCAGATAGGCCGCCCCCAGCGCCGTCGTCTCCGCCACCTCGGGGCGGGACACCGGGATGCCCAGCACGTCGGCCTGGAACTGCAGCAGGAACGCGTTCGCGGTCGCACCGCCGTCGACCTTCAGACGCTCGGCGCGAAGCCCGGAGTCGCTCTCGAAGCAGCGCAGAACGTCGACCGTCTGGTAGGCGATCGCTTCGAGCGCGGCCCGCGCCAAGTGGGCCCGGCTCGTGCCCCGGGTCATGCCCACCAGCGCGCCGCGCGCGGCCGGATCCCAGTAGGGCGCTCCCAGGCCGGTGAAGGCGGGCACCAGATAGACCCCGTCCGTGCCCGTGACGGAACGGGCCAGGGCCTCGCTCTCGGCCGCGGACTCCAGCAGGCCGAGCTGGTCCCGGAGCCACTGGATCGCCGCCCCGGCGATGAAGATCGAGCCCTCTAGCGCGTACTCGACCTGCCCGTCCAGGCCCCAGGCGATGGTGGTCAGCAGGCCGCTGGACGAACGCCGCGCCCGCGCCCCCGTGTTCATCAGCACGAAGCAGCCGGTCCCGTAGGTGTTCTTGATCGATCCTTGCTCGAAGCAGGCCTGCCCGAAGAGTGCCGCCTGCTGGTCGCCCGCGACGCCGGAGATCGGAATCTCGGCGCCTCCGAGCCACTCCGGGTCGGTGTGGCCGAACGAACCGCTGGACTCGCGCACCTCGGGCAGCATGGACGCGGGAATCTCGAGGGCGGCGAGCAGCTCGGGATCCCAGCGCAGTCCCTCGATGTCGTAGAGCAGCGTGCGGGAGGCGTTGCTGTAATCCGTGGCGTGCACCCGCCCCCCGGTGAGCTTGTGGATCAGCCAGCTGTCGACCGTGCCGAAGGCCAGCTCGCCGCGTCGCGCGCGCTCGCGGGCGCCCTCGACCCGGTCTAGGATCCAGCGGATCTTGGTGGCCGAGAAATAGGCGTCGACGACCAGACCCGTGCGCCGCCGGAACAGCTCCTCCAGACCCTCTCGGACCAGCCGCTCGCAGATCGGAACGCTCTGGCGCGACTGCCAGACGATCGCGTTGTAGATCGGCTCCCCGCTGGCGCGGTCCCACACCAGACTGGTCTCGCGCTGGTTCGCGATGCCGATCGCGGCCAGCTCTCGCGGCTCCGCCCCGGCGCGCTTCAGCGCCCCGCGCAGCGCGCGGAGCTGACTGTCCCAGATCTCCCGCGGATCGTGCTCGACCCAGCCGGGCCGGGGAAAGAGCTGCGCGAACTCGTGCATCTCGCTGGCGACGATCGCCCCGTCGCGGTCGAAGACGACGGCGCGGGAACTGGTCGTTCCCTGGTCGAGCGCGACGACATAGCGGGACATCGTCCTCCCTCACCCGGCGTAGTAGAGCAGCAGGTACGCCGCCAGCAGCAGGACCGCCCAAAGCGCCCCGGTCCCCGTGCGCCAGGACTCTCCCAGCAGCCGCTGCGGCACGCGCCGCCGGGACGCTTCCTGCGCCGCCCGCTCGATCCCGCGCCATGCCCCGCTCGACAGCGCATCCCGCGTCCGCTCGAGGGCCCGCACCCCCATGCCGATCAGGGCCGGCGCGGCGCGGCGGTAGAACCAGTCGAAGTCCAGGTTCACCGAACGCACCTCCGGCGGGTAGACCCCCGTGCGCATCAGCACCCCGAAGCCCAGCGCCGCGAAAAGCAGGAGCTGGAGCTGGGTGACCACGTGGGCGGTGTCGTAGGGCACGTAGTCGGTGGGGAACGGCAGCAGTCCGTACAGCGCCGCCGGATACACCCCGATGACGATGCACAGCAGCGCCGCGATCCCCATCGCGATGCGCATGTGCCAGGGCGCCTCCGCCACCCGCCGCCCGCTGTCGTGGGCGAAGAAGGCGAAGTAGGGGATCTTGATGCCCGAGTGGTCCATCACCCCGGCGGACGCGAAAAGCAGCACGAAGAACGTCAGCGGGAATCCCTCGGCCGCGGCGTTCATCACGAAGGCCTTGGCGACGAAGCCGGAAAACAACGGAAACGCCGCGATCGAGGCGGAGCCGACCAGACAGAAAGCCGCCGTCCAAGGCATGGACCGGTACAGCCCGCCCAGATCCGACGCCCGGATGGTGCCGGTCCGGAACAGCACCGCGCCCATCGCCATGAAGAGCAGCGCCTTGTAGATGATGTGCGCGAACGCGTGGGCGGCGGTGCCGTTAAGCGCCATCTCGGTGCCGATGCCCACCCCGACCACCATGAAGCCGAGCTGGTTGTTCAGGCTGTAGGCCAGCACCCGGCGCAGGTCGTTCTCCAGCACCGCGTAGAACACCGGGAACGCGGTCATGGCGGCGCCGATCGGGACCAGGATCGGCGTGCCGGCGAAGCCGCGGGCCAGCGCGTAGATCGCCAGCTTGGTGGTGAAGGCCGACAACAGCACCGTGCCGGCCACGGTCGCCTCGGGGTAGGCGTCCTGGAGCCAGTTGTGAAGCAGCGGGAAGGCCGCCTTGATCCCGAACGCCAGGAAGATCAGCCCGGTGCCGAGGCTCGTGACCCCCAGTTGCTCGAACGCGAGCGACCCCGTGTCCACGTAGTGCAGCGCGCTGCCGGCCAGCAGCAGCACGCCGGAGCCGATCTGAATGACCAGGTAGCGCAGTCCGGAGCCGTAGGCGCGTTCGGTCCGGCTTCCCCAGATCAGGAACACCGACGCGATCGCGGTCGCTTCCCAGGCCACGAACAGGCTGATCAGGTCGCCGGCGAAGGTCGCCGCGATCGCGCTGCCGGCGTAGACCAGGCCGGCCGCCTGCTGCAGCGTGTCGCGCACGTGCAGGCCGTAGATCGCGGCCAGCAGCGCGGCCAGGTGGAAGACCCAGCCGAACACCAGGCTGAGCGGGTCGACGCGCACCGGCACCAGCTCGACGCCGAAGAAGACCAGCTCCTGCACCAGATCGTCGGGAAGCGCCCTCAGATGAGCGAAGCTGACCAGCGGCAGCCCGATCAAGTAGGCGCTGCGCGCCCGCCGCGGAACCAGCGGCAGCAGCGCCGCCCCCAGCACCAGCGGCATTCCCGGCGGCAGCGCCTCAATCACCGTAGTAGTCCTCGTCGCGCCTCAGCCAGCGGCGCAGACGCTTGGCCGCCAGCACCAGCCCCACGTAGGCGGCGAAGCCGTACAGGCCGTAGAAGCCCGGCCAGCGCTCGACTTCGAAATGGGGATGCTTGGCGTACAGGAAGTCGGCCAGGAAAAGCGCCGCGCAGAAGGCCGCCAGCAGGTAGAAGACGCGCGTCCCGAAGCGGCGTCCGTCGAGATCCATCTCAGTTCCTCACCAGCGGCTCGAGCAGCGCGTACAGCGCAGGAGCCAGGAAGAACAGGGCCAGACAGCCCAGGGCGGTGAAACCGAGCGGCGCGACGCACAGCGCGGGAGCTTCGCGCAGGCCGCCCCCGGGCTCCGACGGAGCGGCGAAGAACGCCCGGCCCACCACCGGCAGCAGGTAGCCGGCCGAGAGCAGCGAGCTGAGCGTCAGCACCCCCAGGAAGACCAGTTGGTGGCCCTCCGCCGCGCCGAGCAGCAGATACCACTTGCTCCAGGCGCCGCCGAAGGGCGGCAGGCCGATGATGCTGAACGAGGCCAGCGCGAAGGCCGCCAGCGTGAAGGGCATGCGCCGGCCCACCCCGTCGAGTTCGCTGACCCGGGTCTTGTGCAGCGCGACGTCGATCGCCCCGGCGCAGAAGAAGAGCGTGATCTTGCCCAGCGCGTGGGTCGCGATGTGCATCCCTCCGCCGAGCACGCCGCCGGCGGTGGCCAGCGCTCCGCCCAGCACGATGTAGGCGAGCTGGGCGACCGTCGAGTAGGCCAGCCGCCGCTTGAGGTTGTCCTGGCGCAGGGCGACCAGCGACGCGATCAGGATCGTGGCCGAGGCCGCGTACATCAGCCACAGCGAGATCTGGCCCTCCCTCAGGAAGTCCAGCCCGAACACATAGAGGATAACCTTGAGCAGCGAGAAAACCCCGGCCTTGACGACCGCGACGGCGTGCAGCAGCGCGCTCACCGGCGCGGGCGCGACCATCGCCGCCGGCAGCCAGCGGTGGAAGGGCATCAGGGCCGCCTTGCCGATGCCGAAGGCGAACAGTCCCAGCAGCAGCCCGCCGGTGAGCGGGTCGGCGTGCCCTGCCAGGATTCCGCCTTGCGTGAAGCTCAGCGTGCCGGCGAGCTGGGCGGTCCAGACCAGCGCCAGCAGCAGCAGGCCCACCGAGGTCGTCAGCAGCACCCCCAGATAGACGCGCCCGCCGGCGAGCGCCTCAGGCGTGCCGCGGTGCGTGACCAGCGGGTAGGTCGAGAACGTGAGCAGCTCGTAGAACAGGAACAGCGTGAACAGATTGGCGGCGAAAGCCACGCCCAGCGCCGCCGAGATCGACAGCGCGAAGCAGGCGAAGAAGCGCGTCTGATTGGACTCGCCGTGCCCGCGCATGTAGCCGATCGAGTAGACCGAAGTCGGGATCCACAGGCCCGACGCGACCAGCGCGTAGAGCAGGCCCAGCGGCTCCAGCTCGAACTCCAGCTCCAGGCCCGGGAGGACTTCGGTCGCGCGGAAGCCCGGCCTCGCGCCGCCGGCCACTTCGGGGACCAGTCCGGCGACCGTGCCGAAGGTCGCCAGCCCGGCGAGGAGAGTGACGGTCTCCCGCAGATTCGGCCAGCGGCCGACCAGGCTCAGGCCCAGCGCCCCCACCGCCGGCAGAACCAGCGCGAGCAGCACGGCCGCGTCCGCGCTCACGGACCGACCCCCAGCAGCATGGCCGCCGCCTTGGACGCGACCCCCGCGCTCCACTCCGTGAACACTCCGAAATACAGCGAGGCGCCGATCAGCACCCAGGTGGGCCCGAGCAGCGAGAGCGGCGCCTCGGCGCGCGTTTCCGGCCCGCCCGGGTCGCGGAAGTAGGCCGTTTCGACCACGCGCCACACGTAAACCACGGCCAGCAGCGACGACGCCAGGATCCCCAGCGCCAGCTCCGCGCGGCCGGCCTCGAGCGCGGCCTGCACCAGGTACCACTTGCTGACGAAGCCGGCCGTACCCGGCACGCCGATCAGACCCAGCCCCCCGGCCACGAACGCGGCCATGGTCCAGGGCATGCGCCGCCCGATGCCCCGCCAGTCGTCGAGCCGGCTCGAACCCGAGCGAGCGACCACGCACGCCACCGCCAGGAAGAGTCCGCCCTTGGTGAGCGCGTGGTTGAACAGGTGCACCAGGCCGCCGGTGAGCCCCGACAGGCTGGCGAAGCTCAGGCCCAGGGTCAGGTAGCCGATCTGCGACACGCTGGAGTAGGCCAGCAGTTTCTTGACGTCCGTCTGGCGGATCGCCGCGAGCGCGCCCGCGAAAATCGCCGCCAGCGACAGGGGAAAGAGCAGCCAGCCGAGTCCCAGCTCCCCAAACACGTACGCCACCCCGAAGACCGTGAAGACCAGCCGCGCCAGCAGGTAGTACGCGACCTTGGTGGCGGTCGCCGCCAGGAACGCCGAGACCACCGGCGGCGCGTAGGCGTAGGCGTTGGGGAGCCACTGGTGCAGCGGGAAGACCGCCAGCTTGAGGCTGACGCCCACGCTCAGGAACGCGAACGCCGCCAGCATCGTGCTCTTGTGGCGCACCTCGGGCAGACGCTGGGCCAGGTCGTCGAGGTTGAGCGTTCCGGTCATCTGGTAGGCGAAGCCGATCCCGATCAGCACGAAAGTGCCGCCGATGGTTCCCATGACCAGGTAGGTGAACGCCGCTCTCAGGGCCCGGCGGTCGCTGCCGAGCCCGACCAGCACGTACGACGCCAGCGAGGAGATCTCCAGGAAGACGAAGACGTTGAACAGGTCGCCCGTGATCGTCACGCCCAGCAGGCCGGCCTGCGCCAGCAGCAAGGCGGCGTAGAACCAGTGCAGGCGCCCGGACGGCAGGCCATGCCCCCCGCGGCCGGGCCCGAGCGGCAGCAGCACCGCCGCGACGCCCGACACCACGCACAGCACGAAGGCGCTGAGCGTGTCCACGCGGTATTCGATTCCGAGCGGCGGGTACCAGCCGCCCAGCGGGTACGAGATCGGGCCGTCGGCCAGGACCGAGACCAGCAGCGCGACCGAGATGGCGAAGCTGGCCGCGGCGGCCGCGAACGCCAGCGTCCGCACCGCCGCCTCGCGCCGCACCAGCAGCGCCAGCGGGGCGCAGAGCAGGGGGATCACGACCTGCAGAACGGGCAGGTGCTCGCTCACGGATCGGCCTCGTCGAGCCGGTCGAGTTCGTCCTCCTCGACGCTGCCGTAGGCGGCACGGATGCGGACGGCGAGCCCGAGGCCCACGGCGGTCAGCGATACGCCGACCACGATCGCGGTCAGCATCAGCACGTGCGGCAGGGGATTCGAGTACACCACGTCGCCCGCGCCCTCGACCAGGATCGGCGCGGTGCCGCCGCGAACCTTGGCCACCGCGACGTAGAACAGGATCACCGAGACCTGGAACAGGTTCAGCCCCATGATCTTCTTGACCAGGTTCTCGCGCGCGATCAGGACGTAGAGCCCGACCATCATCAGCGCGACGATCGCCCAGTAGATCCAGTGCCCGGCCAGAGTCACGCTCGGCGGCTCCGGCCGGCGAAGCCGTAGTAGATCGCGGTCATGACCGAGGCGACTGTCACCCCGACTCCCAGTTCGATCCCCAGGATCCCCAGGTGCCGCCCGTGCGCCGGGTCGTGCGGGTCGAGCGCCGAGTAGTCGAGAAAGTTCGCCCCGCCCAGCAGCGACGCGACGCCGACGCCGATGAAGAGCAGGACGCCGGCCGCGATGCCGACCTCCACCGCCCGCGGCCCGACCACGCGCCGCACCTCGTCGACGCCGAAGATCATCCCGTACAGGATCAGACCGGCGGCGAACACGACCCCGGCCTGAAAGCCTCCTCCGGGGCCGTAGTCGCCGTGGAACTGCACGTACAGTGCGAATAGCAGCACGAACGGAACCAGCCGGCGGGCGACCACCCGCAGCACCAGCTTCTCGCGCATCCGCACGTGCGATTCGCTCCCCAGGGCGCGCTCTCCCCCGCCCCCGCCGTCCCCGCTGCCCACCAGCAGCAGCACCCCGACGCCGGCGGCCAGGATCACCACCAGTTCCCCGAGCGTGTCGTAGCCCCGGTAGCTGGCGAGAACCGCGGTGACCACGTTGGGGATCCCGATGTCCTCGGGAGTGTCGGCCAGATACTCGGGGGCGACGTGCAGGTGCGCCGGCGCGCCGGGGTCGCCGAAGGCCGGCATGTCCAGGGTCGCGTACAGCAGCGCCCCGCCGGCCAGCGCGACGACCCCCAGCGGCGCCCAGGAGCGTCGCGGCGGCGCCTCCGGCGAACCCGTCAGCGACAGCGTGCCCAGGATCAGCAGCGTGGAGATGCCGGCGCCCACCGCCGCCTCGGTGAAGGCCACGTCGACCGCGTCGAGCAGGGTGAACAGGCCGGCGGAGAGCAGGCTGAAGATGCCCGTGAGCATGGCGGCCGCGAACAGGTCGCGGGTGCGGGCGACCGCCACCGCCACCGCGAGCAGGAAAGCGAAAAGCGCGGCGCTAATCAGAGGGATCATGGTTCGGTTCCGACCCCTCGAAGCGCACTCCGCGGCGGAAGGCGGCCTTGGCCAGCGCGTGCGTACCCGTCGGGCTCGCGACGTGCAGAAGTAGCACGATCATGCCCAGCTTGACCGCCACCAGGCCCCAGCCCGCCTGCAGCGCCAGGCCCGCCAGCAGCAGCGTGCTGCCGAGGGTGTCCGTGAGCCCGCCCGCGTGGGCGCGCTAATAGAAGTCTGCCAGCCGCAGCAGACCGACTCCGCTCAGCACGCAGATCGCCCCGCCCGCCAGCAGCAGCGCCCAGCTCAGGACGTCGACCGCGAGGCTCAAGGCGTTCCCCCCTCGTCGGCGCCGAGGCCTCGGTACTTCGTGTTGCGCAGGACGAAGCCGATCAGCGCGTACAGCAGCGCCAGGTCGAGCCACTCGGGGCGGCCCGTCAGAAAGCCCGCCACCGCGATCAGCAGCACGGTCTTGGTGCCGAACATGTTCAGCGCCAGGATGCGGTCGTAGACCGTCGGGCCTCGCAGCGCCCGCAGCAGCGCGAGCGCCATGGTGATCAGGACCGCGATCGCCGCGGCCGCGAACATCACGGCGCCTCCCCGACGCGCCGCTCCAGCGCCGCCACCCGCCGGTCCATCCCTCCCCGTTCCAGGTCGGCCGCGCTGCGCTCGGTGAGCGCGTGCACCACGATCGTCCCGTCGCTGACATCCAGCGAAAGCGTGCCCGGCGTGAGCGTGATCGAGTTGGCGTAGCTCGGAGGCCGGCACCCACAGCAGCCGCGGCCGGATCGCAAGCCGCGGCGTCAGGACCACCCGCCCGACGTGCGCGCTCCACCCGGCCATCTCCCACAGCAGCCAGGCAACGTAGACCGCGAAACGCCAGCCGATCCGATAGGGCCCGGTCTTCGG
Source organism: Pseudomonadota bacterium (assembly GCA_021295775.1). Taxonomy (GTDB): domain Bacteria; phylum Myxococcota_A; class UBA9160; order SZUA-336; family SZUA-336; genus JAGWBS01. The sequence continues at coordinate 768 of JAGWBS010000054.1, read as the reverse complement.
GTCGATCACGTCCAGGCGCCAGGAGAGCCAGAGCACCAGAGCGCAGGAGACGACGCCGAAGCCGATCATCAGCGGCTCCGCGTGGCCGGACCAGAGCGCCCAGACCAGCCCCAGTCCCAGCGCCAGCGTCACCGTATCGCCAACGCGCCTCATCGCCTGCCCCCCGGGGCGGAGAATAGAAGTTTTGATGTTCGATTCACCCGCCCGGCCCGGCTCCACCGCCCGCGGGCCTGTCGAACAGAGCCCGCGCGAACGTCTCGGGATCGAAGTCCTGCAGATCGCCGGGGCCCTCGCCCACCCCGACGTAGCGCACCGGAATCCCGACTTCCTGGGCGATCCCCAGCACCACGCCGGCCTTGGCCGTTCCGTCCAGCTTGGAAAGCAGGATGCCGGTCACCTCGACCGCCCGCGTGAATTCCTGCGCCTGGCGGATGGCGTTCTGGCCCGTGTTCGCGTCCAGCACCAGCAGCGTCTCGTGAGGCGCGCCCGGCAGCTCGCGGCCGACCACGCGCGCGATCTTGGACAGCTCGTCCATCAGGTTCTGGTTCGTCTGCAGGCGCCCGGCGGTGTCGATGATCACCGCGTCGCGTCCCTCGTCCCGCGCCCGTTTCAGCGCCTCGAAGGCGACTGCCGCGGGATCGCCGCCGGGCTCTCCGGCGACCAGGCCGCTGCCCGTCCGCTCCGCCCAGACGCCGAGCTGCTCGGTGGCCGCCGCCCGATAGGTGTCGCCCGCCGCCAACAGCACCCGGCGCCCGGCCGCGGTCCAGC
>JAGWBS010000053.1:21558-23174 GCA_021295775.1 Pseudomonadota bacterium | reverse complement strand
GGCGTCCGTGCTGGCCGTGATGCCCAGCTTGAGGGGGTTCACGCCGATCCGTTCGGCCTCGCGCAGACCCTCGACCAGCGCGTAGCGCACGAAGTCGAGCCGGGACAGGCAGCCCTGCCGGACCAGACCCCCGTAACTGACGCCGTCCCGGCAGTCCTCCGGCGCGGGGGCGAGCGCGCGGATCTTCTCGAAGTCGCACTGCTCGTCGCGACCCCCCAGTACCTTCCACATGTCGTTGCGGCACTCGGAGTCGCCCTTGGTCTGCATGATCTCCACCAGCGGCTCGAGCCGCGCGCGCAGCCGCGCCAGCTCGACCTGCCGCTCCAGCGGCAGGCTCATGTAATCCAGCGCGAACATCCGGCCGCTGCTCATGTTCGAGTTGTGCGGGATGGTCAGCACGTCGCAGTCGATCCCCGCGTCCAGGCAGTGTTCGGCCAGCTTCTCCCACAGCCCCCAGGCGCTCGGCTCATCGACCCAGGCCACTGGCCGCAAAGGCACGTTCGCGTTCCGGAACACCACGTTGTGGTGGATCTTGGTCAGGTCGGGCGTGGCGGTGTACTCGTAGCCGTGAAAGGCCGTGAAGCGGCAGGGGTCGTCGGCGCGCTCCGTCGCCGCCTGGCTCGCCTCCCAGACCGTCTGCATCTCGGAGCGGCAGAGTTCGAAGTCCTCGCCGCACAGCTCGGGGGAGCGCGCCGCCGTGGAGACCCATCCCGGCATCAGCGCTCCGAGCTGAGCGTACATCGGCAAAGTGCCCTCCTCCGGCTCCTCCTCGCGGCGATAGGCGCGGCAGCGCCGCGAGTCGTAGACCGGCGAATCGGCCCGCATGCACAGCGACATCTCGCCCATGTACGAGGCGTGGTCCGTCACCGCCGCGAAGTCCAGCGAGCGTTCGAGCCGCACCTGTCGCGAAGCCGTGAACTCGATCGGCTCCCCGCGCGCGAAGCGGTAGGCGTCGTCCGGCGTGGCGCGCACGCCGAACGCGTAGGCGTCCATCGACAGACCGGTGTGGACGTGCAGTTCGCCGAAATAGGCGTTGCGCAAAGGACTGCGGTCCAAGCAGCTGACGGCGGCCGCGGCGGGTTCGCTAGTCTCTGCCGGCGTCTCGGCCGACTCGGGCGGGCCGCTCTCCGAACAGCCGGCCAGGAGCGCGAAAGCCAGCAGGGTGCAGCGACTTCGATCGAACATGCGGTTTCCCCTCGTCGCGCCGCGCCGGCCGCCGGGGCGGGCCGGGGGTGCGCCGTTTCAGACCCTACCCCCCCGGAGGGTGGCGAGAAAAGCGCAATCCGCCGCCGTCACTTCCCCGCGGGCGCGCCACCCTTCAGGTAGTCGAGCAGCAGACTCGTCATGACGCGCATGCCCACGGAAACGGCGGAGCTGTCGGCCTGGAAGTCGGGCGTGTGGTGTCCGCCGGATCGTCCGCCCGGCTTGACCTGGCCCAGTCGAAAGAAGAAACCGGGAATTTCGTTGGCGTAGCAGGCGAAGTCCTCGCCGCCCATCGTGGGCTTCAGGTCCAACACGTTCCCGGCGCCCATCAGCCGTTCCAGCGTCGGCCGCATGCGGGCCGCCAACGCCGGATCGTTGATCGTGGCCGGCGCCGTGCGACTGCTTGCCCCGCA
>JAGWBS010000053.1:0-21551 GCA_021295775.1 Pseudomonadota bacterium | reverse complement strand
CCGGGCCGGGCCGACCGAAAAACCGATCTGGCCGACCGGCATCACGGCGAAGCTGTGCAGTCCGAAGATCGCGCTCGGCGCGGGATCGGCCAGGACTCCCTCCGCAGGTGATCGGCCACCCGCCGCGCGGTCTCGAACTCGCGGTTTCCCAGCTCGGGATTCCGGTGGGCGACGACGATGCGGATGCGCCCGTCCGGACCGCGGGCGACGTCGCGGTTGTTCAGCACGACCGGCCGGTCGCGCCAGTCCAGCGTCTCTCCCCAGACGTTCTGGAGGACCCAGTTCCAGTAGCCCGGCTCGGCTTCGGGCGTGAAATCGAGCACCAGCCCCCGGTCCTCGGCGAGTTCGACGAACCCGTTCAGGTATCGCACGTGGCTGGGAGTCTGCACCGTCCCGTCGTCGGGCATGACGATCAGCTGGTTCGGCTCGGTCTTGATGCCCTGGAAGCGGATCCAGAATCGGCCGGACGAGGCGGTTTCATGGGGACCGGGGTGCCGGCGTTTCGCCGGAACTCGGCGGCGGCTCCCCGCTGCGCGGCGCGATGGTCCCGTACATCATCCCGCCGATCTCGCCGTGGTCCCAGGTTCCCGCGTAGCGGTCGCCGTAGAACACGACGCGCGCGCCGAACCCCTCCCCGAGCCCGGGGATGGCGAAATCGGTCAGGCTGACCATCGGCGTGTCGCCCGCCCAAAGCATGGGCACTGCGACCGGCAGGGTCGCGTCGACGTCTCCGTACTGCAGACGCACGTCGAAGCGCCAGCGGTCCCCGTCCAGCTTGGACACTCCCGCGATCTCGTAGCGCTCGGGCAGTCCGTCCTGTCTCTCCTGCCCCTCGACCGCGAAGGGACCGCCCTCGACCGTGAAATGGCCGATCAGCACCACGTCGCGCATCCGCTCGGCGAAGCTGCTTTCGCGCTCGCTCAGCGAAGCCGCCGGGACCGCCTGGCCCAGCCCGCTCAGCGCCGCCAGCCACCCGAGTCCGAATGCGCCGAGCAGCGCGACGGCGGCGACGAGCAGCTTGATCGCGCGCTTCATCGGGCGTCTCCCTTCCGAGGCCGCGATTCTAACGCGCTTCGGGCGGACCGGATCCGGCGTCCTGGCCGCCCCCCAGGGCGGGTGCGAGAATGAGCGCGCCGAGCGCACGGGTTCGCGAAAGGAGCGGAAAGTGGCGCAGGAAGACGGTCTGGCCGCGGCCTGGGACGCGTTCTGCGACACGCTCAAGCAGCTGCCCTCGGAGACGCTGCTCCACCCCGAGGCGCCCGACACTCCGCTCGACCGCGCCGAGGGTTACCGCTACCTGACGCGCCTGGCGCGCATCGCCTTCGACGAATTCATGGAGGACGCGGACGGCCGCTTCCCGCGCCTGTACGCCTTCAACACCCCGCACAAGAAAATCCTGCTGGACAACCCCGACACGATCTACTGGCGCAGCCCGATCACGCCGGAATGCGAGTACCGCGTCCGGGGCCGACGCGGGACGATCGCCTACATCGACTTCGCGGTGTATTCCGGCTACTACGGCAGCAGCGGCCCGACCGGCACGGACTCGCATCTGAACCACCGCGAGCTGCGCACGGACGCGAAAGGCCACTTCGAGATCCTGCTGAGCGCGCGCGAACAGCCCGGAAACTGGCTGCGCCTCGGCCCGCACTCGTCGCGCTTCGAAGTGCGCCAGAGCTTTCTGGACCGCGAGCGCGAGATCGCGGCCAGCGTCGAGATCGAGCGGCTGGGCGACGACGGAGCGCCGCCGCCGCTGGATCCCGAACGCGTGGCGCGCGCGCTGCGGGATACCGGACAGCACATGCGCGGCATCGCTCGCCTGATCTTCGAGATGGGACGAGACTGGCATCCCCGGCCCAACCAGCTCGTGGTCTTCGATCCGGCTCGGGCCGCGGAGCTGCAGAGCAACGCGGACAGCCATTACCTGAACGGGCTGTGGAAGCTGGAGCCGGGCGAGGCCCTGGTGGTCGAGTTCGAGCCCGCCCGGGCGGATTACTGGAGTCTGAACTTCGCCAACCGCTGGATGGAGACGCACGACTTCCGCTATCAGCGCTCGGGGATCAACGCGCACACGGCCCGCCCCGAGCCGGACGGCTCGGTGCGCGTGGTTCTGGCCCAGCGCGATCCCGGGGTCGCCAACTTCGTGCCGACGGCCGGTCACACCAGCGGCTACATGACCTTCCGCTGGATCCTGGCCGACGGCAGGCCCGTGCCGCGCACGCGCGTCGTTTCGCTCGAAACGCTCGGCGCCGGCGCATGACCGCTGCCTCGGCCGTCCACGACCCCCTGCACAGCACGCCGACGGAGCAGGCGCGCTGGTCGCGCCAGATCGTCGCCGAGGCCCTGCCCGGGGTGCTCACGCCGTTGAACTGGTCGATCTGGGGCTACAGCGGCGAGCGGGCGATGCGCGCCGCCCACTTCGACGCGGGCGTGCTGCCCGCCTCCCAAGTAGAACCTCCGGCTGCTGCGGACGAGCGGGCGATGGCGATCTTCTACGGCCGCGCCGCCGTCAACGTCGACCGCCTGCGCGAGTGGGCGGACCTGACTCCCGGCGTCTCCGGCGCGCAGTTCGAGGCGCACTACCACGGTTCCGACCGGACCCGGCCGAGCGCCCGCCTGGCGCTGCGCCGCTACCCGATCGTGGCCGCCAAACTGCCGCTCAACGTCGCGCGCCTGCCCTGGCGGATGCCCCGGCTTCGCGCCCGGGCGCACGCCTGGTGGAAGCGCTGCCGGAGCGAGAGCGCCGAGGCCGACGAGGCAGGCGCGCGCGATCTGCTGGTCCGCTCGAGGCACGCGCTGCACCGGGTCGCGCGCCCGCACGCGCTGAACAACATCGTCATCCTCCCGATCTACCAGCGGCTGTCCGAGCTTGCGGAAGAGGCCGGCGGAGCGGACGCCTTCGCGCGCCTGACCAGCGGGTACGGCGGGCTGGAAGAGACCGACCTCTCGGCCGATCTGTGGAACCTGAGCCGGGGGCGCGGCACGCTCGAGGCGTTCCTGAGCAAGCACGGCTACCACAGCCCGGACGAAGGCGAGATCGCCAGCCGCTCCTGGCGCGAGGACCCCGAGCCGGTGCGGGCGCTGCTGGAGGGCTACCGCAGCTCGCAGGCCGCGGAAGACCCGCGCGAGGTCGAACGCCGGGGCGTTCGCCGGCGGGAGAGCCTGCAGGCCGAGATCCTGGCCGCGCTCCCGCCGTCGCGACGGCCGGGGGCCCGGCTGGCTTTCCGCCTGGCGCGCAGCTTCCTGCCCTTGCGGCAACTGGGGCACAACTCGTCGGTGCAGATGCTGGATGCGCTGCGCATCGCGGTCCGCACACTCTCCGGACACTGGGCCGCGCGCGGGTCGCTCGACCGGGCCGATGACATCTTCTTTCTGACCCTCGAAGAGCTGCTGTCCGGACCGCCCGCGGACGCGCGCGAGCGGGTGGCGTTCCGGCGCGCCCGCTGGCAGTCGTATCGGGAGCTGGACCTGCCCCCGCTGTGGAGCGGATCTCCCCGGCCCCAGCCGCGGGCAAACTCCGAACGGGCGCCGCGGGGTCCGATCGAGGGTCGGGGGGTGAGTCCGGGGCGGGCCGACGGGGCCGCCCGCGTGGTGGCGCAGCCGGAGGACGCCGACGCGCTCGAACCCGGGGACGTGCTGGTCTGCCACACCACCGACCCGAGCTGGACGCCGTACTTCGCGCTCGCCTCCGCGGTGGTGATCGAGATCGGCGGACCGCTCAGCCACGGCGCCATCGTGGCGCGCGAGCTGGGCATCCCCTGCGTGATCGCGCCGAACGCGACGCGCCTCATCCCCGACGGCGAGCGCATCCGCGTCGACGGGAGCGAGGGCCGCGTCGAACTCGCCACGGACTGACGGGCCGAGTGTGGTAAGCCAGTCGACCCCGGACCGCCGCCGCGAGGACCGATCGTGACCTCTGCCCAGGACCGCCCGTACCTGTTCCACGCCTTCGAGGTCTCCTATTTCTCCGCCAAGGTCCGCCCCGCGCTGCGCTACAAGCGTCTCTGGTACGACGAAGTCCACGCGGACTACCGGCTGATCCGGGAGCGGACGGGGCTGGCCGGAACCGGCTGGGAGGGCGTGCTGGCCCACGAACCGCGCCACCGTGTCGCCAAGCGCGGCTACCGGCTGGTGCTCGCGGACGACTAGACCCGCAGGAGACCTCATGGCACTCCCCGCCGGCCTCGACTTCTGGGTGAACAAGAGCGACTGGAAGCGTCACCGCTTCGAGGAGGCGCCCGTACCAGGGATCGGCGACGGCCAGGTGCTGTTTCGGGTCGACCGTTTCGCCTTGACCGCCAACAACATCTCCTACGCGCTGACCGGGGAAGCGCTGGGCTACTGGCGCTTCTTTCCCGCGCCCGAGGGCTGGGGGCGGCTGCCGGTCATGGGCTTTGGCGACGTGATCGCGTCCGGGCATCCGGACGTCGAAGTGGGCACGCGCTGTTTCGGCTTCTATCCCATGTCCCGGTACCTGAGGATCGAGCCGGGCGCGGCCGGTCCCGGCGGCATCTCCGACGCTGCGCCGCACCGCGCGGGCCTGGCGCCGGTCTACTGCCAGTACCAGCCCACGGACGGCGACGCGCTCTACCGTTCGGAGCACGAGGACGCCCTGATGCTCTTGCGCGGACTGTTCCTGACCTCCTTCCTGGCCGACGATTTCGTCGCGGACTCCGGCTTCGGGGAAGAGGCGGTCCTGATTTCGAGCGCGTCGAGCAAGACCTCGATCGCGCTCGCCTACCTGGTCTCGGCGTCGGCCCGAGCCCGCGCGGTGGGGCTCACTTCGGCGCGCAACCTCGAGTTCGTGCGCGGGCTGGGCTGCTACGACGCCGTCGAGACCTACGAGCGGATCGATTCGCTCGATGCAGCGGCGCCCAGCGTCTACGTGGACATGGCGGGCAACGCGGACGTGCGTCGCCGGGTGCACCGCCACTTCGGCGAGCGGCTGAAGCACTCGTGCATCATCGGCGCCACGCACTGGGACCGGACCGAAGGCAACGGCCGCGGGCTGCCCGGCCCGAGCCCGGCGTTCTTCTTCGCTCCCGCGCAGATCCAGAAGCGCAGTTCCGACTGGGGCCCCGCAGAGCTTCAGCGCAGACTCGCGCAGGCCTGGTCGGGCTTCCGCGCCTTCAGCGAGGGCTGGCTGCAGGTCCGTCGCGGCAGTGGTCGCGAGGCCGTCCGGCGGGTCTACGAGGACGCGCTGTTCGGCCGTACCGAGCCCGCGCACGGCCACATCCTCTCCCTGTAGCGGCTCAGGTCTCTGACAGGAAGTCGGCGACGATCCGGGCGAGTTCGGCGCCGCGTCCCTCCTGCAGAAAGTGGCCGCCACCCTCGATCTTCGGGTGCGCGCGCCCCTGCGTGCCCGGCACGCGCTCGACGAAGGGGATCTCGCCGTTGCGGGACACCGGATCGTTGTCGGAAAAGGCGCACAGGAAGGGCTTGTCCCAGGACTCCAGGACGTCCCAGGCCGCCCGGTTCGCGTCCGTGGACGGGTCCCCCGGAAGGGTCGGCACGTGGCTGGGCATCGCTCGGCAGCCCATCTTGAACCTCGGGTCCGGGAAGGGAGCCTCGTAGGCGGCCACCTCCGCGGGGGTGAGCGTCCGGCCGTCGACCACGCCCGCGATCAGCAGGCCCACTGGCAGCTCTTCCGTCTCCCAGCACCACTTCTGCCAGTGCGCGAATCCGCGTTCCGGTCGCCCCCGCTCCGGGGAAGACAAGGCCTGGAGCGTCTCCGCCAGGGTCGGCGTGGGCCGGTTGTCGCGAAAGTCCCGGATCCAGTCGACACGCTCCGGGGGGATCGACGGATCGGGAACCGGCAGGCCGGTGTTGGCGGCCACGACCCGCGAGAAGCGCTCCGGATGCTCGGCGACCAGTCGCAGTCCGATCAACCCGCCCCAGTCCTGGCCCAGCAGCGTGATCCCGCGCAGATCGTTGCGCAGCAGCCAGGCGCTCATCCAGTCGACCTGGCGCTGGTAGCTGTAGTCCTCGCGGCGCGACGGCTTGTCGGATCGCCCGTAGCCCACCAGATCGGGCGCGACCACGCGGATGCCCCGCCCGGTCAGGTCCGCGATCACGTGACGGTAGAGGTAGCTCCAGGTGGGCTGCCCGTGCATGCACAGCACGGGCGCTCCGTCCGACGGCCCCGCGTCCACGTGATGAACGCGGAGTTCGCCGCCCTCCCCGTCGGGAACCTGCGTGTAGTTCGGAGGGTGGGCGTAGCCGGGAAGATTCTCGAAACGCTCGTCCGGTGTCCTGAGGCTCTGCATGAGGTTCTAGGCTCCTTGTGAGTTCGAGGCCGTCCGATCTGTCCGGGTCGGTGACGCTCCGCTCGCGGACCGTCTCCGCGCCGTCCCCGCGTGGACGACCGCAATCGCCCGCTTGCCGCGGTGGCCGGAGAGACCGGCCTCGGCCAAAACGGAATCTCCATCCATCGGGAACTACTCCATCCCGCTGGCGGCGAGCTCGACCGAAACCCGGAGCAGGGCCGATTCCAGGGAGCGACGCGCCGGCGCGGTGAGATAGGGCAGGAGTACCGCGAAGTGGAGTTGGAAACCCCGCTCCTGGTCGGCCCAGGCGATGTCGTCGAGGCCCTCGTGCTCCTGCAGATGATCCGTCCAGTACCGGCTCACCAGCCAGAGCGCCCGCGCGAGCGCGTCGATGTCGAGCGGGAGATCGCGGCGGAACAGGCCTTCCTTGCGCATGCGCCGCAGCGCCTCCCGCAGCATCTCGAAGTCGGCGACCATGTCCGGGTCGAGCCGGAGCGGATCCCGCCCGCTCGAGAACTGCAGATGGTCCCGCAGCAGGAAGCGGTAGGCCCACCTCTGGTTCATCGCGAACAGGATCGACTCGACGTAGTCGTCCGCGACCGGCCCGCCGCTGGGATAGGCGGCGCGGCGCTCGCGCACGGCGCGGCGCAGCTCTTCCTCGAGCGACACGACGAGATCGAGCTTGCTGCGGAAGTGATACCAGAGGTTGCCCTCGGCGATGCCCACCGAGGCGGCGATCTCGGCCAGCGTGGTGCGCGCGTATCCCTTCCGGTTGAACAGCCTCCGGCTCGCGTCGAGGATCCGCCGGCGCGTCGGACGCGCGGGCGCGAACGGGACGTGTCTCGATGGCCGGCGGGCCACGCGACTCAGCTCCGGCCGGCGAGCCGGGCCAGCATGCGCTGCGCCGTCTCGCCGCCGCTGTTCTGGTTTTGTCCGGTGACGAGATTGCCGTCCACGACGACGTGGGTGGCGAAGGCATCGAGCGCTGCGGTGCTCGACTCGAAGAGCGCCCCCGCGGCCCGCAGCTCTCGCTCTGGATGCTGGGGGGTGATTTCGATTCCGAGTTCCCGAACCTGCTTGTCCGTCACCGCGGTGAGCCGCCGATTCGCGACCAGGGGACGGCCGTCTTCCGCCTTTGCGCGAAGCAGTCCCAGCGGTCCGTGGCAAACCCCGCCCAGGATGATCCCTGCCGCGTTTGCCTCGGTGATCTTTCGGCCCAGGTCTTCGGAGAAGCCGAGGTCGTAGGCCGCGCCCCAGCCGCCGGCGAGGAAAACGATGTCGTATTCGGTGAAGTCGATCCCGGCGACGGGCAGGGACTCGTCGAGCTTGCCCTGAAGGTCTGCGTCCCGCCGGTAGCGATCGACGGCCGGCGTGCTCACGAGCCAGAGGCGGCGCGAAGCCGGATTCTGCACGGTCGATCGTTCTCCCGCTGGACGGTTGCTCCGACTAGGTTATATCCCCTAGAATTAGGGGATCAACCCTATCCGGGCGTGGGCGCGGCCGTTCGGTGCTGGATTCGTCCGGGCCGCCTCCCCGCGGACCGAGCGCACGCCAGCGAGAAACGCATCGTGACTCTTCCCACCCCGCTCGAGATGATGGGCGCCCCGGGCTCGCCCTACACGCGCAAGATGCGCGCCCTGTTGCGCTACCGGCGAATCCCCTATGTCTTCATCCAGCAGAACTCGCCCGAGGCCGCGCGGCGGCCGGCGGCGAGGGTCCCGCTCCTGCCGACGTTCTATCTGCCGGACGCGGCCGGCGAAGTCGTTGCGACGACCGACTCGACGCCGCTGATCCGCCGCTTCGAACGCGCCTTCGAGGGCCGCTCCGTCGTCCCTCCCGATCCGGCGCTGGCGTTCCTCGACCAACTGATCGAGGACTACGCGGACGAGTGGCTGACCAAGTGCATGTTCCACTACCGCTGGTATCACGAGGCGGACGCCACCAAGGCGCGCCGGATCCTCCCGCACTGGGCGCTGACGGACGTCACGGACGAGGAGATCGCGCCGCTCCAGAAGGCGATCGGCGAGCGGCAGATCGAGCGTCTCCGGGTGGTCGGATCGAACGACGCCACCGCGGAGATCATCGAGGGCAGCTACCGGCGCTTCCTGCGCGCGTTCGACGCGCAACTCCAGACGAGCCGCTTCCTGTTCGGCCGCCGGCCCGGGTCGAGCGACTTCGGGATCATGGGCCAGCTCTCGAGTCTCGCGCTCTTCGATCCGACCCCCTCGGCGCTCACCGCCGACGCTTCCCCGCGCGTCTACGCCTGGACCGAAGTCATGGAGGATCTTTCCGGCCTGGAGATCCTCGACGGAGACTGGTCGAGGCCGGGGGATCTGCCGGAAACGTTCCGCGGGCTGTTGGGCGAGATCGGCCGCTTCTACGCGCCCTTCATGCTCGCCAACGCGGACGCGATCGAGCGGGGGGCCGAGCTCGTGGAGACCGAGATCGACGGGCGCCGCTGGGTCCAAAAGCCGTTTCCCTATCAGAGAAAGTGCCTCGGCTGGCTTCGTGACGCCCACGCGGCGCTGGATTCGGAGGCCCGCGCGAAGGTCGGCGGACTGCTGGAGGGAACGGGGTGCGAGGCCCTCTTCCGAGACTGAAGCGACCCGAAACCCGCGCGAGCGCCAAGGAGGTCGATCGTGTCATTTCTCAAAACGCTGCTCCCCGCCAGCGCGAACAACGATTTCCGGGGCGGGAGGGTGCCGCTGGCCGGCTTCGGTCTGCTCATCGCCCTCACGGCGTTCCGCAGCCTGGTCCACCTGCTCAAGGACGACAGCGGCGTGAATTCGATCGCCTCGATCCACCTCTTCCCCGGAGATCCCGACCCGAACCAGGTGATCTACATGTACAGCTCGCTCTGGGGGGGACAGCAGCTGATCCTGGTCGTCCTCTATCTGATCGTCCTGGCCCGCTACCGGAACCTGATCCCGCTGATGTTCGGCCTGATGGCGCTGGAGGTCCTCCTCAGACTCACCACCGGGATCCTGCATCCGCTGACGGAAGAGTTCTACGTCCGCACGCCGCCGGGCAAGCTCGGCAACCTTCCCCTGCTCGGCGCCTCCCTGCTCCTGCTCTATCTCTCGCACCGCGGAGTCGCGAAGAGCGCCGGCTCGTCCCCCCAGACGGCGAAGACGTAGCCGGGGGGACGAACCCGCTGCGGAAGCCCACCCGAAGAACCGCGACCCAAGACCGAGAGGACACCCATGGAAGTCACCAACGAGGTCATGCCCAGCGACCCGGAACGCATCGCCGGCATGCAGGAAGCGGGGCCCGAGGGTCCGATCGTGATGGTCAATCTGCTGAAGTTCCGCGAACGGGCGGAGTACGCGGACGCAAGGGAGACCCGGCTCTCGGGCCGCGAGGCGTACGCGATCTACGCCGAGGCCGTGTCCGGTCTGGTGCGGGAGTTCGGCGGCGAGATGCTCTTCACGGGCGATGTCACGTTCCTGTCGATCGGCCAGGTCGAAGACCTCTGGGACGAGGTCGCGCTGGTGAAGTATCCGAACCGCGCCGCGCTCTGGGCGATGGCCGTGTCCGAAAAATGGCGGGAGATCGCCGTCCACCGCGAGGCGGGGCTGGTCGGACAGTTGAACATCGAGACCGCTCGAGTGACCGGCCTCGGCCTGTCGGACTCCCCGACGACGCCGTCTTCGAGCTAACGAAACCGGGTGCGCGGACGGACCGAACCGCGGCCCACAGCGAGGCGAGAGCATGAACCCCCGACTTTGGATCCTTGCCGCGATCGTCCTGTCGCTGGGCGGCGGCGCCGCCTGGAACACGCCCGCCGTTCAGGACGGCCTGCTTCGCCTGGGCTTCCAGCGTGTGCTGGGCCCGCCGCCCGCCGCTCCCGAGGGTCTGCGCGTGGTCGTCTGCGGCAGCGCCTCCCCGCTCGGAAACGATCCGCGGCGGGCGCAGGCCTGCATCGCGGTGCTCACTCCCGAGCACTTGCTGGTGTTCGACTCCGGCGCGCGCGCGCCGCTGCGGATGGCCCAGGCGCGCCTGCCCCTGGGCCGCCTGACCGCCGTGTTCCTGACCCATCTCCACTCCGATCACATCGCCAGCCTGCCCGACGTCCTGCTCGCGGGCTGGGTGCAGGGGCGCGCGGCCCCGCTCGAAGTGCACGGTCCGGAGGGGATCGAGGAGGTGGTCGACGGCTTCAACCGGGCCTATCGGCTGGACCGAAGCTACCGGGTCGCGCACCACGGCTCCGATCTGCTGCCGCCCGCCGCCGGCCGGATGAAGGCTGTGAGCGGGACGCCCGGCGAGGTCGCCTGGAGCGACGGGCGTCTGACGGTCCGCTCGTTCCCGGTCGACCACGCGCCGGTCTCGCCCGCCCTGGGTTATCGCGTCGACTACCGCGGCCGCTCGGTGGTGATCAGCGGCGACACCAACGCCAGCGACGATCTTTTCGAGGCCGCGCGGGGGGCGGACCTGTTGCTGCACGACGCGCTCTCGCGCGCGCTGCTCGATCCCATGATCGAGGCCGCCGAGGCGCGGGGGATCGACCGGCTGTCGACCGTCATGACCGACGTGATCGACTACCACGCGGACGTGCGCAGCCTGGAGGCGCGCGCGGCGCAGGCCGGCGTCGCCCGACTCGTCCTCTATCACCTGGTCCCCACTCCCCCCAACGCGCTGGCCGAGAAGGTCTTCGCCCGGGGCCTGTCTCCCGAAACCCTGCTGGCGAGCGATCTGCAGACCTTCGACCTGCCTCCCGACTCGCGCGAGATCCACATCCATGCTCCGTGACCGGCTGCGGACGCGCGTCCGCTCCCGCGCGATCCGAATCCTCCCCTCGCCGGCCTACCAGCGGTACCTCCGCCGGCGGGCTCGACGCGCGCGCCGGCGCTCCGGCGAGGCGCAGGCCGTGGACTACTTTCACCAGGTCGACGACCCCTACAGCCACCTGGCCGTCCAGAAGCTGGAGGCGCTGAGGGCGGCCTACGATCTGCCCTTCAGGACGCACCTGGTGTCGCGGCCCGAACCCGCGTTCCTGGGCAGCCACGAGCGCTACGACGCCTGGGCGCTCCGGGATGCCCGCAGCGTCGCGGAGGCCTACGGAACGTCGCTTCCGGCGGCCGTGCGCCGGCCCGGGCCGGCCGCGGTCCGGGCAGCGAACGACGCGCTCGCCCCGCTCCGGGACCGCCTCGAGTTCGCGGCGGCCGCCATCCGCGCGGGCGAGGAGCTGTGGTCGAGTCGCGCAGCGGCCCCGGGATCGCGCGAAGGGCCGGGCGAGGCCGCCCTGCGCGCGGGCGACGCGCTGCGTGAAAGGCTCGGACACTACCTGGGAGGCATGTTCCACTTCGACGGCGAGTGGTTCTGGGGCCTCGACCGCCTCCGGCTGCTGGAACGCCGTCTGATCGACGAGGGCTTCGCCGGCGGTACCGGAGATGTCCGGGTTCCCGAGCCCGAGCCCGCGGACACCACCGGCCTGACCGCGAGCCGGGTCGTGCTGGAGTACTTCCTGTCCCTGCGCAGCCCGTACACGGCCGTCGGCCACCGGCGGGTACTGGACCTGGCCGCGCGCAGCGGCGTCACCCTCAGGCTGCGCCCCGTGCTGCCGATGATGATGCGCGGCATTCCCGCTCCCCGGGCGAAGCAGCGCTACATCATCGTCGACGCCGCCCGGGAGGCCCGCGCCCGGGGAATCCCCTTCGGGCGCATCGTCGATCCGCTCGGCGAACCGGTCGAGCGGGCGCTCGCGCTGTATCCCGCCGCCGCGGCTCTGGGCCGGGAGACCCCGTACGTGACCGAGTACCTGTCGGCGGCCTGGGCGGACGGTGTGGACATCGTGACCCCGGCGGGGTTGCGGCGGGTGGTCACCGGGGCGGGAATGGACTGGGACGAGTTGCGGGCGGCGGCCCGCGGAAGCGCCTGGCAAGCCCTGCTGGAGGACAACCTGAACGCCATGCTCGCGGCGGGACTGTGGGGCGTTCCGAGCTTTCGGATTTCCGGCGGCCGCGACGAGCGCCCGTTCGCCTGTTGGGGCCAGGACCGGATCTGGCGGGTCGAAAACGAGATCGCGAACCGAGTCTAGGCCGCGGCCGCTCAGCGCAGATCGCCGACGCGCTCCAGGCCTCCCGCCGCGCCGCCCTCGGTCTGCACCTTGCCGCTGCGCAGGTCGGTCATGCGCGAGAGCCCGCGGCGGTAGTTCACGAAGCCGAAGCCTCCGGGCGCGCCGCTGAAGCCGTAGGCCTGTCCGGCGGGGATGAACACGCTGTCGCCGGGGCCGAGCCGCCGCCCGCCCAGCGTGATGCCGCCCCACAGCAGGTGGACCAATTCGTCCTGCGAGTGCATGTGCGGGGCCGACTCGAACGGCCCGCTGCGGGCCGTGTACAGCAGGAAGATCCGGCAGCCCAGACAGGTCGAGTCGGCGAAGAGCCGCGTGTCCCGTCCGTCCCCGCGCCGCGCGAACCGGCCGCCGGGCCCGACCACGTGGACTTCGGGAGGACGGGGCCGGTCGCCCGCGGGCGGGCGGGGATCGGCCGGACCGAAGTGGAGCAGGCGCGCGGGCCCGGAGGCGCGCAGCCGGGCGGGAACGTCCGACTCGACGATCACCGCGCCTCCCGACGGGCAGACCCGGCCGCCTTCCCGCACCTGTCCGGCCGTGATGTACACCCCTTCGTCCCCGTGCCGGCCGGACCACTCCAGCTCGGCGCCGTCCTCGAGTTCGGACTGCACCAGCCACAGCGACGCGTGCTCGGGCCAGACGCGCCGGGAACGCTGCGGACCGCGGGCGGCGCAGTGCGGAACCGGATAGTCGCCGCCCGCGACGGGCTCGCCGGCGGCGATCACCCGCAGGCGGCGGGCGCTTCCCGCCGGCGGGGTTCGGGGATCGGCGCCGGTCTCAGCGATGTCCGCCTCCGGGGACGAGCCCGGGGGGCGCCGCGCTCATGCAGACTCCCCGGAGCCCGGCGGCTCGACGAACAGGATGTCCGAGGTCGTCATCGGGGCCGTGGGGGGACGCAGCAGGACGTGGCTGTTCCAGCGCTGAAGGTCGGCGACGGCCGGTTCGAGCTCGCGCTCCGGAAACACCCGGGCGGCCAGGGCCTCCCAGTCCTCGCCCGGCTCGGGGCGCACCCAGCGGCGCACGGGGGGAGGGGCGTCGGACATCAGAGCGTCCCGGGCGCGGAGCGCGGCACGATCTCGCCGGCGCGGGCACCGCTGTAGCCCCCGCTCGCGCTGTAGGTCGGCGCGCCGTTGACGATCACGTGCTCGACGCCCCGCGCGCGGCGCACGTAGCGGAAGCCGGCTTCGCCCGGCAGGTCCCGGACCGGCTCTTCCGGCCCCCGGTCGATGCTCTGCGGATCGAAGACCACCACGTCGGCCGCGAAGCCGGGCTGCAGCAGGCCGCGGTCGTGGATCCCCCAGGCCAGGCAGATCTCGTGGCTGAGCTTGCGCACGGCCTGTTCCAGGCTCAGGTCGCCGCGGCGGCGCACGAACTCGCCGAAGAGGCGGCCGGTGTCGCCGTAGGTGGCGAAGCGCGAGACGTGCGCTCCGCCGTCCCCCGCGCCGATCTGAACGTGCGGGTGGGCGAGCCGGCGCCCGATCTTCTCCGAGTCCCGGTGGCCGATGTCCGAGGCCACGAAACAGCTCTTGAGTCCCTCGTCCAGGCTCAGGTCGATCATGACCTCCACCGGATCGCCGCCGCGCTCGGCCGCGATCTCGCCCAGCGTGCGGCCGACCAGTCCGGCGTTCTCGGGCCGCTTCACGCCGCGCACGCGGATCTGCGCGAAGTCCACCTTCAGCGCGATCGGATCGATGCCGTTGCGCGTCTCGGCGACCAGCGCGGCGCGCGTCTCGGGATCCCGGAGCTGCTCGAGCCGGCGCTGCTCCGGCCCCGCCAGCACCTGCCACCAGGTCGGCTTGGACGCGAACGGGATGCTCGGCTCGCTCAGGTCGAAGCTCACGTCGATCGGGCGGGTCTGCATCTGCGGGATCACGCGCGCGCCCCGCGCCGCCTGCTTTTCGATCCGCTCCAGCGCCCGCCCGACCAGGGAAGGCGTAGCGAGGCTCTCGAAGAGCGGCGAGAAGGTGGTCGGGATGCCGCACTCCAACGACAGCTCGGCCAGGATGTCGATGCGGGCGCAGAGCAGGTCGGCGGCGTAGAACTCCGGCACGACCTGCAGCATGGCGCCGGTCTCGCCCAGCGTGCGGCACAGCGCACGCAACTCGTCGTGGAGCGCGTGCCGGCAGGGCACCGGGCGGTGCTCGTGGTCGACGTCGACCCAGCTGGTGCTCATGCCGATCGCCCCGGCGGCCAGGCTGGCGCGCAGCACGTCCTGCATCTGCGCGACCTCGTCGGCGGTCGCGGCCCGCTCGCGCGCCTCCTCGCCCATCACCCACAGCCGCAGCAGGCTGTGGCCGACCAGCGGCGCGACGTTGATCCCCAGTCCCGGGCGCAGCGCGCCGACGTACTCCTCGAAGGTCTCCCAGCGCCACTCCAGGCCGGCGTCGAAGGCTGCCTTGGGGAGCTCCTCGATCTGGCGGAAGATCGCCCCGAGCAGTTCTCGGTGGCCCGCGCGCAGCGGCGCCAGCGAGAGCGAGCAGTTGCCCGGAATCACCGTGGTCACGCCGTGCTCCAGCGACGGCTGGGCGAAGCCGTCCCAGGCCAGTTGCGCGTCGAAGTGGGTGTGCGGATCGACGAAGCCGGGCGACACCACCCGGTCGGTCGCGTCGATCTCGCGCTCCGCCGCTTCGCGGATGCCCCCGAGCGAAACGATCCGCCTGCCGCGGATCCCCAGCGAGCCGCGGAACGGGGGCCGGCCCGAGCCGTCGCAGATCAGACCGTCGCGGATGACCAAGTCGAGCACGCGTCCCTCCCCTCGTGGATCGCGGATCAATTTACCGCGCTCCCGAGGCGCGCCGCCATCGGGCACAGACCGGCCGGGGCGGAGGGTCGTGATAGCATCGCCCGGCCAACGGCGGCCGGGAGGCGGCATGAAATTCGGATACCCCCTGTTCGGCGTTCCGCCCAGCGAATTCGGCCGCGTGGCCGCCGCCGCCGAAGCGGCGGGCTTCGAGTCGATCTGGATGCCGGAGCACCTGGTCTTTCCCACCGAGATGCCCGCGACCTATCCCTATTCGGAGACCGGCCTGCCGCCCGTCTATCCGGGCTCGCCGCTCTACGACGCCTGGGTCGCGCTGGGCTTCGCCGCCGCCGCCACCGAGCGCATCCGGCTGGGCACCCAGGTCTACATCCTGCCGCTGCGGCACCCGCTGGTGACGGCGCGCGCCTTCACCACGCTCGACGTGGTGTCCGGGGGGCGCGGGATCCTGGGCGTCGGCGTGGGCTGGCTGGAAGAGGAGTTCCACTTCGTGGGCGAGTCGTTCGCCAACCGCGGGCGGCGCACGGACGAGATCATCGGACTGATGCGCACGCTGTGGACCGAGAAGGTCATCCACCACCGCGGCGAGTTCTACGACCTCGGCCCGCTGCGCTTCCAGCCCAAGCCGGTCCAGAAGCCGATGCCGCCGATCGAGGTGGGCGGCACCACCCCGCCCGCCATCCGCCGGGCCGGCCGCCTGGGCGACGGCTGGCTGGCGACGGGCTACATCGAGCTGGACGAACTCGAAGGCATGATCGCGAAGCTGCACGCCGCGCGGCGCGAGGCGGGCCGCGAGGAGCTGCCGTTCGAGGTCTCGATGGGCAACCGCCTGGAGCTCGACGTGGACAGCGTGCGCCGCTACGCCGACATCGGCGTCACGCGCCTGATGCTCCAGCCCCCCATGCCGTCCGACGGCAAGTTCAGCCTGGCCTACTTCGAAGACTTCATCGCGCGCTGCGGCGAGGAGATCATCTCCCGGTACCCGCAGAGCTGAGCGCGGCGGGAGGGCCCCCCGTGCACCGAGCCGCATGACCGCCCCGGCCGGACTGCCCGCGCTGGACCATCCGGTGATCGACTCGGACGGGCACACCGTGGAGTTCATGCCGGTGTGGCTGGAGGTGGCCGAACGCCTGGCGGGCCGGCGGGCGCGCGAGCGCTTCGAGACCCTCGTGCACCGACTGGCGACGGGCTGGTACGAGTTCTCCCCCGAGGCGCGCCTGGCCGCCCGGGCGCCGCGCCCGCCCTGGTGGGCGACGCCGGCCGAGAACACCCGCGACCGGGCCACCGCCAGCCTGCCGCGGCTGCTGCACGAGCGGCTCGGGGAGTTCGGCATCGACTTCAGCGTGCTCTACCCGAGCACCGGGCTGCTGCTCTTCGCGCTCGAGGACTCGGAGCTGCGGCAGCTCGCCTGCCGCTCGCTGAACGCCATGAACGCCGAGCTGTACTCGCCCTACGCCGACCGCCTGACGCCGGTCGCGGTCGTGCCCATGCACACCCCGGACGAGGCCATCGCCGAGCTGGACCATGCCGTGGGCGAACTGGGGCTCAAGGCCGCGCTGCTGGCGGGCCACGTGAGGCGTCCCGGCGCGGACGGCGGACCCGCCTGGCTCGACACGCTGGGGGTCGACAGCGCCCACGACTACGACCCCGTCTGGGCGCGCTGCGCGGAGCTGGGCATCGCCCCCACCTTCCATTCCTCCGCGGCCGGCTGGGAGGCGCACCGCTCGCCCAGCAGCTACGTCTACAACCACCTGGGGCAGTTCGCGGCGGCGGGCGAGGCGACCTGCCGCTCGCTTTTCCTGAACGGCGTCACGCGCCGCTTTCCCGGGCTGCGCTTCGCCTTCCTGGAGGGCGGCGCCGGCTGGGGCTGCACGCTCTACGCCGACCTGCTGGGCCACTGGGAGAAGCGCAACCGCGCCCACGTCCGGCGCTACGACCCCGAGCGGCTGGACGAAGAACTGCTGCGCGAACTCTTCGAGCGCTACGCCGAACCGCTGCACCGGGGCCGGCTCGACCGCCTGGCGGGCACGCTGGGCCTGCACGCCACGCCCGAGGACCCTTCGATGCTCGACGAGTTCGAGCGCTGCGGGGTCGACGGCCCCGAGGACCTGCGCGAGCTCTTCGTGCCGCGTTTCTTCTTCGGCTGCGAGGCCGACGACCCGCTGACCGCCTGGGCCTTCCGCGCGGACGTGAACCCGCTGGGCGCCCGCCTGCGCGCGATCTTCGGCTCCGACCTGGGCCACTGGGACGTGCCGGAGATGAGCGAGATCCCTCGGGAGGCCTACGAACCGGTCGAGCGGGGGCGCATCAGCGCGGACGACTTCCGGGACTTCGTCTTCACCCACCCCGTCGAGCTGTGGACGGCCGGCAATCCCGACTTCTTCGCCGGAACGGCGGTCGAAACCGCGGTGAACGCGCTGACGGCGCAACCCTCCTCCTGACCCGGGCGCGGACGGAGAGCGGGCGGCGCCGGGCGGGCCGCGTGGTATTCTCCGCGCGGTTTCGGACGAGGAGGCGACGTGCACGACCTGGTCATCCGCGCGGGGAAAGTGATCGACGGCAGCGGCCGCGAGGGCTTCACGGCCGACGTGGCGGTGCGGGACGGCCGCATTGCCGAGGTCGGGCGCGTGACGGGCGCCGCGCGGCGGACGCTGGACGCGGACGGCCTGCTGGTGACGCCGGGCTTCGTGGACATCCACACCCACTACGACGCCCAGGCGACCTGGGACCCGCACCTGCTGCCCTCGGGCTTCCACGGCGTGACCACCACGGTCTTCGGCAACTGCGGGGTCGGCTTCGCCCCCGCGCCGCCGGAGCGCCGCGACTGGCTGATCGCCCTGATGGAGGGCGTCGAGGACATCCCGGGTGCGGCTCTGTCCGAGGGCATCCGCTGGGAGTGGGAGACCTTCCCCGAGTACCCCCTGCCCAAAGCGATCGACATCGGAACCCAGGTCCCGCACGGCGCCGTCCGCGCCTACGTGATGGGCGACCGCGGCGCCCGCAACGAGCCGGCCACCGCCGAGGACATCGAGCGCATGTACGCCATCGTCCGCGAGGGACTGGAGGCCGGCGCCCTGGGCTTCTCGACCTCGCGCACGCTGGGCCACCGCGCGATCGACGGCGAGCCGGTCCCGGGCACCTTCGCCCAGGAGGACGAACTCTTCGGCATCGGCCGGGCCCTGGGCGACACCGGGCTGGGGGTCTTCGAGCTGGCGGGCGCGGGCTCGGGCGGCGACACCGCGGGCGACGGCCCCGACGACGCGCTGCGCGAGATCGAATGGATGTACCGGCTGTCGGCCGAGATCGGCCGGCCGGTATCGTTCGCCATGCTGCAGTTCGATTCGCGGCCCGACCAGTGGCGCGAACTGCTGGAGATCTGCCGCCGCACCCGCACCCAGGGCGCGGAGGTCTGGGCGCAGATGGCGGCGCGGCCCTTCGGCATCCTGGCCGGCCACCAGACGGTCGCCAATCCCTTCATCGCCAAGCCCAGCTACCGCGCGCTGGCCGACCTGCCGCTGCCCGAGCGGGTCGCCCGGCTGCGCAACCCGGAGATCCGGCGGCGCATCCTGGAAGAGGACGACGGTCCCGGCCGGGGGTTCCAGAACGCGTTTGGTAGCGAGGAGAGCTTCGCCCGGCTGTACGTGCTCGGCGACCCGCCGGACTACGAGCCGCCGCCCGAGGCCAGCGTCCTGGCGCACGCCCGGCGTCAGGGCCGCTCGGCGTACGAGACGGTCTACGACCTGATGCTGGAGGACGAGGGCCGCGCGCTGCTGCTCTTCCCGCTGATGAACTACAGCGGCGGCAGCTGCGAGCCGCTGCGCGAGATGCTCGAGGACCCGCACACCGTCCTGAGCCTGGGCGACGGCGGCGCGCACTGCGGCGTGATCTGCGACGCCTCGCTGCCGACCTTCATGCTCACCCACTGGAGCCGCGACCGCTCGCGCGGCGCCCGCATCCCGCTCGAGGACGCCGTGCGCCGCATGACCAGCCACACCGCGCAGCTCTACGGTCTGCACGACCGCGGCGCGATCGCCCCGGGAGCCAAGGCCGACTTCAACCTGATCGACTACGACGCCCTCAAGCTGCTCCCGCCGCGCATGGCCCACGACCTGCCGGGCGGCGCCCGCCGCCTGCTCCAGGAGTCCGAGGGCTACGTCGCCACCCTGGTCAGCGGCGAGACCGTGATGGAGCAAGGCAAGCCGACCGACGCCCGCCCCGGCCGCCTGCTGCGCGGTCCCCAGCCCGCTCCCGCGCCGTAGCCGCAGGAAGCGGCCGTTTCAGTAGCGCCCGGCCACCTTGGTCATGTGCTCGACCTGGCCGTCGCCGCGGCCGAGGAGCACGTCGTTGTAGTGGCGCTCGCCGCGGTGGTGGCGGGCGCCCTCGCGCGCGTAGCCGACCAGCACGCAGCTCCGGAAGGGGCCGGTTTCGCTGGTGGGCGGGGGCGCGAAGTGCATGCCGTCGCCGTAGTGCAGGGTGAGGTCGCCGGGACGGGCGGGAACGGCCACGCCCTGGGGGGCGTTGGCGTCGCCGGCCTCGGCGAAGCCCCAGGACTTCTGCCACGAGCCCGGCAGGAAGCGCAGCTCGCCTGCCTCGGGCGTGTTCGCCTCCAGGAAAATGCTGCACACCATCGTCGGGCACATCACGGAGTGGCCGCCCATGCCGCAGTCGCGGTGCCAGGGCAGGTCCGACAGGCCCTCGCGCATGCGCGGGTTCTTCCACAGCACCGTGACCCCGTCCACGTCGCTGCTCGCGCTCGGGACCAGCTTGGTATCGGCCAGGTCGACCAGCGAACTCAGGCGCGGGTCGCGGGGCAGGCCGCGGAACGCGGGCAGATCGCCGGCGCGGATCACCCGGCACAGCACGCTCTCGCCGCGGTCGTCGAGTCCCCACCAGGAGAGCTGGTCGCCCTCGACAGCGCGCCCGCGAAGCACTTCGCCCGCGGCCCGGAAGGCGGCGACCTCTTCGGCCGAGAAGACTTCGCGCACGAACAGGTAGCCGACACTGCGCAGGAAGTGCGCCATGTCCTCGAGGTCGTCTTCCGGCCGGAAGCCGTGGGCGGGATCGAGCGGCTCGCCGCGCCGGTCGCGCAGGTCGAGCGCGTCGGCGTCGTAGATCGGGCGGCCCTGGTACATGGCGCGCAGCACGGGGTCCCAACCCACGAAGTCCATCATGTCGCCGCGGCGCTTGACGACCCGACCGCCGTAGATCAGTCCGGGGGCGGACTCGCAGTCGTGGACCATGCCCTCGAACTCGTCCTGACGGACCGCGATCACCGTCCGCGCCGGCGCGTCGCCCGCCACGATCTCGACCGTGCCTTCGCGGGGCACGTAGGTGTAGGTCTCTCCGCTGTCTTCGAGCGCGATGCCCAGCGGCGGGAGGTGCCCGCAGCCGCGCGCGGCCAGTCCGGCGTTGCCCGCCGCCAGCCGCCGCGGCAGTTCGCGGTTGTGGAACTCGTGGAAATCGATCGAATCGAAGCCGGCGACCATGCAGCGTCCTCCGCGGCCCGTGCGGCCGGGCCGGGGTTCATTCTAACTCGGCCCCGGCTCGTCCTCGCCCAAATCGACCTCTTCGCCGGTGAGATCGAAAGTCAGGTGTTCGGAGACGTCCCCGATCTGGTCGACCAGCACGCGCCTCTGCCTGAAGCGCCACTCGCCGCCGACGCGCTCGAACCGGTCGTGGTAGCGGCCGCCGACGATCGGCTGGAAGGGCAGGCGCGAGGTGGCCTGGAAGACCACGAAGTAGGACCGGGCGGAGGCGCTGTCCGCGGCCTCGTCCACGTCCACGATGATGTTGGTCGCCAGGTGGCGGGTGCACAGCGTGCCGTTCTCGTGGACCTTGTTGGTGCGAGCGTAGAAGTCGCGCACCCGTTCTCCGCTCATCCCGCCCGTGGCGGTGTTGGAGGTCATCTCCCCGTGGCGGAACAGCTCGGCCAGCCCCTCGAAGTCGGCCAGGTCCACGCACTCCGCGTACAGGTACATCAGGCGCCGGATGGCGTCCTCGCTCTGGCCCATGCCCGTTCCTCCCTCGCGTTCCGGCCCAGGGTGAGCGCCGCGCGGCCGGACCGTCAACCAATGTCGGTCTGATACCCTCCGCGCGGGAGGGACCCATGAAAGCCGAACGGCAGCGTCTGGCCTTCAGCCCTGTCTTCTCCGGTTCCCCCCACAGGCCGCGGTGCGCGCGCGGGTCCGGAAACCGACCGTTCGCTGCCGCGGCCCTCGCCACCGGGCTGGGCCTGATTCTCTCCGCCTGCTCGCCGGACGAATCGACCCCCTCGCCCGCGACCCAACCCAGCGCCCCCGAGACGCACGTCGAATGCCTGGACCGCAACCCTCTGGGCAATCCCTACTTCGGCGAGCTGCACGTCCACACCACGCTCTCCTTCGACGCCTGGGCGTTCGACACCCGGGCCGGCCCGGACGAAGCCTATGCCTTCGCGCGCGGCCGTCCGCTCGCCCTG
>JAGWBS010000052.1:575-24002 GCA_021295775.1 Pseudomonadota bacterium | reverse complement strand
GCCCCGGGCGCCCGGCAGCCCGCTGCGGCGCCGTCTGGAGATCCGATGGACCTGATGGACAAGCTGGTCGGTCTGTGCCATGAGGCTTGTCTGGACGGCGCGCCCACCAGGATCGAAACGGTTGGCATTTGAACAGGTAGCGTCCGGTAGCTACCTTGCCCGGCATGAGATCGGTCGGCATCAAGGTCCTGAACAGTAAGCTCAGCGAATACGTCCGGCTCGCAGCGTCCGGCGAGACGATCCTGGTGACCGACCGTGACCTTGTGGTGGCGGAGTTGGGCCCGCTCCGGGAGACCCGGAGCCCGGTCCTAGCCGATGCGTTCCTGGCCGAGGCAGTGCGTTCCGGCGTGCTCGCGCCGCCAGCGCTGACGGGCTCGGGACCGCCGCCCAAGCCCGCCGCGGTCGCCAGTCTGGACGAGGTTCTGGCTGAACTCGACGAGAGCCGGCGCGACCGGTGATCTATCTCGACACGTCCGTCGCGCTGGCCTGGCTGCTGACCGAGGACCGCGAGCCCCCGGGCTCCTTTTGGGACGGGACCCTGGTGTCGAGCCGGCTCCTCGAATATGAGATCTGGACGCCGCTGCACGCACGCGGTCTTGCGGATTCGCACGGCGAGGCGGCGCGGCGGCTTGTCGGACGGATCGCGCTGCTGGAGTTGACCCCGCGGGTTCTGGCGCGGGCGCTGGATGCCTTTCCCGGTCCGGCTCCGCCGCGGACCCTCGACGCCCTGCATCTGGCATCGTGCGCGTATCTGGTAGATCAGGGTCAGGAAGTGGAACTCGCGAGCTACGACCGGCGGATGAACGACGTCGCCCGCGCGATGGATATCCCGCTATTCGATCCGGAAATGCCGCACTTCCGCGCCTGATTTGCGTCTCATGGCGACGCATCCTTGACCTCTGCGCCCGGCAGGGACGAGGCGCTCGGCGTCGCGCGGGGATTCCGCGGACGGTGCGGAGGCGGAGCGGCGGTTGACACCCCTTGGGGCGGGCCGCCCCGGGCGCCCGGCAGCCCGCTGCGGCGCCGTCTGGAGATCCGATGGACCTGATGGACAAGCTGGTCGGTCTGTGCCTGAATCGGGGGTTCATCTACCCGTCGAGCGAGATCTACGGAGGCATCGCGGGCTTCTGGGACTACGGCCCGCTGGGGGTCGAGCTGCGCAACAATCTGAAGGCGGCCTGGTGGCAGGCGATGGTGCGGGAGCGCGACGACGTGGTCGGGCTGGACTCGTCGATCATCGCCAATCCGCAGACCTGGGTCGCCTCGGGCCACGTGGCGAACTTCCACGACCCGATGGTCGACTGCCGGTGCTGCAAGCGGCGCTTCCGGGCCGACCAGATCGACCCCGACGACGCCTGCTCGGAGGCGCCCGGCGGCGAGCACGACTTCACCGAGCCGCGGCAGTTCAACCTGATGCTCAAGACGCGCATCGGGCCGGCGGAGGACTCGTCGTCCGACGCCTACCTGCGCGCCGAGACCTGCCAGTCGATCTTTCTGGACTTCAAGCGGGTGATGACCTCGGCGCGGCAGAAGCCGCCCTTCGGCATCGCGCAGGTGGGCAAGGCGTTCCGCAACGAGATCACGCCGCGCAACTTCATCTTCCGCTCGCGCGAGTTCGAGCAGATGGAGATGGAGTACTTCGTGCACCCCGACGAGGGGCTGGAGCGCTTCGAGGCCTGGCGCGAGACCCGCATGGGCTGGCTGCGCGGGATCGGCCTGGCGGAGTCCAAGCTGCGCTGGCACGAGCACGGGCCGGACGAGCTGGCCCACTACGCCAAGGTCGCCTACGACATCGAGTTCGAATTCGGCTTCGGCTGGCAGGAGCTGGAGGGCATCCACCACCGCGGCGACCACGACCTGCGCTCGCACACCGAGCACTCCGGCAAGGACCAGTCCTACACCGACCCCGACACCAAGCAGCGTTACACGCCGCACGTGGTGGAGACTTCGATCGGGGTCGACCGCTGCCTGCTGGCGCTGCTGACCAGCGCCTATCACCAAGACGAGGTCGGGGGCGACAAGCGCACGCTGCTGCGGCTCTCGCCGCGCATGGCGCCGTTCTCGGCCGCGGTCCTGCCGCTGTCCAAGAAGCTGTCGGAGCCGGCGCAGCGCATCGCCGCCGACCTGCGCCGCCGCCTGAACGTGGACTTCGACGCCTCCGGCAGCATCGGCCGGCGCTACCGCCGCCACGACGAGATCGGCACGCCGCTGTGCGTGACCTACGACTTCGACTCGCAGGAAGACCGCAAGGTCACGGTGCGCGACCGCGACACGACCGAGCAGGAACGCGTCGCGGTCGACGGCCTGCGCGACTACATTGAGGAGCGCGTGCTCGGCCCCTGAACCTGGGCCGAGTCCGGGAGCCGCGGACATGCCGCGCAGTCGGATCCACCCCAGTCTGGCGATCGGCCTGATCTCGATGGCCGTCATCTACTTCGTCGGCGACGCCGCGTTCGACGGCTGGAGCACGCACGTCAGCATCCCGCTGGGGATCGGCGGGCTGCTGGCGGGGTACGCGGCCTGCATCGGGCCGTGGCGCGCGCGGCTGGGCGGGAGCGCGCCGGTGCCCCGCGAGCAGTGGCTGTGCTTCGTGACCGCGTGCCTGATCCTTTTCGTCTCCCTGACCGGTCCGATCCACGACATCTCGGACTCGTACCTGTTCAGCGGCCACATGGTCCAGCACCTGCTGATCACGCTGCTGGTGCCGCCGATGCTGCTGATCGGGACGCCGGACTGGCTGGTGCGGCGGGCGCTGCGGCCGGCGCCGCTGGCCCGCCTGGAGCGTCTGCTGGCGACGCCGCTGGTCGCCTACCTGGTGTTCTCGGGCACGGTGGCGGTCTGGCACCTGCCCGCGCTGTACAACTCGACGCTGATCCGGCTGGAAGTGCACGTGGCCGAGCACCTGCTGTTCATCGTCACCGCGGTGATCGGCTGGTGGCCGGTGCTGGCGCCCGCGCGCGAGCTGCGGCCCAAGATCGCCTTCCAGATGGTCTACCTGCTGCTGCTGCCGTTCCCGATGAAGATCGTCGGCATGCTGATCACCCTGTCGGACAGCGTGCTCTACCCGGCCTACGCGATCGCGCCGCGCATCTGGGGCCTGGACCCCCTGGCCGACCAGCAGATCGGCGGGATCATGATGTGGGTGCCGGCCGGCTTCGTGTTCTGGGTGACGCTGGCGGCGCACTTCTTCCGCTGGTACGGCGACAGCCGCAGCCAGGACCTGGGCGAGGTGAACGTGGTGCCGCTGACCCGGGAGCGGGTGCTGTGATCCGGGCGCTGGCGCTGAGCGCGCTGCTGCTGGCCTGCGGGGTCTCGTCGAGCGAGGTCTACGAGGTGACCGGCCGGGTCGAGGCGGTCGACGCGGACGCCGCCCAGGTCAAGATCGCCCACGGGGACATCCCGGGCTTCATGCCGGCGATGACGATGAACTTCGACGTCGCCGCGCCCGAACTGCTGGAGGGCGTCGCCCCGGGGGCGCGGGTGCGCTTCCAGCTCGAGCGCTCGGCCACCAATCTGCTCATCCTGGAGCTGGAGGTGACCGCCGAGCCCGAAGCGGGGTTCCGGAGCGCGCCGCTCGTGCCCACGCCCGAGATCGCCCCGGACTTCGAGCTGGTCGGCCACGACGGCGAGGCCTTCGCGCTGTCCGGGCTGCGCGGCCGGGCGGTGTTCATGGACTTCATCTTCACCACCTGCCCGGGGCCCTGCCCGGTCCTGACCGCTTCGCACGTGCGCCTGCAGCGCCGCCTGCCGCCCGAGCTGGCGGAGCGCACGCACTTCGTGTCGGTCTCGCTCGATCCGGATACCGACACCCCGGAGCGGCTGCGCCGCTACGCCGGCAAGCACCGCGCGGACCTGTCCCGCTGGACCTTCGCCACCGGCGATCCCGAGCGCGTGCAGGCGGTGCTGGACGCCTACGGGGTCGGCCGCGTCCGCACCCCCGACGGGCAGATCGACCACCTGGTGATCAGCTTCCTGATCTCGCCCGGGGGCGAGATCGTGGGCCGCTATCCCGGCCTGCAGAAGAGCGAGCCGGCGCTGATCGCCGATCTGCGGGAGGCGCTGGGATGAGGCCGATGCGCCGCCTGTCGGGCGCCCTGCTGCTGTGCCTGGGCCTGTGGGCCGCGGCGGGCTGCGCGCCCGACACCGAGATGGAGCGCGCCGCCCGGATCGAGCGCGACCTGCTGGTCTCCTGCTCGTGTCACCCCAAGAAGATCAGCGGGCTGCCGATCGAGTCCGCCATCCGCGAGTCGATCGCGGCCGGGATCGGGCGCGGCCAGAGCGACGCCGAGATCCTCTGGGACGTGCTGATGGAGCACGGCAACGCCCTGCTGCGCGCCGGCATCGAAGACGTCGCGCTGCGCGCCTCGGCCGCCGCGGGCGTCTCCGCCACCGCCCTGCTCGCCGGCCTCGGCGTGCTGCTCCTGCAGATCCGCCGCCCCGGCCGCCCCCGCTCCCGGCCCCCGGGCGAGTCGGAGCAGCCCGGCCCAAG
Organism: Pseudomonadota bacterium; assembly: GCA_021295775.1. Lineage (GTDB taxonomy): Bacteria > Myxococcota_A > UBA9160 > SZUA-336 > SZUA-336 > JAGWBS01. The sequence continues at coordinate 19,513 of JAGWBS010000052.1, read as the reverse complement.
CGGGCCGGAGGGGATTCCGGAGTAGCTCTCCTCCAACGGCGGCCTCCCCCGTCGGAACCTTGCGGATTGAACGCCTACCGTTCAATCAGCGAGGATCCCGGACCGATCCCGGGCGCAACTCTGGGACCGATCGCACCGCCGCCGGACGCGCCCGCCGGGTGGGATCCGGGTAGAGTGGCCGGCCGGGTCGAGACTCGACGGGCTCCGGGGGGAGGGATGGTATTGGCGGCGACGCGCCGGGAGGTCGTTCGCCGGGAGTGGCGGCTGGACGTCAGCGACGCGTCCCTGGGCGCGGATCGGCTCGAGATCGCGGCCAGCTCGACGGCGCCGGCGGATCTCGCGGCGCGGGCGTTGCGGTCGCTGACCCGCCGCTACTACGACCTGTGGGTCGGGGAGGACGCGAGCTACAGCTTCGCCGAGGCGATGGCTCGCCGCGGCTTCGCCACGCTGGCCATCGATCACCTCGGCGTGGGCGAGAGTTCCAGGCCGGAGGACGGCTGGCGGCTCGACGCCGACCGCATCGCGGCGGCCAACCAGCGCGCGCTCGACGCCGTGAGGGAACGCCTCGCCCGGGAGGGCGACGCGCTGGCGTCGGTTCCCCTGATCGGCGTGGGGCACTCGATGGGTTCGTGCCTGACCGTGGTCCAGCAGGCCGACCACGCGCCGTACGCCGCGCTGGTGCTGTTCACGTTCCAGACGCTGGGGCTGCCCGCGTTTCTGGAGGGCGGCGAGCTGGCAGTCGCGGGAGATCCGGAGGCGATCCGCGCGCGCATCGTCGAGCTGGCCCGCGCGCGCTTCGGCGCGGCCTACCCGCAGCGCGTCGGGGGCGCGGAAGGGGCGGCCTTCAGCGTCGGCAGCGCCCCGCCCGCCGCGGTGGAGGCGCTGCAGACCGCCGCGGGCGTGCAGCTTCCGATCCCGGGACTGCTGTCGATGCTCCCGGGCGGCTACTCGCCCTGGGCGGAGAAGATCCGGGTTCCGGCGCTGATCCCGATCGGCGACCACGACCTGCCCGGCACCGAGGAGGAATCGGCCGCGTCGCTGCCGAACGCCGCCCGGGTCGACACCTTCGTCCAGGACGACTGCTGGCACTGCCACTTCGTCTCGAACACCCGCGCGAGCCTCTGGACCCGAGTCGCCGACTGGATCGACGCCACCCTGCAACGCAGCGCCTGAGGGAGATAAGCCCGACTTCCAATGGCCAGCATCTGTTCACTGTACTATGGTAGTAGGCCATAATTATGGCTTCCTACAAGATGACCTTCAGCTTGGACGACCGGGCCGTCCGACGTCTGGAACTGGCGGCCGAGAGGCTCGGCAAGCCCAAGAGCGAGGTCGTTCGGGACGCCATCTGCGACTACAGCGAGAGGATCGGACGCCTCGGCGAGAGCGAGCGATTGGAACTCCTGCGCCGCTTCGACGAAGTGGTTGGTCGCATTCCCCGACGACCTCCGGAGGAGATCGACGCCGAGTTGCGCGATCTCCGGAAGTCCAGACGAGGGGGTGGGCGCAAGGGCGCCGGTGCCGGACGTTGATCCTCATCGACACTTCGGCCCTGATCGACAGCCTCTGCGGCCCCCGGCGCTCAGGGCAGACGCTGCGCTCCTTCATTGAGGGCGGCGAGCGCATAGAGGTTCCGACGCTGGTCGTCTACGAGTGGCTCCGCGGTCCTCGCCTGCCCGAGGAGGTCGACGCCCAGGAAGCTCTCTTCCCGATCAACCGAGCCATCGCGTTCGGAGCCCCGGAAGCCGCCCTGGCCGCCCGACTCTACCGCTCGCTGGCGCGGCCACGCGGCCGTGAGATCGACTTGGCGATCGCCGCCTGCGCCCTGGAACACGGCGCGCGTCTCTGGACGCTCAACCGGGGGGACTTTCAGGACATTCCGGATCTGGAACTGCTCTGACCCCATGTCGGGGCCAGCGGGCTCCGGCCTCTCAGTAGTCGATCACGCTGCGGATGACTTCGCCGGCGTGGAGGGCGTCGAAGGCGTCGTTGATGTCTTCCAGGGGGAACTTGCGGGAGACCATCTCGTCGAGCTTGACGTGGCCGCTCATGTAGCGGTCGACCAGGCGCGGGACCTCGGTGCGGCCGCGGGTACCGCCGAAAGCGGTGCCGCGCCAGGAGCGGCCGGTGACCAGCAGGAAGGGCCGGGCGTGGATCTCCTCGCCGCCGCCGGCCACGCCGATGATGATCGACTCGCCCCAGCCCTTGTGCGTGCACTGCAGCGCCTGGCCCATCACCTCGACGTTGCCGATGCACTCGAAGGAGTAGTCGACGCCGCCGTCGGTGCGGTCGATCAGCTCCTGGACCACGTCGACGACGTCGCCGGGGTTCAGGCATTCGGTGGCGCCGAACTGCTCGGCCAGCGGGAACTTTCGCGGGTTGGTGTCGACGCCGATGATGCGCTCCGCGCCGGCCATCACCGCGCCCTGGATCACCGACAGGCCGATGCCGCCCAGCCCGAACACCGCCACGCTGGAGCCGGGCTCGACCTTGGCGGTGTTGAGCACCGCGCCGATGCCGGTGGTCACGCCGCAGCCGAGCAGACAGATCTTGTCGAAGGGCGCGTCGGCGCGGACCTTGGCCAGTGCGATCTCGGGCACCACCGCGTACTCGGCGAAGGTCGAGGTGCCCATGTAGTGGTGGATCATGCGCCCGCCCTGCGAGAGCCGGCTGCTGCCGTCGGGCATCAGCCCCTGGCCCTGGGTCGCGCGGATCGCGCCGCAGAGGTTGGTCCGGCCCGACAGGCAGAACTTGCACTCCCGACACTCGGGCGTGTAGAGGGGCACGACGTGGTCGCCCGCCGCCAGCGAGCGCACCCCGGGGCCGACCTCTTCCACGATCCCGGCGCCCTCGTGCCCCAGCACGCAGGGGAACAGACCCTCGGGATCCTTGCCGCTCAGGGTGTAGGCGTCGGTGTGACACACCCCGGTGGCCTTCAGGCGGACCAGACACTCGCCGGCCTTCGGCCCCTCCAGATCGATCTGCTCGATCTCCAGCGGACGTCCCGGCTCCCACGCCACGGCGGCTCGAACCTTCACGGCGACCCTCCCCGTCTGAACCGGCCGAGTATACCGGCCCGCCCCTTGCCGGAGCCGGGCCGCGCGGGCCGGGCTGCGGACGGCGCTTCCCGGGCTCTCCACGCAACGCCCCGGTCCGTCAGGTCCCGTCTTGACCCGTCACCACGGAACCGGCATTTTTATTGAAATTTTCAATAATCCGGAGGGAGCCGTGGCGAGCGTGAACTACAGCGTTCCCGAGGAGGTCAAGGCGGCCTTCAACCAGGCCTTCGAGGGCCGGAACAAGAGCGCCGTGATCGCGGGGTTGATGCGCGAGGCCGTGGAGCGGGTCCGCCGCCGGCAGGAGAGCCGGCAGGCGGTCGAGAGCATTCTGCGTCGCCGGCGCCGGGCTCCCGCGCTCTCCGACGACGAACTCCGAGAGGTTCGCCGGCGAGAGCGTCCGTGATCGAAGTGGCGGTGGTCGACGCCAGCGTGGCGTTGAAGTGGTTCTTCCGCCAGCGGGACGACGAAGCGCATACCGAGCGGGCCATCGCCCTGCTGGAGAGGATCGGCGCCGGACAGCTCCGCATGGTCCAGCCGCCGCACTTCGTGGCCGAAGTCGCCGCCGTGCTGGCGCGCAAACAGCCCGCCGGCGCCCGCTCGAGCCTGCTCGACCTGCAGCGGCTCGAATGGGAGGTGGACGAGTCGCCCGCCATCTACGCGGCGGCCTTCGAGCTCTCCGCGGCGCTGCAGCACCATCTCTTCGACACCCTGTATCACGCCACGGCCCTGCACACCGAGGGCGCGACGCTGATCACCGCCGACACCGCCTATTACGCCAAGGCCCACGGCCGCCGCGGCATCGCGCGGCTGCAGGACCTGTAGGGCTCCGCCAGTGCCGAGGATGGGTGCCGGGCCACCGGAGCCGCGGAGTCGGAACCGACCGGGCCAGCGGCCGGGGCGGGCGTCGGCTCAGGGTTCGATGGGCTCGAGGAAGTAGCAGAGGCAGTCCAGGCGGGCGCTTTCTGGATCGCCGGTGTACATCGCCAGGACGGTCGGGCGCTTGAGCACGGCGGCGCCGTCCTGGAGGGCGAAGAACTCGCCGCTCGCGTCGGAGCCGTCGTCGGCCCAGGCGGTCAGGCCGCCGGAGCGGGTCAGGGCCGTTCCCGCGGGGGCGGGCCGGAAGTTGTAGCGCTGCATGTCGGGTTCGAGTTCGGCTTCCGGGTCGAGCGTCACCCGCGCCGCGGTCACGAACAGCGAGAGTGTCGCTCCGTCCCGTTCCGGGGGCGCGCCGTCGAGCAGCCGCGCCAGGAAGGACGCCGCGCGCTCGGTGCTGGCGGGGTCGCGCACGGTGCCGACCTCGACCGTGACCGCGGGGCAGAAGCGGGCGAAGCGCCGGGTCTGGAACCCGCGCGGCTGGGTGGCGAGCATCGCCCGCTCGGAGAAGGCGCGGGCGAGCGCCAAAGTCGGCGGGTCGGTGCGGGCGAGCACCGCATAGGGCGGGTTTTCGCCGGTGTTGTTGTGGACGTCGACGGCCAGGCGGGGGCAGGCCGCGGCGGCGAAGTCCGCCACCTCGCCGGCGACGGCGGCCTCCGGCGTGTCGCCCCCCTCCCAGACGCGGTTGAAGTCGACGCGGCCGGGCAGGCTGCGCCGCCGCGCGCGCGCCGCTTCGACGTTGCCGACGAAGACCAGCGCCGAGGCTTCGGCGAGCCGCGGCCGCAGCCGGCGCACGGCGTTCCAGCCGGAGTCCTCGTTGCCGTGCAGCAGCACGGAGACGAAGAGCGGCGCGCGGCCCGGTTGGCGCAGGTCGAAAAGGGTCGGGCCGCCCAGCTCGTCGAGCAGCGCGGAGGCCGGCACGTCTTCCAGCGACGCCGGCAGCTCCGTCCGAATCTTCAGTTCCATCTCAGACCGGCCAGGTGTGGACGGGTTCGCCCGTCTCCTGGGCGTCCACGTAGGCGCGCGTCAGCGCCGCCCAGTCGTCTCCGTGCTTTTCCACCCACGCCCGCTGCCAGCGGGCGCCGGTCTGGCCGCTCTCCACGCGCGCCCGCACGGTGCCGAGGTAGCGGGAGACTTCGGGCTCCGGGATCCCGAGCCGGCCCAGGGCCGAGGCCGCCAGGGGCAGCAGCTCGCCGAGCAGGTCGCGGGCGCTGATCTCGCCGTCGCTCCAGCGCAGCCGCGCTCCCAGGCCGTGTTTCGCCGCCTCGTAGAAGTTGTCCCGGGCGGTCTCGAAGTCGATGCGGTTCTCGATCGGATCGTCGAGTTCCACCAGCCCGCGGAGCATTCCGAAGTAGGCGGCGGCGTTGGCCACGCAGTCGTGGATGGTGGGCCCCGCCGGCACCACCCGGTGTTCGATGCGCAGGTGGGGCACGCCGTCGTAGTCGAAGCCCAGCAGCGGCCGGTTCCAGCGCCAGACCGTGCCGTTCTGGAAGCGCACGTGGGCGAACTTGTGCGGCGCTTCGCCTTCCTGGACGAAGGGCAGCAGGACCGCGTGGTCGCGCTGGTTCTCGACGAAGAGTTCGAACAGCGACTCGCGCGCGTAGCCGGTGCCGAACGTCACCCGCGCCGGGGCGCGCGGCCCGGACGACACGGCGTGCTCGAAAAGCGGGATGCGGGTCTCCTCCCACAATGAGCGGCCGAACAGGAACGGCGAGTTGGCGGCCAGCGCGACCATCGGCGCGGACAGCGCCAGCGCGGCGTTGAAGTCGCGCACGGCGCGCTCCGGCCGGCACTGCAGGTGGATCTGGAACGAGGTCGCCGCGGCCTCCAGCATCACATCGTCGTGGCTCAGGTCGAGGCCGTCGCCGGTCGTGATCCGGATGTGCAGGGGAGCGCCGTCGCGCAGCGCCAAGATGCGGTCGTTCAGCGCCCGGTAGCGCACGACGTGGGACATGTGCTCGGAGTGGAGCATCTCCGGCCGGATGGTCGGCAGGATGCCGATGATCGCCAGGCGGCAGCCCAGCTCGGCCGCGCCGCGGCGGCACAGCTCCCAGGTGTCCGCCAGCTCGTCTTCGAGGCGCGAGAAGACTTTCCCGCGCAGCGCCGTGGGGCTGCCGTTCAGCTCGACGTTGTACTGCGCCAGCTCGGGTACGACCAGGGGACTGCCGATCGCTTCCAGCAGCCGCGGGTTCTGCGGATCGGGCTGCCCGTCGGCGTCCACGATCCAGGCCTCCAGCTCGAAGCCCGCCATGTCGCCCCGGCGGCTGAACCCTCCCCGTTCAAAGAGTTCGCCCACCAGTTCGGTCTCGGCGTCCAGGCTGCGCCGGAAGCGCCGGAACGCCTCGGCGTCGAAGTGCCGCTCGCGAATCTCGTCTCCCATCCCGACTGCATGAAACCCGCCCCCACGCCCAACCGCAAGCGCCCCCGTCCCACGCGTCGAGGACCGGAACGGGCGGGCGGCTATTCCGGCGGCTTTTCTCTGCGGACGCGCAGGCCGAGTTCGCGGAGCTGGCGGGCGTCGACGGGGCTGGGGGCCTGCAGGAAGGGGTCCTGGGCGCGCTGGGTCTTGGGGAAGGCGATCACGTCGCGCAGGCTGTCGCCGCCGGACAGGAGCATCGCCAGACGGTCGAGGCCGAAGGCGAAGCCGCCGTGGGGCGGCGCGCCGGTCTCGAGCGCCTCGAGCAGGAAGCCGAAGCGCTCGCGGGCCTGGTCTTCGGGGTAGCCCAGCCGCTCCAGGATGGCGAGCTGCACGTCGGCGCGATGGTTGCGCAGGCTGCCGGATCCGATCTCGGTGCCGTTGATGACCAGGTCGTAGTGGGTGGCGCGGACCTGCAGCGGGTCGCTGGCCAGCTTGGGGAGATCTTCTTCGAGCGGCGCCACGAAGGGCATGTGCATGTAGGTCAGCCGGCCGTCCTCGCCGCTCTCGAAAAGCGGAAAGCCGACCACGAAGAGCGCGTCCCAGTCGCGCGGCTCGCGGCGGCCGAGGCGTTCGCCCAGCTCGCTGCGCACCCGCGAGAGCACGTCGTTCACCACCGGGGCGCGGTCCGCGCCGAACAGGATCAGGTGGCCCGGCTGCAGACCGGCCGCCGCGGCGATGCCGGAGCGCTCGTCCTCCGACAGGAACTTGGCGATCGGCGACTGCCAGCTCCCGTCGTCCTGCACGCGCACCCAGGCCAGGCCGCGGGCGCCCCACTTCTGCGCCTGCTCGCCGAGCCGGTCGAGGTCGCGGCGGCCGAAATCCCGGGCGTCGGGCACGGCCAGCCCCTTGACCACTCCGCCCCCGGCCACGGCGTCGGCGAAAACCTTGAACGCGCTGTTGGCGACCACGTCGGACAGATCGACCAGCTCCAGCGGGATGCGCGTGTCGGGCTTGTCGCTGCCGTAGCGCGCCAGCGCCTCGTCGAACGGCAGGCGCCGGAACGGCCGCGGCAGCTCGACGCCCAGCACGTCGGCGAAGGCGCGCGCGGTGATCTCCTCCAGCGCGCGCAGCACGTCGTCCTCGCCCACGAACGACATCTCCAGGTCGAGCTGGGTGAACTCGAGCTGGCGGTCGGCACGCTGGTCCTCGTCGCGGAAGCAGCGCGCGATCTGGAAGTAGCCGTCGCAGCCGCCGACCATCAAGAGCTGCTTCATGATCTGGGGCGACTGCGGCAGGGCGTAGAACTGGCCGGGGTACTGGCGGCTGGGCACCAGGAAGTCGCGGGCGCCCTCGGGCGTGGCGCGCGCCAGCATCGGGGTCTCGATTTCGAGCAGGCCCAGCTCGCTGCAGGTCGCGCGCAGCGACTGGTTGAGGCGGTGGCGCAGCTCCAGGCGCGACTGCGCGAGCGGCCGGCGCAGCTCGTGGATGCGGTGGCGCAGGCGCAGGCTCTCGTCGACCTCGAGCTCGTCCTCGGGCGGGAACGGCGGGGTGGCGGCGGTGTTGAGCACGCGCAGCTCCGAGACCGACAGCTCGACCTCGCCGGTGGGCAGGTCGGGGTTGACGGCGTCGTCCTCGCGGCGCTCCAGCACGCCGCGCACCGCGATCACGTACTCCGAGCGCAGCCCGTGCGCGCGGGCGTGCGTCTCGGGCTCGCGGTCCGGGCGGAAGACGATCTGCGCCAGGCCGGCGCGGTCGCGCAGGTCGATGAAGATCACGCCGCCGTGGTCGCGCCGGCGGTGCACCCAGCCGCACAGGACCAGCTCCTGTCCGACTTCGGCGGGTCCGACCGCGCCGCAGAAATGCGTACGGCGCAGCGTTCCCAAGGGGTCGAGTGCCTTCACCGCCATCCTCCAGCCCAGCGCGGGGCCCGCGGAAGCTATCAGGAGGCCCCCGGCGGGTCAAAACACGCCGCCCCGGCGGCCACCGCAAGGGGGACCGGCGCGGGGGCACAGGTCCCGCCGGAACCGAAGCACGGCAGCCGGAGGGCCGGGCGGCGCTCGGGTCAGTCAGCCTCGGAGACGAGGCTCTCGCTCCCGGGCCGGATGCGGACGCGGCGGCCTTCGAGTTGCACGCGGCCCTGGGCGATGAGCTGGATCGACTCGGCGTACAGATCGCGCTCGCATTCCTGGACGCGGCGCTTGAGGCTTTCGAGGTCGTCGTCGTCGAGCACGGGCACGGCTCGCTGGGCGAGGATCGGGCCGGTGTCGTACTCGTCGTCGCAGAAGTGGACCGTGGCGCCGGTCAGCCGGACGCCGGCCTCCAGCACCGACCGGTGGACGCGGTCGCCGTAGAAGCCGTGGCCGGCAAAGGCCGGGATCAGCGCGGGGTGGGTGTTGACCACCCGCCCGGCGTAGCCGCGCAGCTCCAGCTTGGACAGGAAGCCCGCCAGCACGATCAGCTCCGGGCGGTACTCGTCGATCACGGCGTGCAGGCGGCGGTTGAACTCCGCTTCGTCCGCACACTCGCGGCGCGGCACGGCCCGGGCGGGGATTCCGCGGCGCCGGGCGCGCTCCAGCCCGCCGGCGTCGGACTTGCTGGAGATCACCGCCGCGAAGTCAACGTCGAGTCGCCCCGCCTCCTGCTCGGCCGCCAGGTGCTCGAAGGTGGTGCCCTCGCCCGAGAGCAGCACGGCGACGCGCAGGCTCACTGAGACTCCGGGCGCCGGCGCAGCTTGAGCCGCAGGGCGTTGAGGCGGATGAAGCCGGTCGCGTCGGCCTGGTCGTAGGATTCGTCGGCCTCGAAGGTCGCCATGTCCTCGTCGTACAGGCTGTGCGGCGAGCGCCGGCCCAGCAGCGTCAGCGAGCCCTTGTACAGCCGCAGCTTCGCGCTGCCGCTGACGTACTGCTGGCTCTGCTCCACCGCGGCGCGCAGCATGTCCATCTCGGGCGAGAACCAGAAGCCCGCGTAGATGAGCTGGGCGATGCGCGGCGAGAGCCGGTCGCGCTCCAGCATGACTTCGCGGTCGAGCGTGAGCGACTCCACCGCGCGGTGCGCCGCGTGCAGCAGGCTGCCGCCGGGCGTCTCGTACACGCCGCGCGACTTCATGCCCACCGCGCGGTCCTCGACGATGTCCACCCGGCCCACGCCGTGCTCGGCGGCGATGCGGTTGAGCTCGGTGAGCAGCTCCACCGGCGCCAGCGCGCGACCGTCGACGGCGACCGGGCGGCCGCGCTCGAATTCGACTTCGACTTCCGCGGGCTGGTCCGGGGCGCTCTCGGCCGAGCGCGTCCACTCGAACATCTCCTCGTCGGGCGCGCGCCAGGGGTCCTCGAGCACGCCGCCCTCGTAGCTGATGTGGAACAGGTTGCGGTCGATCGAGTAGGGCTTGGCCTGGGTGGCGCCGACCGGGATGTCGAAGCGGCGCGCGTACTCCATCAGCTCGCTGCGCCCGCGCAGGTCCCATTCGCGCCAGGGCGCGACCACGCGCAACTCGGGCGCCAGCGCCTGGAAGGCCAGCTCGAAGCGGAGCTGGTCGTTGCCCTTGCCGGTGCAGCCGTGGGCGACCGCGTCGGCGCCGACCTCGCGCGCGACCCGCGCCTGCTCCTTGGCCAGCACCGGCCGCGCCAGCGAGGTGCCCAGCAGGTAGGAGCCCTCGTAGATGGCGCCGGCCTGGATGGCGGGGTAGACGTAGTCGCGCACGAACTCCTCGCGCAGGTCGGAGATCACGCAGTCGGCCGCGCCGGTCGCCCGGGCCTTGTCGACCACCTCGTCGAGGTCCTCGTCCTGGCCCACGTCGCCGCACCAGCAGACGACCTCGCAGCCGTAGGTCTCGATCAGCCAGCGCAGGATGACCGAGGTGTCCAGTCCCCCGCTGTAGGCCAGCAGCGCCCGTTTGACTTCACTCATGGCGCGGGATGATAGAGAAATTGAAGCGCCCGCATTCCAATTCCCGAACGCCCGCCGGCGGGGTCGAGGTCAGTCGGGGGTGGCGAGGAGTTCCAGGACGGCTTTCTGGGCGTGCAGGCGGTTCTCGGCCTGGTCGAAGACCAGCGAGGCGTCGGACTCGAAGACCTCGTGCGTGATCTCCTCGCCGCGGTGCGCGGGCAGGCAGTGCAGCAGCCGGACCGACGCCGGGGCGGCCGCCAGCAGCTCGGCGTTGATCTGGTAGGGGCGGAAGACTTCGGCGCGCGCGGCGGCCTCGTCTTCCTGGCCCATGCTGGCCCAGACGTCGGTGTAGACGAAGTCGGCGCGCTCGACCGCCGCGCGCGGGTCGCTCTCCAGGCGGATCTCGCCGCCGGACTCGGACGCGCGCTCGGCGGCCCGCTCGGCCAGCCCGGGATCGGGCGCGTAGTCCGGCGGAGTGCAGACCACCAGCCGCAGCCCCAGGCAGCCGGCCAGGTTCAGCAGCGAGTGCGCCATGTTGTTGCCGTCGCCCAAGTAGGTCAGGCGGGCGTGCTTCAGGTCGGCGTTCTCCGCCACCGTCAGCGCGTCTGCCAGCGCCTGGCAGGGGTGCAGCAGGTCGGACAGGGCGTTGATCACGGGCACGCGCGCGTGGGCGGCGAGCGTCTCGATCATGTCGTGGCCGTAGACGCGCGCCACCACCGCGTGCACCCAGCGCTCCAGGTTGCGGGCGACGTCCTCCAGCGGCTCGCGCTCGCCGATCCGCACCTGGCCGGGCGGCAGCAACACGGGGTGGCCGCCCAGTTCGGCCACGCCGACCTGGAAGGTGACCAGCGTGCGCAGGCTGGGCTTGGCGAAGTACAGCAGCACCGAGCGGCCCGCGAGCGGCCGCGGGTGCCGGTCGCTTCCGCGCAGGCGCTTCAGCTCGGCGGCGCGCGCGAGCAGGCCCTCCACCGACGCCCGCGGCCAGTCCGCCAGCGACAGCAGGTCCTTGGGGTGCTCAGCCATCGGCGGTGATCTGGGTGCCCACGCCACCGTCGGTGAAAATCTCCAGCAGCAGCGCGTGGGGCAGGCGGCCGTCGATGATGTGCGCGGTCGTCACGCCGTGGTCCAGCGCGTGCAGACAGCAGCGCACCTTGGGGATCATGCCGCCGCTCAGCGAGCCTTCGGCGATCGCCCGATCGGCGGCCCCGCGGGTCATCTGGCGCAACAAAGCCCCGTCGGCGTCGAGTACGCCCTCGACGTCGGTCAGCAGGATCAGCTTCTCGGCCTCGAGCGCCTCGGCGACTGCGCCCGCAGCGGTGTCGGCGTTGATGTTGTACGCGCGCCCGTCGCCGCCGCTGCCCAGCGGGGCGACCACCGGCACCAGCCCCTGCTCGGTCATGCCGTTCAGAAGCTGCGGGGAGACCCGCACCGGCCGCCCCACGCGGCCGATGTCCTCGCCGTCCGGGCCGAGCATGCGCTCGACTTCGATGAAGCCGCAGTCGCGGCCGGAGAGCCCGACGGCGCGGCCGCCCGCCCGCTCCACCAGGCTGACGATCTCGGCGTTGACGCGCCCGCCCAGGACCATCTCCACGACTTCCATGGTCTCGTCGTCGGTCACGCGCACGCCGTCGACGAACTCGCTGCTCTTGCCCAGCCGGGCCAGCATCTCGCCGATCTGCGGGCCGCCGCCGTGGACGATCACGGGCCGCACGCCGATGTAGCGCAGCAGCGTCACGTCGCGCGCGAACGACGCCTTGAGCTCGTCGTCGAGCATCGCAGCCCCGCCGTACTTGATCACGACGGTGCGGTCGGCGAAGGCGCGGATCCAGGGCAGCGCCTCGACCAGCACGCGCGCTTTTTCGATGAACTGGTCCATGAGGGCGCGGAAAACTACAGAACGAATCGCGAGATGTCGCTGTCTGCCGCGATCTCCCCCAGCAGTTCGGTCACGCGCTGCGCGTCGAAGCTGACCGTCTGCCCGCCCAGGTCGGGCGCGCGGAAGAGCAGGTCGTCGAGCAGCCTCTCCAGCACCGTGTGCAGGCGGCGCGCGCCGATGTTCTCGGTGCTGGCGTTGACCTGGGTGGCGATGCGCGCGATCTCGGCCACGGCGTCGGGCTTGAACTCCAGCCGGACGCCCTCGGTCTCCAGCAGCGACTCGTACTGGCGGGTGAGCGCGTTGTTGGGCTCGGTCAGGATGCGCACGAAGGCCTGCTCGTCCAGGTCCTCCAGCTCGACGCGGATCGGGAAGCGCCCCTGCAGCTCGGGGATCAGGTCCGACGGCCTCGAGGTGTGGAACGCGCCCGCGGCGATGAACAGGATGTGGTCGGTGCGCACGCCGCCGTGCTTGGTCTGCACGCTGCAGCCCTCGATCACCGGCAGCAGGTCGCGCTGCACGCCTTCGCGCGACACGTCGGCGCCGTGCGCTTCGCGGCGCGCGATCTTGTCGATCTCGTCCAGGAAGACGATCCCGGACTGCTCCACGCGCTCGATCGCGCGCTCGCGCACCGCGTCCGGGTCGATCATGCGCTGGGCCTCGTCCTCGCGCAGGTACTCGCGCGCCTGCGCCACCGTCACGCGCCGGCTGCGCGTCTTGCCGCCGGGCATGAACTGGCCCATCAGGTCCTTGAGGTGGAGGCTCATCTCCTCCACGCCCTGCCCGGTGAAGACCTCCAGGCCCGCGCCGCCGCGCTCGGCGACTTCGATCTCGACTTCGCGCTCTTCCAGCTCGCCGGCGCGCAGCTTCTCGCGCAGGCGTTCGCGGGTCGAGTTCTCGCCGCCCGGGGAGCCCGAGGCCGGAAACAGCGCGTCGAGCAGGCGCTCTTCGGCGATGCGCTCGGCCGAGGCGCGCACCTTGGCCAGCTCCTCTTCTCGCACCAGCTTGACGCCGACCTCGGTCAGGTCGCGCACGATCGACTCCACGTCGCGCCCCACGTAGCCGACCTCGGTGAACTTGGAGGCCTCGACCTTGGCGAACGGCGCGGCGGCGAGCTTGGCCAGGCGCCGGGCGATCTCGGTCTTGCCCACTCCCGTCGGCCCGATCATCAGGATGTTCTTGGGGTAGATCTCGTCGCGCATCTCGCCTTCGACGCGCTGCCGGCGCCAGCGGTTGCGCAGCGCGATGGCCACGGCCCGCTTGGCGGAGGCCTGGCCGACGATGTAGCGGTCCAGCTCGGAGACCACTTCGCGCGGCGTCAGCGTAGTCATCCGCCCAGTTCCTCCAGCGTGATGCGGTCGTTGGTGTGCAGGCAGATGCCGGCCGCGATGCGGATGGCGCGCTCGGCGATCTCGGCCGCCGGCAGCTCGGTGGCCTCGACCAGCGCCCGCGCGGCCGCCAGCGCGTAGGGGCCGCCCGAGCCGACCGCGGCGATGCCGTCGTCCGGCTCGATCACGTCGCCGTTGCCGGAGATCAGCAGCGTCTCGCCGGCGTCGGCCACGATCATCAGCGCCTCCAGCCGGCGCAGGCTGCGGTCGGTGCGCCAGTCCTTGGCCAGTTCCACGGCGGCGCGCCGCAGCACGCCGCCGAATTCTTCGAGCTTGGCCTCGAAGCGCTCGACCAGGGCGACCGCGTCCGCGGTCGAGCCGGCGAAGCCCGCCAGCACGCGCTCGCCGCGCAGGCGCTGGATCTTGCGCGCGCCGGTCTTGAGCACCGTCTCGCCGAAGCTGACCTGTCCGTCGCCGGCGAACGCGACGCGCCCGCCGCGCCGCACCGCCACGACCGTCGTGGAGCGGATTGCCGGTTTCAAGACGACTCCTTGGCCCTGGGGTGGGACTGACGATACACCCGCGCCAGCCGCTCCGCGGACACCTGCGTGTAGCGCTGGGTGGTCGAGAGGCGCGCGTGGCCCAGCAGCTCCTGGATCGCGCGCAGGTCGACGTCGGCGTCGAGCAGGTGGGTGGCGAAGGAATGTCGCAGGGTGTGCGGGCTGGCCTTGGCGGCCACGCCCGCCTCGGCCAGGCGGCGGCGCAGGATCTGGCGCACGCCGCGGTCCGACAGCCGCCCGCGGCGGGCGTTGACGAACATCGGCTCTCCCATCACGCCGGGGCGCTCGCGCAGTTCCAGGTAGGCCTCCAGCGCGGCGTGCGCTTCGCCGGGCAGCGGCGCGACGCGCTGCTTACCGCCCTTGCCCCGCACGCGCAGCTCGCGCCGGTGGCGGTCGTAGTCGCGCACGTCGAGGCCGACCAGCTCGCCCACGCGCAGGCCGGCGCCGTAGAGGATTTCGAGCAGCGCCCGGTCGCGCGCGGCCAGTTCGGGGGCCCGCCGCGAAGCCGGCGTCTCGATCAGGCGCTCGCAGTCGCCCGCGGCCAGCGGGGCCGGCAGGCGGCGCTCGGAGCGCAGCGCCGGCAGGCCGTCGCTGGGGTCGCTGTCGATCGCGCCCGAGCGGACCCGGAAGCCGAAGAAGCAGCGCAGCGCGCTCAGCCGCCGGTTGCGGGTCGAAGCCTTGTGGCTGCGGTGGAATCCGGCCAGGTAGGAGCGCAGCGCCAGCGGTTGGATCCGGTCCAGTCCGCCGCCGCGCTCGCACTCGGGGCTCTCGGCCAGGCGCCGGACCTCGGCCAGGTACGCGCGCAGGGTGTGCTCCGAGTAGCCGCGCTCGGCGCGCAGATAGCGCTCGAAGGCCTGCAGCGCCTGCGGGTCGGCGGGACTCACGCGCCCTCTCCCCTGATCCTCCCGGCCCAGGGAGCCAGGTCTTCGAGCGCGCGTTCGGCCAGGCGGGCGTGCTTCTCGCGCCGGGAGCGGCGCCCGCGCGGAGCGTCCGGCAGCGGCGGGAAGAGACCGAAGCTGACGTTCATCGGCTGGAAGTGGTCGGGGTCGCCGTCGCGCAGGTGGCGGCCCAGCGCGCCCAGCGCCGTGGTCGGCGGGGGCAGCGGCGCTTCGCGGCCGGCCGCGCGCTCCGCCACGTACACGCCCGCCAGCAGTCCCAGCGCGGCTGATTCGACGTAGCCCTCCACGCCGGCGATCTGGCCGGCGAAGTACAGGCCGTCGCGCCCGCGGTGCTGCAGCCGCTCGTCGAGCAGCGCCGGAGAGCGGATGAAGGTGTTGCGGTGCACCGAGCCGAAGCGCGCGAACACCGCCTGCCCCAGGCCGGGCAGGCCGCGGAAGATGCGCCGCTGCTCGCCGATCCGCAGCTTGGTCTGGAAGCCGACCAGGTTGTAGAGCGTGGCGCCGCGGTCCTCCTGGCGGAGCTGCACCACCGCGAAAGGCTCGCGGCCGGTGCGCGGGTCGGGCAGCCCGACGGGCTTCATGGGACCGAACGCCAGCGTCAGCGGGCCGCGCTCCGCCATCACTTCGATCGGTAGGCAGCCCTCGAAGTAGCGCGGCTCCTCGAACGGGTGCAGCGGAACCTTCCGGGCCTTGCGCAGCGACTCGACGAAGACGTGGTACTCGATCTCCGACAGCGGCAGGTTGAGGTAGTCGCCGGGCGCGCCCGGCTCGTAGCGCGAAGCCCGGTAGACGACGTCCATGTCCAGGCTGTCCGCGTACACGGTGGGAGCGATCGAGTCGTAGAAGTACAGGGAGTCCCCGCACAGGCCGCGGATCTCGCCCGCCAGGACGTCGGAGGTCAGCGGGCCGGTGGCCACGATCGTCAGTCCCTCGGGCAGAGCGCGCACCTCTTCGCGGCACAGCTCGATCTCCGGGCGGGCGCGGACGGCGTCGTCGATGTAGGCGGAGAAGCGCTGGCGGTCGACCGCCAGGGCGCCGCCGGCCGGCAGCGAGCAGGCGTCGGCCGCCTCCAGCACGATCGAGCCCAGCCGCCGCATCTCCTCGTGGAGCAGGCCCACGGCGTTGTGCAGCCGGTCCGAGCGCAGGCTGTTGGAGCAGACCAGCTCGGCCAACTGGTCGCTGGAGTGGGCCGGGGAGTAGCGCACGGGCTTCATCTCGTACAGCCGCACGCGCACGCCCCGGCGCGCGAGCTGGAGCGCCGCTTCGCATCCGGCCAGACCGCCGCCGATCACCGAAACCACCGGGTCCAAGAGGCGCTAGAGAGTAGCCGAGCCCCCCGGTACCAGCGCCACCCGCGACCCGCGCCGCTCGATCCGGCCGGCCAATTCCATTTCCAGCAGGCGGGCGGAGAGCTCCGCGGGGGCCAGGCGCAGCTCGCGGCCCAGCTCGTCCGCGTCGCGCGGTCCGTTGCCGAGCGCCGCGAGCAGCGGGTCGGCGGGCGGCCGCGGCGCGGGCTCGGGACCCGCCTTGCCCAGCACGGCGTAGCGCAGGTCGGCCTCCTCCAGCACGGGCGTGGCGCCGTCGCGCAGCAGTTCGTTCGAACCGCGGCAGCCCGGGGTCTCGACAGGCCCGGGGACGACCAGCACTTCGCGGCCCTGCTCCAGCGCGTGGCGCGCGGTCCAGAGGGTGCCGGAGGCGACGCGCGCCTCCACGATCAGGCTGGCCTGCGCCAGCCCGCTGATCAGGCGGTTTCGCTCCGGGAACTGGTGCGGCAGCGAGGCCTGGCCGGGCGGCTGCTCGGACAGCCAGGCGCCGGCCTGGTCCAGGATGCGCTCGGCCAGGCGGCGGTTTCCGCGCGGCGAGGGCCGGTCGAGTCCGGACGCCAGCACGGCCAGCGTCCGGCCACCCCCGTCCAGGGCGCCGAGGTGGGCGGCCGCGTCCACGCCGTACGCCAGACCGCTGACGACGACCACGCCGCGGGCCGCCAGGTCGGCGGCCCAGCGCCGGGTGCGCTCGCGGGTGCGCTCCGACGCCTTGCGCGAGCCCACGATCGCCAGCGCCGGTCCCGGCGGCAGCGATCCGCGGACGTACAGAAGCAGCGGCGGGTCGGGAATTCGCCGCAGCGCCGGGGGGAACTCCGCGTCCTCGGGCAGCAGGCAGCGCATCTCCCCGCGAAGGGCCCTCTCCAACTCCCGGCCGGCGGCCCCCCAGTCCGCCCCCTGCCCGATCCGCTGCGCCAGCGCCGGCGCGAAGCGCGCGCGCAGCTCCGAGGCGGGCGCCGCGAACGCCCTCCGGGCGCTGCCGAACGCCTCCAGCAGTCGCCGCGCGGCGGGGCGCGGCAGGCTCTGGCGCAGCGCGATCCGCGCCAGCAGTTCGCGCTCGTGTTCCGAACTCATAGCGAGGCTCCGTCCTCGGGACCGAAGCCGGGGTGCGTCGGATACAGTAACGGGCGCATGCCGGGACCGCTGCGGGGAATCCGCGTACTCGACCTGACCAACATGGCGGCGGGGCCGCTCGCCAGCCAGATCCTGGCGGAGCAGGGAGCCGACGTGATCAAGGTCGAACCGCCCGGGCGGGGCGACCCGATCCGCGTGCTGGGGTCGCTCGGCCCGGGAGGGATGTCGGCGATCTTCGCCGCGTTCAACCGCGGCAAGCGCTCGCTGGCGCTTGACCTGGGCGCAGAGCGCGGGCGGGAGCTGCTGCGCGAGCTGGCGTGCGGCGCGGACGTCTTCATGCAGAACCTGCGCCCGGAGACGGCGGACCGGAAGGGCATCGGCGAGCCGGAGCTGCGCGCGCTCAATCCCGGTCTGATCTACGTGTCGATCAGCGGCTACGGCGAGACCGGCCCGCTCGCCGGCCGGCGCGCCTACGACACGCTGCTGCAGGCCATCTCCGGCGCGGCCGCGCTGCAGGGCGAGGCCGAGCCGGACGGACGGCCGCGCTTCGTGAACACCGTGATCTGCGACAAGGTCACCGGGCTGTACGCCGCCCAGGCGATCGGCGCCGCGCTGGTCGCCCGCGCGCGCGACGGCGGATCCCACCTGCGCGTCTCGATGCTGGACGCCGCGCTCGGCTTTCTGTGGCCGGACTCGATGCAGCAGTACACCTTCCCCTCCTCCGGGGAGAGCCTGCCGCCGCGGGCGCCGATGCCGCGCGTGCGCGCCACCGCCGACGGCTTCATCACCGTCAGCGTGCACTGGGACGAGGAGCTGGCGGCGCTGGCGCGGGCTCTGGACGCGCCCGGGCTGGCGTCCGACCCGCGCTTCGCCGACGCCCAGGCCCGCGCCCGCAACGCCCGGGAGTTCGACGCCGAGATCGACGCGCTGCTGGCGCGGCGCCCGTCCGCCGAGTGCCTGGAGCGGCTGCGGGCCGAGGACGTCGGCTGCGCGCCGGTCAACCGCGTCCCCGAAGTCTTCGACGACCCGCAGGTGCGGGCCAGCGGGACCATCGCCGAACTGGAGCACCCCACCCAGGGCCGCATGCGCGCGCCGCGGCCGGTGGCGCGTTTCGAGCGCGCCTCGGACCCGCCCGGCCCACGCGACGAGATCCGCCCCGCCCCCTAGGTGGCCTAACACAGCGCCGTGTTCCTGGCCGTGCTGGGCCTGTACCGGGCCGAGATCGAGGCGCTTCGCGCCTCAAGAACGGTCGCCGGCTGAGTTGAGGACAATATGCAGTGAAAAGCCTTGACAGCTGGGAATTAAACGAATAAAAATCGAAAGTCCAAAATGAACAGCAACAACACACAGCGCCTTCGGGACCCGGTTCATGGTCTCATCGTTTTTGGCAACGGAACCGACGAATATCAGAACGAGACGGATCGAATCGCATGGCGACTACTGGATACACGCGAGTTTCAAAGACTGCGCCGAATCCGCCAGTTGGGCTTTTCCGACCTGGTCTATCCAGGTGCAACGCACAGCCGATTCGCACACAGCGTCGGCGTTTACCACACCGCTCGCAATCTTGTGGAGGTAATCCGGCGCAAGCGGGAAGGATCACACGAGGAAGGTCTGGCACGGGTCGCACTACTTGCGGCGCTCCTTCATGACGTTGGACACGGCCCATTCAGTCACGTCTTCGAACATGCGGCCAGCGAATTGGG
>JAGWBS010000052.1:0-546 GCA_021295775.1 Pseudomonadota bacterium | reverse complement strand
ACCGCGTACTTAAAGACGTCGATCCGATGCTGCCCGAGGAAATCGGGGCGCTACTCAAAGACGAGGACCCCAAGAACATCTACACTACTGTTGTCTCGAGTCAATTCGATGCCGACCGACTTGATTACGTACAGCGAGACCGAATGATGACTGGTGTCCAGTACTCGCATATCGATCTCGACTGGTTACTCGATTGTATCGAGGTCGGTTCCATCACAGTAGGCGAAGAAGAACTACAAGAAGCACCATGTCTTTATCTGGGCCCCAAAGGGCTCAAGGTAGCGGAAGAGTACCTGGAAGCCCGCTACCGTCTTCACACGATGGTCTACACTCACAAGACCACACGAGCTGCTGAAAAGATGCTGGCCGAGTTACTAAGGCTCTCTGCAATAAATCTTGCTGATCACGAGTCGTCAAAACAAGTCCCGATCTTACGCTATTTGACTTCCAATCCTCCGACACTGGATATTTTCCTAGGACTGGATGATACAGTTGTTTGGGCTTCGCTGGAAACCCTTGCGGATTCGGGGGATCCAGTTGTTTCAG
>JAGWBS010000051.1 GCA_021295775.1 Pseudomonadota bacterium | reverse complement strand
CCGTCGTCTGCACCCTGGAGGCGTTGTGGCCCGCGCTGCTGCCCGCGCTGGGGCTGGCCGCGTTCGCGGCGCGGGGCGCGCCTCACCGGCCGGGCCGGGTGCTGCTGGCGGGCGCGGTGGCGGCGCTGGGGTTCGGTACGCTGCCCGGCCATCTCGGCTGCCCCGACAGCGCGGCGCTGCACACGCTGCTGGGGCATCTGCTTGCGCCGCTGAGCGGCGGATTGCTGATCTTCGGGGTCGCGCGGATCTTCCACCGCCCCTCGCTTCCTCCGATCCGCGGCTGATTCGGGACGGGCCGGGCTATCCGCCGAAGCCGGCGGGCAGCGGGGCGCTGGCCTCGAACCCCCCGATCCGGATCCAGGCCGCGTGCAGCAGGTGGCGGTCGAGCTTCGTCGTCGATCCGTACAGGCGATCGCCGACGACGGGATGGCCCCTTTGGGACAGGCTGGCGCGGATCTGGTGGCGCACCCCGGTCAGGGGTTCGATCTCGACCAGACTCTCTTCGGCCCCCGTCTCCAGCGCCCGGAATCGGCTGACGGCCTCGCGCCCCTCGTCCTCGCGAACCGCGACCCGCGCGCCCCGGTTGGCCAGCCGCAGCCGGATCTCGCCCGATCCGCGCAGGCGGCCGTGCACCCGCGCCAGATAGCGCTTGGCGACCTCGCGCCGGCGGAAAGCGCTCCGGGCGGCCGCCCAGGCGCCGGGCTCGGTCGCGAAGACCAGCACGCCGGAAGTGTGCACGTCGAGCCGATGGACCAGACCGCGTTCCGCGCCCGAGCCCACCCCGGCGATTCGCGGCCAGATGGCCAGCACCGCGTTGAGCGCGGTGCCGGTCTGGTCGCAGTCGAGCGGGTGGCTGGGGACGCCCGCCGGCTTGTCGACGGCGAGCAGGCCGTCGCGCTCGGCCAGCGCGGCCAGCACCAGCTCGGGATCGGCCGCGGGTCCTTCCGAAGGGTGCCGGAACTCCGGCAGCCCCACGCGCTGCCCCGCCCGCAACAGATCGCCGGCGCGCGCGCGCCGCCCGTCGAGCGTCACTCCGCCGCGCACCAGGAGTCGACGCGCGTAGCGCCGCGTCAATTCCAGTTCGCGGGCCAGGAAGACGTCCAGGCGCGTTCCCTGCCGCCCTTCCTCGACCATCAGCCGGCGCGCCTTCTCCACTGTCGTGGATGATGGCAGCGGCGCGCGCGCGGCGCCCGTCAGGGGTCGACCAGGATCACGCTGATGTTGTCCGTCCCGCCCCGCTGGTTGGCGCGTTCGACCAGGGCGCGGGCGGCGTCCTCCAGCCCCTGGATCCCGGCCAGCGCGCGCAGCTCGTCGGGCGGCAGCAGGTCGTGCAGGCCGTCGCTGGACAGCAGCAGGCGGGCCCCGCCGGGGATCTCGAACTCCCGCGTCTGCGGTTCGAGGGCCGTCTGGGTTCCGAGCGCCTGGGTCAGGACGTGCATCCCCGGGTGGTCGCGGGCCTGATCGGGCGAGAGCGAGCCTTCGTCGACCAGCCGGGCGACGGCGGTCTCGTCGCGCGTCAGCGGGGTCAGTTCGCCGTCGTGGAGCAGCCCGGCGCGGGTGTCTCCGACGTGGGAGAGCCGCCCCCGGCGCCCTTGCAGGTGCACCACCGTCAAGGTGGTGCCCATGCCCCAGAGCTCCGAGCGCTCGGCCTCTCTGAAAATCGCCGCGTGCGCCTCGTGCTGGCTGCGGTCGAGCGCCTCGGTGTCGATCTCGCCCGACGCCCGAAGGAACTCGAGCGCCGTTTCGACCGCCACGCGGCTGGCGACGTCTCCGCCGGCGTGGCCGCCCAGTCCGTCGGCGATCGCGAACAGGCCGAGTTCGGGGGTCGCCCGCGCGCAGTCCTCGTTGCGGGCGCGCACGCGGCCGGTGTCGCTGAGCAGAGCCCAGTCCAGGCTCACGGCCAGACCCGATCCGTGCTCAGCAGGCTGTACTGCACGTGGTCCAGATAGGCGCCGTCGACGATTTCGCTGTCGCGCGCCAGGCCCTCGCGCCGCGCGCCCAGCTTGGCGGCGACGGCGTGGCTGGCGTGGTTGCCGACCGCGACCTGGATCTCGATCCGGTGCAGCCCCAGGCGCGAAAAGCCGTGCCCCAGCGTGGCTTCCGCGGCCTCGCGGGCCAGGCCCTCGCCCCAGCGCGAGCGGCGGATCCAGTAGCCGAGCCCCGCACAGCGCCGGCTCCAGTCGATGCGGTGCAGACTCGTGACGCCCACCAGCTCGCGGCTGGTCCGCTCCTCCAGGCCGAATTCCAGGGCGATCCGGCGCGACCAGCCCAGGCGCACCCCGCGCAGGTAGCGCCGGGTGTCCAGCTTGCCGTGGCCGGGCCGGGCCCAGGGCAGCCAGCGGCAGAGATCGGGAAGCGTCTCGAGGATCGCGCGGTGGAGCTCGGACGCGTCGCCTCGCCGCAGCGGCCGCAGGCGCAGGCGTTCGGAGTCGATCTCGTCGATCGACGGGTCTTCCAGCGCGTGCAAACCGTCCCTCGCTCAGTTCAGGAGATCGAGCTCCGCGTAGCGGAGCTTGATCGTCTTCATTCCCGCGCGGTCGAAGCGGATCCGCAGCTTGGCGTCGCTCCCGGACCCCGCCACCTCGACGACGCTTCCGGGGCCGAAGATCGGATGCTCCACCCGCTGTCCGGCCTGGAACGGCGGAAGATCGTCGGGCGACCACTGGGCGTGGCTGAAGTCGATCCGCACGCCCGCGGACGGCTCGGCCGGGAAGCGCTCCCCGCCGACCGCGTAGCCGCCGTCGCCGGGCCGGTCGCCGCTCGCCAGCTCCCCGGGGATCTCGGACAGGAAGCGGCTCGGCTGGTTGTAGCGCAGCGAGCCGTGCAGGCGGCGCGTCTCCGCGCGGCACAGCACCAGGCGGTCCCGAGCGCGCGTCATCGCCACGTAGCACAGGCGCCGTTCCTCCTCGACCGCCGAAGGATCGTCGAGTGATGCGAAGTGAGGGAAGATGCCCTCTTCCAGCCCGACGACGAAGACGTTGGGAAACTCGAGTCCCTTGGCCACGTGGGCGGTCATCAGCACCAGCCGGTCGTCGCTCGGGTCCAGCGTGTCCGCCTCCGAGAGCAGCGTCACCTGCTCCAGGTAGAGGTCGAGAAGGTCGCGGGGCTCGTCGCCGTTCTCTTGCTCCTCCACCCCCGGCGCGTTGACGCGCTCGAACTCTTCGACCGCCGACAGCAGCTCGTTGAGGTTGTCCAGCCTCGCCTCGGCCTCGACCGTGGCCTCCTTCTCCAGCGCCGCGACGTAGCCCGTGGCGTTGAGCAGGCGGGCCAGGAGCTGTCCGATCGAATCGCCGGGCGCCTCGGCGCGGAAGCCCTCCATCAGCTCCACGAACGCGGACACGCGCTTGAACGCGGCGCCGCCCAGGCGCTTCTCCTCCAGCGCGATCCCCAGCGCGCTCCAGATCGAGACGCCGCGTTCGTTGGCGCAGGCGAGGACCCGCTCGATGGTCGTGCGCCCGATGCCGCGCGCGGGCTCGTTGACGATCCGCAGCAGGCTCTCGCTGTCGTGCGGGTTGCGGATCGCGCGCAGGTAGCACAGCGCGTCCTTGACCTCCTTGCGGTCGTAGAAGCGCGTGCCGCCCACCACCGCGTAGGGCAGGTTGTACTTGAGCAGCTCCTCTTCGAAGGGCCGCGACTGGGCGTGGGTGCGGTAGAAGACCGCGCTGTCGGCCAGCCTGACCCCCCGGTCGCGCCAGCTCAGCAATTCGGAGACCACGAACGAGGCCTCGTCGCGCTCGTCCGAGGCCTCATACATCCGCACCAACTCGCCGCCGTCGCGCTCGGTGAACAGGCGCTTGCCCTTGCGTTCCAGGTTGTGGGCGACGACCGCGCTGGCCGCGTCGAGGATCGGCTGGGTCGAGCGATAGTTCTGCTCCAGCCGCACCACGTTGGCGCCGGGAAAATCCTTTTCGAAGTCCAGGATGTTGCGGATGTCGGCCTCGCGGAAGGCGTAGATCGACTGGTCCTCGTCGCCGACCACGCACAGATTCTGGTGGGCCGCGACCAGCAGCCGCAGCAGGCGGTACTGGACGGGGTTGGTGTCCTGGTACTCGTCGACCAGCACGTAGCGCCAGCGGCGCTGGTAGGAGTCGAGCACTTCCGGGCGGGTCTCGAAGAGCCTCACCGTGAGTACCAGCAGGTCGCCGAAGTCCAGCGCGTTGGAGCGCCGAAGTTCGGTCTGGTAGCGCTGGTAGATCTCGGCGAAGCGCTGCGTGTCCTCGTCGTCTCCGCCCACCAGGTCGTCGGGCAGGATCCCGCGGTTCTTCAGCCGGTCGATGCGGGCGCGCACGCCGCGCGG
Source organism: Pseudomonadota bacterium (assembly GCA_021295775.1). Taxonomy (GTDB): domain Bacteria; phylum Myxococcota_A; class UBA9160; order SZUA-336; family SZUA-336; genus JAGWBS01. The sequence goes on along the minus strand of JAGWBS010000051.1, from coordinate 14,212 downwards.
CGGCCAGGCGCGCACGCCGGCGCCCAGCGCGCGCAGCACGCGCTTGACCAGCGCCAGCGAGTCGGCCTGGTCGTAGATGGCGAAGCCCGGCTCGTAGCCGAGCTGGGCGATTTCGCGCCGCAGGATGCGCATGCAGGTGGAATGAAAGGTGGCGACCTGGGCACCGCGCGCGTCGGCGTCGAGCAGCGCGTGCACGCGCTCACGCATCTCGCGGGCGGCCTTGTTGGTGAAGGTGACCGCCAGAATCTCGCGCGGGCGCGCCCGGCCGCTGCCGATCAGGTAGGCGATGCGATGGGTGAGCATGCGGGTCTTGCCGCTGCCCGCCCCCGCCAGCACGAGCAGGGGCCCCTCGGTGTGCGCGATGGCGTCGCGCTGCTCACGGTTCAGGCCCCGGGTGATGCTCTCGACGTTCGGCAAGCGGGCGCCAGAGTACCGGGCGAGCCCCCGGCTGACCAGCGTTCCGGCGCGTGCCCCCGCGGACGCGTGGGCGTTACTCGACGGTCACGCTCTTGGCCAGATTGCGGGGCTGGTCCACGTCGGTCCCCTTCAGCGTGGCCACGTGGTAGGCGAGGATCTGCAGCGGCAGCGTCGCCAGCACGGCTCCCAGGATCTCCGACTGGGTGGCGGGCACGCGCACGACCTCGTCGGCGAACTGGTCGCAGTCCCGGTTGTCGCGGTCGACCAGCGCGATCACTACTCCGCCGCGGGCGCGCACCTCCTCGGCGTTCGAGATCACCTTCGGGTAGACCGAGGGCTGGTTGGCCACGATCACCACCGGCACGCCTTCGTCGATCAGGGCGATCGGGCCGTGCTTCATCTCGCCGGAGGCGTAGCCCTCGGCGTGGATGTAGGAGATCTCCTTGAGCTTGAGGGCGCCCTCCAGCGCCACCGGGTAGCCGAAGCCCCGGCCCAGGAACAGGAAGTTGCCGGCGTGCATGTGGCGCCGCGCCACGCCTTCGAGTTCGTCCCACAGGCCGAGCGTCTCGTCCGCCAGCCGCGGCAGGCTGCGCAGCTCGGCGCCGGCCGCCCGCACCCGCTCGCGGTCGAGCGCGCCGCGCAACCGCCCCAGCTTGAGGGCGATCAGGTACAGCGCGACCACCTGGCTGGTGAACGTCTTGGTCGCGGCCACGCCGATCTCGGGGCCGGCGTGCGTGTACAGCACGTGGTCCGCCTCGCGCGCGAGCGTGCTCTGGTGCACGTTGCACACCGCCAGCGTGCGCGCGCCCTTGCGCGCGCCCTCGCGCATGGCGGCGAGCGTGTCGGCGGTCTCGCCCGACTGGGAGACCGGCAGCAGCAGATGGCGCTCGCCGACCAGCGGGTCGCGGTAGCGGAACTCGCTGGCGATGTCGACGTCGCAGGGAATCCGCGCCAGGCGCTCGATCATCAGGCGGCCCAGCAGGCAGGCGTGCCAGGCCGTGCCGCACCCGACCAGGCTGATGCCCTGCAGCGCCTCGACTTCGCGGGGCTCCAGCTCGATGCCGTCGAGCTCCAGATCGCCCTCATCCTCGAGCACGCGCGCGCCGATGGTGTCGCCGATCGCGCGCGGCTGCTCGTGGATCTCCTTCTGCATGAAGCGCTCGTAGCCGCCCTTCTCCGCCTGGACGGGATCCCACTGCACCAGCGTCTCTTCGCGCTCGACCGGGGTGCCGTCGAATCCGAAGAGTTCGATCCGGTCCGCCCGGACTACGCCGATCTCCTCGTCCTGCAGGATCAGCAGGCGGCGCGTGTAGGGCAGCAGCGTGGGGATGTCGGAGGCGACGTAGGCGGCTTCCCCGTTGCACCCCGCCACGATCGGGTTGCCGGCGTTCTTGGCGATCGCGATGCGGTCGGGCGTGCGTTCGTCGAGCACCGCGATCGCGTAGGAGCCTTCCAGGTGAGCGACCGCGCCCCGCAGCGCCTCGGCCAGCGGAGCGCCGCGCCGGCTCTCCTCGGCGATCAGGTGGGCGATGATCTCGGTGTCGGTCTCCGAGGAGAAACGGCAGCCGCGCTCGCTCAGGCGCTCGCGCAGCTCGCGGAAGTTCTCGACGATGCCGTTGCCGATCACGGCGATCGGGCCCGCGACGTGCGGATGGGCATTGCTCTCCGAGGGTTTCCCGTGGGTCGCCCAGCGCGTGTGGCCGATGCCGATCGAGCCCGACAGCGGAGAGGCGCGCAGGGCGGATTCGAGCTCGCCCAGCTTGCCCTTGGCGCGGACGACCTGCAGCTGCCCGTCGTCGATAACCGCGATCCCGGCCGAGTCGTAGCCGCGGTACTCGAGCCGCCTCAGCCCGTCGAGGAGCATCTCCTGCGCGCTCTCGGCGCGGCCGACGTAACCGACGATTCCACACATGGGCCGGGGACTCCGCTTGCAGGAGGGAGTTTCAGGTCTCGGGGCCGAACTTCCGCTCGCGCCAGCCTTCGACGTTGCGCTGACGGGCGCGTTCGACGCCCAGCGCCCCCGCGGGCACCGGGGCGGTGATGGTCGAGCCCGCGGCGACGAAGGCCCGGGGTTCGATCGTGACCGGCGCGATCAGGTTGGCGTTGCAGCCCACGAAGGCGTCGTCGCCGATGGTGGTCCGGTGCTTGTCCCGGCCGTCGTAGTTCACCGTGACGGCCCCGCAGGCGAAGGTCACGCCCGCCCCGACGTCGGCGTCGCCGATGTAGGACAGGTGGTCGGCCTTGGTGCCGGCCCCCAGCTTCGAGTTCTTGATCTCGACGTAGTTGCCCACGCGGCAGCCGGGACCGAGCTCGGCTCCCGGACGCAGGTGCGCCGACGGACCGACGATGCACTCCGGCCCGACGCGCGACTCCTCCACCCAGCAGTGCGGCTTGATCCAGCTTCCGGCTCCGACCTCGGAGGCCTCCAGCACCGCGCCGGCGTCGATGCGGCAGTCCGCTCCGACGCGGGTCCCGCGTTTGAGCTGCGCGCCCGGCGCGAGCACGCTGTCCGGGCCGATCTCGCAGTCGACGTCGATGTAGGTGTGCTCCGGATCGACCAGCGTGACGCCCCGCTCCATCCACTGCCGGTTGATCCGCCCGCGCAGCAGGCGCTCCGCCTCGGCGAGCTGGACGCGGTCGTTGACGCCCAGCGCCTCGCCGGGATCGCCGACTTCGGCGGCCGCCACGCGGCCGCCCGTGCGGCGCGTGATCTCGACCAGGTCGGTCAGGTAGAACTCGCCCTTGGCGTTGTCGTCGCCCACCTTGTCCAGGGCGGTGAACAGGTGCTCGGCGCGGGCGACGTACGCGCCCAGGTTGACCTCGCGGATCCGGCGCGCGCCGGCGTCGGCGTCGCGCTCCTCCACGATCGACGTCACCCGGCCCTCGCCGTCGCGCAGGATCCGCCCGTAGCCGCTGGGGTCGGGCAGTTCCGCGGTCAGCAGCGCCAGTTCGCAGGACTCGGCCCGGAACAATTCCAGCAGTTCGCGGAAGGTCTGCGCCCGGTACAGCGGGTGGTCCCCGTTGGTGACCAGCACGGGTCCCTCGTGACCGGAAAGCGCCGAGCGCGCCTGCAGGGCGGCGTGCGCGGTGCCGAGCGGCTCGGACTGCCGGCAGATTTCCACGTCCCAGCCGACCAGCGCGGCCTCGATCGCCTCGCTCTCCGAACCGGCGACCACGATCACCCGCTCCGCGTCCAGCTCCCGGGCCAGAGCGACGCTGTGCAGCAGCATCGGCCGGCCGCACAGAGGGTGAAGGATCTTGGGCAGTTGGGAGCGCATACGCGTCCCCCGGCCCGCCGCCAGGATCACCAGTGCCGGCTTCTCCGAATTCATGCTCTCCCCGAGTCCGATGCCGGAAAGCGATGCCGGAAAGCAGTCCCGGCCGCCCGAGAGGTTCGCCCCGGGATCATCGCGAAATCCTCCCCGCCCCGCGAGCGGAGAGCTTGACCCTCGCTCCCGTGCGCCCCTACTCTTGCGCGGCCTGCCACCACCCGCCCCGGAGGCATTCCATCTCCGAGCTCTACGGCCAGACCTATGGCCTCAAGGCGAGCCAGGTCCGACGGCTCCAGAACCTGTACAAGCGCAAGCTGCCGCGCCGCGCCCTGGTTTCGCAGGACTTCGCGCGCCAGCTCTGCGAGCTGTCGTTCGATACCGGCCGGCAGGTCGGCGCGCTGATCGCGCGCACCGGACGGGTCGAGTACGTCGCCGTCGGCGACGCGTTCGGCATCGAGCTGCCCGACTTCAAGCGCGTCCGCGGCGGGTCGGGCCGCTTTCGCGGGCTGCGCCTGGTGCACACCCACCTGCACGGCGAGGAGCTGACCCGGGACGACCTGACCGACCTGCAGCTGCTGCGGCTGGACGCGGTGGTGGCGCTGGTGGTCGACGGCGAGGGCCGGCCGGACGTCGCGCACTACGCCTCGCTGCGTCCGCCGGACGACAGCGGCGAGCTGGTCGAGCACTACCCGCCGCAGCCTCCCAGCCGCCTGGACTTCGATTTCCTGGCCTGGATCGAGGCGCTCGAGGAGCAGTTCGGCGCCCTGCAGAGCGGCGTGGAGACCGGCGCCGAGGGCGAACGGGCCGTGCTGGTCAGCGTTTCGCTGGGCCGCGATCCGGACGCCGAGGACCGGATCGAGGAGATGGGCGAACTGGCGCGCAGCGCCGGGGTCGAGATCCTGGACGTGGTGCGCCAGCGCCGCCCCAAGCCGGACCCGAACTATCTGATCGGCAAGGGCAAGCTGCAGGACCTGGTGCTGCGCGCCTGGCAGCACGGCGCCGGCCTGGTGCTCTTCGACCGCGACCTGACCGCTACCCAGGTGCGGCACATCACCGATCTGGTCGAGACGCGGATCGTCGACCGGACCCAACTGATCCTCGACATCTTCGCGCAGCACGCCCGCAGCGCCGAGGGCCGCCTGCAGGTCGAGCTGGCTCAGCTCCGCTACCGGCTGCCTCGGCTGGCGGGCAAGGGCGAGTCCATGAGCCGGCTTGCCGGCGGCATCGGAGGCCGGGGACCGGGCGAGACCAAGCTGGAGGTCGACCGGCGCCGCGTGCGCGACCGCATCCGCCGGCTCTCGCAGAATCTCGACAAGGTCTCGAAGCAGCGCGGCACCCAGCGCGCGCGCCGCAACCGCGAGGGGCTGCCGATCCTGTCGATCGTCGGCTACACCAACGCCGGCAAGTCGACGCTGCTCAACCGCCTGACGCAGAGTCGGGTGACGGCCGAGGACCAGCTCTTCGCCACCGTCGACCCGGCCTCCCGGCGGCTGCGCTTCCCGCGCGAGCGCGACGTGATCGTCACCGACACGGTGGGCTTCATCCGCGATCTGCCGCCCGATCTGATCGCCGGCTTCCGCGCCACCCTGGAAGAGATCAGCGACGCCCGGGTACTGCTGCACGTGGTCGACGCGACGTCTCCCGCGATGGACGCGCACATCGAGGCGGTGCGCGCGACCCTGGAGGCGCTGCAGCTCGACGACAAGCCCCAGTGCCTGGTCCTGAACAAGTGCGACCGGCTCTCGCCCGACCTGGCGCGGCGGGTCGCGCGCAGGCTCGGGGCCGTACCGGTCTCGGCACTGACGGGCGAGGGCCTGGAAGAACTGCTCCAGACGCTCGAGCCGATCGTCTTTTCGACCCCCCAGCCCGACGAACCCGCCTACAGGGCCACGGGAACCTAGCGGCCGCTCCCGAATGACACGCCGCGTCTAGCGCCGTGCGTCGAGATCCGGGCCGTCTTTCCAACCATCAATTTTATAAATATCTGTTTTAATTGAACTAATTAACAACTTGACGAATTGACGCAGAGTGTTATTTTGCCCGCCCGATTGACGCAGCCCCGCGTGACGCGGGGGGCGACGGAGGACACGAAATGACGGAAGCGACGAATCAGAGCGCGAGCGAGCGCGTCAGCGAGGCGCTGCGGAACATCGACGGTCAGGTCGAGGAGCTGCGGTCGAAGATCGAGGAGCGCTTCAAGGGCGTGCAGGACCGGGTCAGCGAGCGCCGCGAGAAGATCGACCAGCGTTGGCGGGAAAGCTCCCTGTTCGAGCGCACCCAGGGAGCCCGGGATCGCCTGGACGAGCGCCGCGAGAAGATCGAAAAGCGCTGGAGGGACACGGATCTCTACAAGCGCGTACAGGAGCGGCGTCAGGCTTTCGAGGACCGCGTCCAGGAGAGCCGGGGCCGGGTCCTGGACCGGCTGGGGCTGGCGAGCCAGAGTCAGATCGCCGAGACGCGCAAGCAGATCGTCAGCCTGGACAAGAAGCTCAAGAAAGTCTCCAAGCAGGTCGAGAAGCTGGCCGACGGCAAGCCCGAGGCCTGAGACCTCGAATCCGGGACGCGGCCCGCATCCGCGCGGGCAGCGTTGACGGCGGCTCGGGGCCTCTGGCATCGTCGCGCGCGATGTCCGGTCCCCCGCCCCGGCGCAGTGTGCTGTACGTGCCGGGCTCCAACGCCCGGGCGCTCGCCAAGGCCCGAACGCTGACGGCGGACGCGCTGATTCTGGACCTGGAGGACGCGGTCGCGCCCGAGGCCAAGCCGGCGGCGCGCGAACGAGTCTGCGCGGCCCTGCGCGAGGGTGGTTTCGGGCCGCGAGAGATCGCGGTCCGCATCAACGCTCTCGACACGGAGTGGGGAGAGGCCGATCTGGCGGAGGCCTGCGCCGCCGCCCCGGATGCGATCCTGATCCCCAAGGTCGATTCCGCTCGGACGGTCGGCGCGGTCGCCGAGCGGATCGGCGCCGCGGCGCCGGAGGGCGTCCGGCTGTGGTCGATGCTGGAGACGCCCCTGGGGGTCCTGAACGCGCGCGAGATCGCGGCGGCGAGTCCCCTCCAGAACGTGTGGGTGGTGGGCACCCAGGACCTCGCCCGGGCCCTCGGCTGCCGGACCGCCGAAGGCCGGGAGCCGCTGCAGACCGTTCTGGGCCTGTGCCTGCTGGCAGCGCGCGCCTTCGGGCTGGCGCTGCTGGACGGGGTCTACGGCGCGATCCGCGACGCCGAGGGCTTTCGCGCCGAGTGCCGGGAGGCGCGGGATCTCGGCTTCGACGGCAAGACGCTGATCCACCCCTCGCAGATCGACGACTGCAACGCGCTTTTCGCCCCCAGCGACGAAGACCTCGCCCGGGCCCGCCGCACCGTGGCCGCGTTCGAGCGCGCACGGGAAGAGGGGCGGGGGGTGGCCGTCCTGGACGGACGCATGATCGAGAACCTGCACGTCGAGAGCGCCCGGCGCACGCTGGCGCGGGCCGAAACGCTCGACGCGCGCGCCCGCGAGATGCGGGCGGAGTGAGGGAGGCCCCGAATTGGAGTACGAAGACCTGCTGTTCGAGCTGAGCGACGGGGTCGCCACGCTCACCCTCAACCGTCCGGAAAAGCTCAACGCCTTTTCCGGGGCGATGGGCCGCAGCCTGGGCGCGGCCTACCGCGAGTGCGACCGGAACGACGAGATCCGGGTCGTGATCCTGACCGGCGCCGGGCGCGCGTTCTGCTCCGGCGCGGATCTCTCGTCGGGCGAGAGCACCTTCGCCGGCGCCCAGGAGAGCCCTTCGTTCAGGGCGGCGGCCGTCGATCCGCCCGCCTGGGAGGTGCGCAAGCCGGTGATCGCGGCGGTCAACGGCTCGGCCGTGGGGCTCGGCTTCACCCTGGCGCTGCAGGCCGACCTGCGTCTGCTCGCGCGCGAGGGCAAGTACGGCATCCTGCAGTCGCGGCGCGGCGTGATGGGCGACGCCTACTCGCACTGGACCCTGCCGCGCCTGGTCGGAACCGAACGGGCGGCCGAGCTGCTGATCACCGGACGCCGGATCACGGGCGACGAGGCGGAGCGGATGGGCTTGGCGTGCCGCGTGCTGCCGGCGGCGGAGGTCCTGCCGGCGGCGCTCGAACTCGCGCGCGAGATCGCGGTCGAGACCGCGCCGCTCTCGGTGGCGGTCAGCAAGAAGCTGCTGTGGGAGAGCACGCGGCTCTCCTGGGCGGACGTGGGACGCAAGGAGACCGAGCTGCACGTGCATCTGATGGCCCGGTCGGATGCGGTCGAAGGACCGATGGCCTATCTCGAGAGGCGCCGGCCGGACTGGAAGCTGCGCGTGGGCTCGGACTGGCCCGACTGGCCCGAATAGGGAGAGGGCGATGGCGCGCCTCAGCCAATTGAGCCGATCGATCCGGGACCGGGCCGTGCTGGTGACCGGCGCGGCCAGCGGGATGGGCCGCGCGACCGCCCGGCTGTTCGCGGACGAGGGAGCCCGGGTGGCGGTGTGCGACCTGGACGCGGACGGGGCCGAGCGCGTCGCCGCCGAGATCGGCGCGGCCGGCGGCCGCGCGCACGCCTTCGCCCTGGACGTGACCGACGCCTCCGCCTGCCGGCGGGTCGTGGACCGGACCATCGAGGCCTTCGGGGGTCTGAACATCCTGGTCAACAACGCCGGCACGGTGGCGCAGGGGGCGATCGACGACCCCGACTTCGACGCGAGCTGGGAGCGGGTGCTGGACGTCAACCTGCGCTCGCACACTTATCTGATCCGGGCCGCGCTGGAGGCGTTGAGGGCGGGCGGCGACGGCCGGATCGTCAACGTCGCCTCCACCGAGGCGCTGGGCGGGACGGCGCGAAACTCGCCCTACACCGCCAGCAAGCACGGCGTGGCGGGCCTGACCAAGGCGCTCGCCGTCGAACTCGGGTCGCAGGGCATCACGGTCAACTGCGTGTGTCCGGGGCCGATCCGAACCGGCATGACGCAGTGGATCCCCGAGCAGGACAAGCAGACCTTCGCGCGCCGCCGCGTTCCGCTGAAGCGCTACGGCGAGCCCGAGGAGGTCGCGCACATGATCCTGAACCTGGCGCTGCCGGCCTCGTCGTTCGTCAACGGCTCGGTGATCCTGGTCGACGGCGGGCTCCACATCAAGTTCGGGGCCTGAAGCGGAGGGCGCATGTACCGGGTCGTTCAGTGGTCCACCGGCAACGTCGGCCGGCGCTCGCTACGCGCGATCGTCGGCCACCCCGAGCTGGAGCTGGTCGGGCTGTACGCGCACGGCGAGGACAAGCGCGGACGCGACGCGGGCGAGCTGGCCGGGATCGGCGCCACCGGCGTGCGCGCGACCGGCGACGTCGAAGAGCTGCTCGGACTGGGGGCGGACTGTCTGTGCTTCAACGGGCTGTTCTCCGACACCGAGCTGCTGGCGCGCTTCCTGGAGTCCGGCACCAACGTGGTGACGACCGCCGCCTTCCTGACGGCCAACCACCTGCCGCCGGGCGAGCGGGAGCGGCTGGTCGAGGCCGCCGGGCGCGGCGGCGCGTCGCTCTTCGGCAGCGGCATCAATCCCGGGTTCATGGACATGATCACCGCGGCGCTGACGGGAGTCTGCGAGCGGGTGCACTCGCTGCGCATGACCGAGAACGTCGACTGCAGCAGCTACGCCTCGCCGGGCACCTGGGAGCATCTGGGCTGGGGCCGGCCGCTGGGACAGCAGCGCATCGACCCCTCGTCCAACGCCATGACCGGGTCCTTCTACGACGGCCTGGACCTGATCGCCGGCGTGCTGGGGGTCGAGCTGGAGGACTACGCCAACGAGACCGAGTTCGCGCTGGCGACCCGCGACCTCGACCTGGGCTGGATGGCCTTTCCGAAGGGGACCGTGGCCGGCCAGCGAACCACCTTCGCGGGGATCTTCGACGGCCGGCGGGTCATCGAGCTGGGCGTGGTCTGGACCATGGCGGACGATCTGGAGCCTCAGTGGCCCGGCACCCGGGGCTATTCGATCGAGATCGATGGCGAGCCGGGAGTCCGCGCGAGCGTCGAAATCCGCCCGTCGGCGGTCGATGGAGTGGCGCTCGAGTCGGACCACATGGACTTGGTGATGGTGGCGACGGCGCTGCCGGCGGTGCACGCGATTCCCCACGTGTGCCGGGCCCGGCCGGGGATCGTCGGCTATCGCGACCTGCCGCTATTCGGCGCTGCGCAGAGTCTCTCGGGCGGGTGATACGATCCCGGGCCCGGGCCGCCGCGCCCGCAACTCGGGAGCCCGCATGAAAGCCGCCGTCCTGGAGCAGCTCCAGCAGCCCCTCGAAGTCCACGAACTGACGGTCGACAAGCCGGGTCCCGGCGAAGTGCTCGTCCGCACCGCCGCCGCGGGCGTCTGCCACAGCGACCTGCACTTCGCCAACGGCGACTGGCAGTACCCGATGCCCTGCGTGCTCGGCCACGAGGGCGCGGGCGTGGTGGAGCAGGTCGGCGAGGGCGTGGACTACGTCTCGCCCGGCGACCCCGTGATCACCTGCGTCTCGCAGTGGTGTGGGCAGTGCGAGTACTGCCTGACCGGCCGCCCGCATCTCTGCCGCCAGCAGGGACTGCACCGCGATTCCGAAGCCCCTCCGCGTCTGATGCGCGAAGGTGCCCTGGTCCACCAGTTCATGGAGCTGTCCTGCTTCGCCGAACAGATGCTGGTCAACGAGCGCGCGGTAGTGAAGGTCACGCCCGACATCCCGCTCGACCGCGCCGCCCTGATCGGCTGCGGGGTGACGACGGGCGTGGGCGCCGTGTTCAACACCGCGCAGGTCGTTCCCGGCACCAGCGTGGCGGTGGTGGGCTGCGGAGGCATCGGACTCAACGCCGTGCAGGCCGCCCGGCTGGCGGGCGCCAGCCGCGTCATCGCCGTGGACCGGCTGGCCTCCAAACTCGAACTGGCCCGCACCTTCGGCGCCAGCGACACCGTCGACGCCAGCGCCGGCGACCCGGTGGAGCAGGTCCGCGAACTCACCGGCGGGGGCGTCGACTACTCGTTCGAGGCCATCGGACTCAAGCTCACCGCGGAGCAGTGTTTCGCGATGATCAAGCCGGGCGGCACCGCGACCGTGATCGGCATGATCCCGCAGGGCGTCAAGATCGAGCTGATGGGATCCGAGCTGTTGGGCGAGAAGAAGATCCAGGGCTCCGTGATGGGCTCGAACCGCTTCCGGGTCGACATGCCCCGCTACGTCGATCTCTACCTGCAGGGCCGGCTCAACCTGGACGACCTGGTTTCGCGCCACATCCGCCTGGACGAGATCGACGATGCCTTCGACCGGCTGCGCACGGGCGAGGTCGCACGCAGCGTGATCCTGATGGACGCCTGAATCCGGAGCGGGAAGCCCGCGGACGGACCGGCGCCGCCGGAAAGCGCGGGAGCGCAAGGAGGCCGACTTGAAGCTGGATCTGCTCTACGAGGTGGACGTGCCCAAGCCCTGGGACGGTCCGCACCCCCAAGGCCAGCGCAAGGGAGAGCAGCAGGCCTACGACGAGGCGCTGGAGCAGATCCGGCTGGCGGACGAGGCCGGATTCAACTGTGTGTGGATGGTCGAGCACCACTTCCGCGAGGGGCGTTCGCACTGTCCTTCGCCCGAGGTCGTGATCGGGGCGCTGACCCAGACCACCCGGCGCATCAAGCTCGGCTACGGCGTGACGCTGCTGCCCTACGCCTTCACCCATCCGGCGCGCGTGGCCGAGAAGGTCGCCACGGCCGACGTGCTTTCGAAGGGCCGCGTGGAGTGGGGCACGGGCCGCTCCACGCCGATGGAGCAGACCGCCTTCGGCGTGGACCGCGAGAAGAGCCGCGACCAGTGGCGCGAGGCGATCCAGATCATCGTCTCGATGTGGGAGAAGGAACGCTTTTCCTGGGACAGTCCCAGTTTCCAGTTTCCCGAGCGCGTGGTGACGCCCAAGCCCTACCAGGACCCGCACCCGCCCTGCTGGGTCGCCGCCTCCTCGCCCGATACCGCCGCCATCGCGGGCGAGAACGGCCTGGGCCTGCTCTCGCTGAGCATCCTGAAGCAGGTCGACGAACTCTCCGAGCAGATCCGGCAGTACCGCCAAGCCTCGCGGCGCGCCAAGCCGCTGACGCGCGTGCACAACGACCGCGTCGCCGCCTACACCCTGGTGCACTGCGCGGAGACCCTGCAGCAGGCCGAGACCAACGGGATCTGGGACTCGGTGTGGTGGTGGTACAAGAACCTGGCGGAGTTCACGATCGAGTGGGAGCTCCCGAACATGGCCCAGGAGGAGGTCGACCGGGTCTTCCCCTTCCTCGAGAGGCAGGCCGAGGGCGGCGTCCCGATTGAAGAGTTCGACGCCGCCGACATGATCGTGGTGGGCGATCCCGAGCGCTGCCTGGAGAAGATGCGGCGCTACGAAGAGATCGGCGTCGACCAGTTGATCTGCTACGTGCAGTTCGGCTACCTGCCCCACGAATCCGTGATGAAGACGATCGAGCTGCTGGGCACCGAGGTGATCCCCAAGCTCAAAGGCTGAGATCCCGTCCCGAGCCGCGGACCCCGGTCGACCCGGCCGGGCGCCGGGCGGGATCAGGAGGCAACGCATGGACCGGAGCACGACGACACTGGTGGACGGACTGGCGTTCGCCGAGGGACCGCGCTGGCACGACGGCCGGCTGTTCTTCTCGGACATGCACCGCGACCGCGTGATGGCGGTCGACGCCGACGGGCGGCTGGAGGAGATCGCCCACGTCGAGGGCCAGCCCTCGGGACTGGGCTGGCTGCCCGACGGGCGCCTGCTGGTGGTGTCGATGACCGACCGCCGGCTGCTGCGCCTGGATCCCGGCGGCCTCAGCGAAGCCGCCGACCTGAGCGGGTTGGCGGCGCACCCCTGCAACGACATGGTGGTCGACGCGCAGGGCCGCGCCTACGTGGGCCACTTCGGCTACGACATGTTCGGGGGCGGCTCGCCCGCGCCCGCCTCGCTGATCCTGGTCCAACCGGACGGCGAAGTCGGCGTCGCGGCGGACGAGCTGCAGTTCCCCAACGGGGTCGTGATCACCCCCGACGGCGGCACGCTGATCGTCGGCGAGTCGATGGGCGCGCGCCTGACCGCCTTCGACGTGGCCGCCGACGGCAGCCTGTCGAACCGGCGCGTCTGGGCCGCGCTGGAGGGCGCCGTCCCCGATGGCATCTGCCTGGACGCCGAGGGCGCCGTCTGGGTCGCCTCGCCGATGTCGTCGGAAGTCCTGCGCGTCGCCGAGGGCGGCGAAGTGCTGGCGCGCGTACCCACCGACCAGTTGGCGATCGCCTGCATGCTCGGCGGCGACGACCGCCGCACGCTCTTCATCCTGACCACCACGAGCGTCGAGCGCGAGGAGTGCCAGGCTCAGAGGCCGGCACGCATCGAGACGGTCACGGTGGAGGTCCCCGGCGCCGGCCTGCCCTGACCCGGGCGCGTTCCGGATTTCACGCCTTCCGTCGAGGCGATCGACGCGCCGCGCCGCCGCACCCGGGGGAGGGCATTTCCGCGGGGACTCAGCCGGCCGTCGCCTCGGTCAGGGCCGGTCCCGGATCGGCAGGTGGACCACCGACGCGACCAGGCTCAGCGCGATGGCGCCGATCCAGACTGGTGGCGGCTCTAACCCTGGACAAGGACGCCCTGGGCCTAAAGTGGTGAAGCCCGCAGCGTGGTAAGCGGGAGGTAGCCGGAGCGGCTGTGCCGATGATCCAGCTCGATTCTGTCCGCTACCAGGCGGTTCTAACGGACCGTTTGAAGCCCGGCCAAAGCCTCACGGGGCAGGTCATTCCTTGCCATGCACATGGAGCTTGAACGCCGCAGGAGACAGGATGGGAATGGAAAACTGGTCTACGAGCGCCAGGACGTCGGAATCGCCCGTCACCAGTGCGTCGGCGCGTCCGGCTAACGCGGTCTCCAGGAACGGACGATCGAATGGATCGCGGCATTCGGGGACCTCGGGCGGTGGATCCGGCACAGCGACGGTCTCGCAAAAGGGCAGGTAATCGTCGAGCAGGTCGCTTCGCTCTGCCGCGTTCAGCGCGAACTTGGGGTAGGCCAGGACACGGATCAACTCGGCCGTGGTGTCCCGGCTAGCGAGTGGGCGGATGTGGCCAGAGCGCCAATCCCCGCGCAGCCACGAGACCGAATTTGAATAGAACAGCAGCGCCGACACCAAGACGTTCGTATCGAGGACGGGGCGGATCGGCGTCATTCGTCCGAGCGGGCCCAGGAGACGGCGTCCGATACGTCGGATTCCGAGATCCCGAGTTCGGCGAGCTTCGCGCGAACGCCATCGGCGCGGTTGACGCGAACCGGGGTCAACACGATGCGGCCGTTCTCGGTGGTCACGTCGAAGTACTGGCTGGCCTCTACGGCTGCGGTGATGGCCTTGGGCAGGGTCAATTGGTTTTTGGAGGTCAGCTTGGCAAGCATGGGGTTTCCCTCTTGCATAAATAGGGGTAAGGAAAAAATATATCCATATTCCCTTTATTTCAAGAATTCCATTCAGCGATTTCGAATGCACATAAGATTCGCGGATTTGACA
>JAGWBS010000050.1:18651-21723 GCA_021295775.1 Pseudomonadota bacterium | reverse complement strand
CACCCTGATGGTCCTGCTGGGACTGACCGGCTGGGTAGGCATCGCGCGCTTCATCCGCGGCGAGTTTCTGAAAGTGCGCTCGCAGGACTACGTGTCGGCGGCCTTGGCGCTCGGCGCCTCGGACGTGCGCGTGATGCTGCGGCACATTCTGCCCAACGCCATCGCGCCGGTGCTGGTCTCGATGTCGTTCGGCGTGGCCAGCGCGATTCTCACCGAATCGGCGCTGAGCTTCCTGGGCATCGGCGTGCCTCAGCACCTGGTCACCTGGGGGTCGATCCTGTCCGAGGCGCGCGCCAATACCTTCGCCTGGTGGCTCGCGGTTTTCCCCGGTTTCGCGATCTTTGTCACCGTGACGGCCTACAACCTGCTGGGCGACGGCCTGCGCGACGCGCTCGACCCGCGCATCTCGGAGGACTGAGGCGTGTTCTCCCTGCGCTCTCTGCACGGCGTGCGTCGCCTGCTGGTGGCCGTGGTCGGGGCGACGGTGGTGCTGATCGGGGTGGCCCTGCTGGTGCTGCCCGGCCCGGCGGTGCTGGTCATCCCCGCCGGCCTGGCGATCCTGGCCACGGAGTTCGCCTGGGCCCGGCGCCTGCTCCGGCGCGTCCGGGAACGCGCCGGTCTCAACCGCCCTGCGTCCAGCGGGGATCGCGAACGGGGTGCCGCGGGCCGCTCCGAGCCGTAGACTGCGCAACGTGAGGACCCTGGAAGGCTACTCGCCCCGGCGCGGGCTCTCGATCCCCTGCGTGACGGCTCTCGATCCCGACGGCCGGCCGCACGACGAGGACCAGCGGCGGCTGGTCCGCTTTCTGGTCGGCGGCGGTCGGGGCGCCGATGTGATCTTCGTCATGGGCACGACCGGCGAGTGGAATCGGCTTCCGGCCGACGCGCGACACCGGGCGATCCGCGTGTGCGTGGAAGAGGTTCGCAAGCAGAACGCGGCGCTGGAGCTGGATCCGGGCGAGGCCGTCGAAGCGTGGGTGGGAGTGACCGCGCGCAGCACCGCGGAGACGCTCGAGACGCTCGAGCTGGCGCTGGAGGTCGGCGCCGACGCGGCCGTGCTCGCCCCGCTCGCGGTGGGCGACGCCGCCGACCCGGTGCGTCTGGTCGCGCGGGACGTGGCGGATTTCCTGGACGCGCGCTCGCGGCGCCTGCCGGTGTTCCTGTACGACAACGCCGAGATCGCGGCGGGAGAGGTCGGCCACCTGCGCACGCGCTGGGTCAAGGCGCTCAGCCGGCTCGACTTCGTGCGCGGGATCAAAGTGACGGCCGCTCCCCGCCGGCTGGGACACTACGCCAAGGCCGCGCGGCAGTTCCGGGACCTGGGCGCCTTCGGCTTCTACGTGGGCAACCCCCCCTATGTGCTGGAGTGGATGCGCCCGCGCCAGGGAGCCTGGGGGAAGCTGGTCGAGCACTGGAACCGCTTCCTGCTGCACGATCTGTTGCCCACGGGAGTCGTCGCGGGACCCGCCAACCTGTGGCCGCGCGAGTGGCAGCGCGCCTGGCAGGTCGCGCAGGCCGGGGACATCGAGCGCACGGACCAGCTCGCGGCCCTTTTCGAGCGCTTCGGCGCCTCCTACCGCTTTGCGCAGGGCAAGCGCAGTCTGGCCGCGCTCAAGCGCGGGCTGCGGCTGCGCGGCGTGCTCAGTTGCGACGCGGTCGCGCCCGGGACCCCGGAGCTGGACGCCGCTCAGGGGCGGCGATTCGACGCCGAGTTCGAGGCGCTGCTCGGGCAGGTGCGGCACAGCCTTCCGCCCCGCTGGGTCAGCCGAAACCAGGACGCGAACGAGCGATGAGCCGGAACGGTCCGAAAGCCGGCGCCGCGCACGAAGCGGCCGTCCAGCACTTTCTGGACGTGGCCCTGGGAGAGTTGCAGGCGGTGGCCGCGGCACTCGAGCCCGCCGACGTCCGGCGCGCCGCGGAGGCGATCCGCGCCGCGGAAGCGGAGGCGGGGCGCGTGCATGTGACGGGCATCGGGAAGTCGGAGCACGTCGCCCGCTACGGCGCCGCGCTGCTGTCGAGCACCGGCACGCCGGCGGCGTTCCTGCACGCCACCGAAGCGACCCACGGGAGCGTCGGTCAGGTCCGGCCCGCCGACGTGGTGATCGCGCTGTCGAACAGCGGGCAGACCCCGGAGCTGCTCGACGCCGTCGAGGCGCTGGCCGGCTTCGGCGCGCGGATCGTGGCCGTGACCGGCGAGCGGGAATCCGCGCTGGCGCGCCGCGCCGACTGCGTGCTGAGCGCCCGCGTCGCGCGCGAGGGCGGGCCGCTGGAACTGGCCCCCCGCGCCAGCGTGCTGGCCCAGACGCTCGTGCTGCAGGCGCTCTCCGTGTCGCTCCAGGCCGGACGGGACTTCACCCGCGAGGACTACCACCGGCGCCACCCCGCCGGCGCGCTCGGCCGCAAGAGCGCGCGTCCCTGACGCCCGAGCGCCGGGCCCCGTTCCGGTCGTGACGCTTCGTCCGCGCGCTCAGGCGCTCCCCCCGCTCGCCTCCAGCGCGCGCCGGGCGTGCTCGGGAAGAGGTCCGTCCACGGCGGCCTCCTCTGGGCTCTGCACCTCGCTGCGCGCTTCCATGGTGAAGAACACCAGCGGAAAGCCCTTGGTGTCCGAGATGTCGTTGCCCTGGTCGTCGATCACGCGCTCCTTGATCGACGACAGGAAGTTGTGCGCCCCTCCGTAAGCCATCATGAAGTAGCCCATCTCGCAGATCTGGGCGTCGCTGAAGTGGCTCTGGAGCTGCTCCAGGAACTCCTCGGTCACGCCCTGCGGGTCGAGCTTGAGGGCGTCCGTGTAGCGCAGCGCCATCTTCTCCCGCTCGGACAGGTCCGAGCGCTCGTAGTCGCGCACCTTGGAGATCTTCTCGTTCGTCAAACCTGCCTGCTGACCCTCAGCAGTACGAGAGATCTGTCACTGCTTGCAGTCGGCCAGCGTGGCCGAGCGCATCCGCATCAGTTCCTTGATCTGCGGATCCACCGTGCCGTGCTTCCACATCGACTGGATGAAGTCGAAGTAGGCCTTCTGGATCTCCGGCGCGAGCTGCCGATGATCGATCTTGGCGACGAAATCCATGCGCG
>JAGWBS010000050.1:0-18618 GCA_021295775.1 Pseudomonadota bacterium | reverse complement strand
GGGGAGCCGAATTCGCCGCGCCGTCCGATGCCGAACGGTCCCGGGCGCGCTCAGGGGCTTGTTGAGCCGGGAACGTCCTACTAAGCTCCCCGCCGCGTGGGGCTGTAGCTCAGCTGGGAGAGCGCTGCGTTCGCAATGCAGAGGTCGGCGGTTCGATCCCGCTCAGCTCCACCACCCCCTCCCGCGGCTGGTTTCGGGATCACGCCAGCGGGGAGAAGCCGCGTCGCCATCGAGTACGCGCTGAGGATCGTGGATACTTGCGTGTTCGAGGCCCGCCCCGCCCTTTCGTTCGCGCCGGGGTTGATTGGATCGGGCGGGGGCATCCTTTAGGCTGGCCGGAATGGCCGATTCGTGCTGCGAGACGCTGCTGGAGGTGGGGTGCCTTCGGCGCAGGCAGCGGCGGGTTCTGGCCGGCGTGCTCGCGGTCAATGCGGCGATGTTCGGCGTGATGGTCGCGGGCTCCGCGCTCTCCGGTTCGTCGGCGCTGCTGTCCGGCGCGCTGGACAACCTGGGCGATGCGCTGACCTACGCCTTCAGCTTCGCCGTCGTCGGCGCATCCGCGCGGGCGCAGGCTCGGGTGGCTCTGTTCAAGAGCGTGCTGATCGCCGGCGCCGCCCTCGGCGTGGCGCTGCAGATCGCCTGGCGGCTCTCGGATCTCGACGCGCCGGCGCTGCCGGCAATGTCGGCCGCGGCCGCGCTGAACCTGGCGGCGAACGCCGTCTGCCTGTGGGCGCTCACGCCCTGGCGGCACGCCGACGTCAACATGTCCTCGTCGTGGGAGTGTTCCCGCAACGATGTCCTGGAGGGCGTGGCCGTGCTCGGCGCCGCGGGCCTGGTCTGGGCGACGGAGTCGGGCTGGCCCGACATCCTGGCCGCGGCCGCGCTGCTGGTCGTGTTCGCCCGCTCGGCGGCCCGGGTGTTCGATTCCGCGCTGCGCGTCTACCGCACCGCCCGCGCCCCCGTCTAGGCCGAGACGACCGCTGTCCCGAGATCAGCGCAGCGGCCGTTCGGCGCGCAATTGAGCGCGCCGCAGGTGCATCCCCCAGGCCCGGCGGCCTCATGGATAGCTCACTGGCTTTCAGAAACGCTTAATATTCAATCATTCAATTAATACTTGGATCGATAAAACTTAATAGCGGGCGATTCGGAACATCGATTTCAGCTCCCGCACCACGATCCGCCCGAGAGCCGTGGCCGTCGCCGTTCGTCGCGGTTCCCTACGACTCCTGCTCGGCTCAGGAGTCGGCTTCGTCGCTGTAGCGTTCGGCGAAGGCGTGGGTGCGGTCCAGGCCGATCAGTTCGTTGAAGCGCTCGAAGGCGATCAACTGGTCTTCGTGGCCGGTGGAATCCCCCTGGGCGCGGAGCCGCGCGTAGGCGGCCTCGAGCGCGCGGGCGGCGGAGTAGAGGCCGGTCAGCGGGTACAGGATCAGGCCGAAGCCCAGCGCCGCCAGTTCTTCGCGGCTCTGTACCGGCGTGCGGCCCTGCTCGATCATGTTCGCCACGGTTGGTTTCGGAGCCCGTCGGCCCACCTCGGCCAGCTCCTCCAGCGAGCGGGGAGCCTCGATGAAGGTGGCGTCGGCGCCGGCCTCGCGGGCCGCCTCCGCCCGGGCCACCGCTTCGTCGAGGCCGGCGGCGGCGATCGCGTCGGTGCGCGCCACCAGAAAGAAGTCGGCGCCGGCCTTGGTCTCGACGGCCGCGCGAATCTTGGACAGGTACTCTCCGCGCGGGACGATCTTCTTGCCGCGCATGTGGCCGCAGCGCTTGGGCCACTGCTGGTCCTCGAGGAAGCAGCCGGCGGCCCCCGCGTCGATCAGCTCGCGCACCGTGCGCGCGACGTTCAGCGCGTTGCCGTAGCCGGTGTCGGCGTCGACGATGATCGGGATGTCGACGCTGCGGCAGATCCGCCGGGCGCGGTCGACGATCTCGCTCTGCGTCAGCAGGCCGACGTCCGGCTCGCCGATGCTGGTGGCGGAGACGGCGTAGCCCGACACGAAGGCCAACTCGAACCCCGCCCGCTCGGCCAGCTTGGCCGACAGGGTGTCGAAGACGCCGGGGAAGACCAGGTTGCCCGAGCGTGCGAGAACGGATTCGACGCGAGTCATCGGGGGTTCTGACTGCGCATTTCGGGACCCCTCTGCAGCGGGCAGCGCTCCGCCCCGCTCAGATCTCCTCGGTGATCACGATCTCGGGCGGCCCGTCGACCAGACCGGCGAGCGCCGCTCCCTTGGAGGCCAGGTTCTTGCCGTGCTCGGCGAAGGCTTCGTCGCTGACGTACTTCTCGTAGGCCATGAAGACGGTCGGGTCGTCTTTGCGCTGATGGAAGATGTAGGCCAGGTTGCCCGGCTCATCGGCGCGGACCGAGGCCGCGAGTTCGGCAAGGGCTTTCTTGGCGGCGTCGACCTTGTCGGCCTTGACTCGAAGGGTCGCGAATACGCTGGGCATGCAGATCTCCGTGGTGGGTCGAAAGGGGCGCTATTCTGCCCCAAGTGTCCTGGCTGCGGGAAGCGCGCCCGGCAGGACCGGTCCGGGCCATGGTCCAGCGCCTGCTTCGCGGTGCCGCCAACCGGCCGGAGAATTGCCGTGCGTCCCGATGCCCGTCTAAGTTAGAAGGGGCGGCGGAACTTGGGTTCATCGGATCCGGGCCGCGGGGAGATTCCGGCATGATCCAGGCGGTGTTGCTCGCGGGCGACCGCGGGGCCAGCCGACAGATCAAAGGCGAGAGCAAAGCGTTCCTGTCGCTCGCGGGACGGCCGATGCTGGTGCACGTCCTGGAGGCGCTGCTGCACACGCCACAGGTCGGCGAAGTCTTCGTGGTCGGCGACCCCGTCCGGATCGAGAAGACCCTGGTCCAGAACGGCTGCATCGCCGCCGCCGCCGGGCGCGGCCGCCCCATTCACGTCGTACCCCAGCGCGACTCGCTGCTGGCGAACGTCTGGCACACGTTCGGTCTGACGCTGCCCGCCGGGCCTCCCGACCCCTCCCACCCGATCCTGGTCATCCCCGCCGACATCCCGCTGGTGACTCCCGAAGAGATCTCCGAGTTCCTGTCCCGGGCGTACGCGTGCGGGGCCGACTACGTGATCGGGCTGTGCCCCGAATCGGCTCTCCAGACCTACGCCCCGGGGGAGGGCCGTGCGGGCATCGAGATGGCCTACTTCAATACCCGCGAAGGGCGCTTTCGGCAGAACAACCTGCATTTCGTCCGCCCGCTGCGCATGGGCAACCGGCGCTACATCCAGGACATGTACGAGAACCGCTACCAGAAGGAATGGGGCAGCATGCTGCGGCTGATCGGGACGGTCCTCTCCCGGGAGTTCCGCCAAGTCTGGGTGCTCGGCTTCTTCCTGGTCATGCACTTCGCGGGAGCCCTGCACCGGCGCGGCTGGCGGCGCGCCGCGGACCGGGTCCGGCGCTTCGCCTCCTACCACAGCGCGGAGCGGGGCATCGGCGCCCTGCTGCGGATCCGGACCGAGTTCGTCTTCACGGGTCTCGGCGGCGCGGCGCTCGACATCGACAACGCCCAGGACCTGGCCGCCGCCGAAGCCATGTTCGAGGACTGGAAGAGTCGGCAGGTCCGACTCGCGGCGACCTCCGAAAAGGCCGTGCCGTAGACCGACGGGCGCAGACTCCGGGGTGCGGTTTGCGCCCCGGACTGCTAGCCCTCTAAGCCGTGCCCCCCACTCTGCTGCAGACCTTCGAGGCCCTGTGCCACGCGCAGGCCGCGTGGCGCGAGCTGTCCGATCGCGGCCGGGTGCGCGCGACCGGCACCGACCGGGTGCGCTTCCTCAACGGCATGCTCACCTGCGACGTCGAAGGTCTTTCCCCGGGCGAATGGAGTCCGTCGCTGCTGCTCGACCGCAAGGGCCACGTGCAGGTCTCGCTCGATGCGGTCGCGCTGGAGGGAGAGCTGCTGCTGGACGTCGATCCGGGCGGGGAGCCCCTCCTGGTCGAGACTCTCGACCGGCACATCGTGGCCGACGACGTGAGCCTCGAGTCGTTGAGCGCCGCCTGGGGAGCGCTGGCCATCGACGGGCCGGGAGCAGCCGAGGCCGCCGTCGCCCTGGGAGCCCCGCGGCTGGATCCCGGACGTGCCGGTTCCGCGGCGGGGCTGCTGTGGCTGGCCGGGGGCGGATTGGGCGGGCCGGGCGTCCGCGCCCTGGGTCCCCGGGACGCGATCGACGCCCTGCGGCGCGGCCTGGATCTGCCGGAACTGGCGGCGGACGCCGCCGAGATCCTTCGCATCGAGGCGGGCCTGACCCGCTGCGGAATCGACACGGGCGAGCGCACCTTTCCACAGGAGGCGGGGCTGGAGGGCGCTGTCTCCTTCGAGAAGGGCTGCTACGTCGGACAGGAGATCGTGGCGCGCATCCACTCGCGCGGCGCCGTGAACCGGCGGCTGGTTCAACTCGAGTGCGAAGAGCCGGTCGGGCCGGGCGACGAGATTCAGGTGGAGGGACGGAAATCGGGCCACGTGACCAGCAGCGCCGTGTCGCCGCTTCGAGGCCCGCTGTGCCTGGGCTACGTCCGCGCCCAGGACGCCGCCACCGGGACGCGCGCGCGGATCGGGCGCGGAGCCGCGGTCGTATCGGATCCGACCGCGTCCGTCTGACGCCGTGCGGCCCGGCCGCGCACTCTGCCTGTTCGCCAAGGCCCCGATCCCCGGCAAGGTCAAGACGCGGCTCGCTCCCGCGGTGTCGCCTCGGGACGCGGCCCATCTCTACGAGGCTATGCTGCTCGACATCCTCGACCAGCACGCGCGCCGCCCCGGGGCGGACCGGGTGCTCTGGTATTCCCCGCTCGAGGCGCGGGAATGGTTCGCAGGGGCGGCTCCAGCCGTCTATCG
Source organism: Pseudomonadota bacterium (assembly GCA_021295775.1). Classification (GTDB taxonomy): domain Bacteria; phylum Myxococcota_A; class UBA9160; order SZUA-336; family SZUA-336; genus JAGWBS01. The sequence goes on along the minus strand of JAGWBS010000050.1, from coordinate 13,775 downwards.
GCTGATGCCGCAGCGCGGCTCCGATCTGGGAGAGCGCATGGGCGGGCTTTTCCGGACGCACGCCGGGGAGGGCTATTCGCGCGTGGTGCTGCGGGGGACGGACAGCCCGACGCTGCCCCCCGCACACGTCGACGAGGCTTTCGGGGCACTGGAGCGGAACGATCTCGTGCTCGGCCCCGACCCGGGTGGCGGCTACAACCTGATCGGGCTGCGCGAGCCGTGCGATGAACTCTTCGAGTTCGAGATGAGCACGCCGCGGGTGCTGGAAACGACTCTGGAGCGAGCGGACGCCGCGGGCCTGAGCTGGACGCTGCTGCCCGAGCATCGGGACGTGGACATGCCGGAAGACCTCGACATCGTTCGCCGCGAGCTCTCGGACGACCGGACGCCCCGAACTTCGAGGTGGTTTCGCCACAACCGGTTCGTCTGAGCTCCGGACTGCCCAATCCTGAGGCTGCGGCGGCCCGAACCCTGGTCAGACGCTTGCCCGGGAGCCGGCTCCTCCCCCTCCGAGCCGCTCCCGCTTGGCACATGGATTGCTAAACGAGGGCCAGCCGGCTCTCCCGCGCGATGGCGGTGGGCTGACCGGCCGGTTCATCAAGGCGTCAGAGCACGCGCTGAGGAGAGGGGAGATGAAGACAGCAATTCGAGTAGTGGCCCTCGCGGGGGCCTTTTTCCTCGCGGCCGCAGCGCCGACCGGAGCGTGGGCCGACGACGCGGAGGAAGAGGCGACGCTGTTCGGCGGAACCCTTTCGGGCAACGCCACGGTGGCGACCGACTACATGTTCCGCGGCTACACCCAGACGTCGGGAGCCGCGGTCCAGGGCGGAATCGACTGGTCGCACCCGTCGGGATTCTACGTCGGCACCTGGGGCTCCAACCTGGATTGGGCCGGAAACTCCGAGGTCGACATCTACGCCGGATACGCCTGGGAGGTCGGCGGACTCGGGCTCGACTTCGGGGTCTTCTACTTCGCGTATCCGGGCGAGAACGACTGCCAGGAGGCCGACGGCAGCAGTTGCGAGTGGGACTACATGGAGTTCGCCCTCAGCAGCGGCTTCGACGCGGGACCGCTCGGGCTGAGCCTGGGAGTCCTGTATTCGCCGGAGTACTGGGGCGAGGACGGAGCCGGCGGGGGGGACACCTGGTACGTCTCCGGAGGCGTCGCCTTTCCCTCCTTCCAGCTCGGCGAACTGGAAGTCGCGTTCGACGTGAACATCGGCTTCACCAGCGCCGACGAGGAGCTTTTCGCCGAGGGCGAGGACAGCTACATGGACTGGAACGCCGGCCTGGGGGTCGGTCTTCCCGGCGGCCTGTCGGTGGATCTGCGCTACTACGGCAGCGACCTCGACGAGGACGACGTGCTCGCGGGTGGCTGGACGGACGATCAGGCCGACGCCCTCGAGGGCCACTTCGTGGTCGCGGTCGGCTACGAGTTCTGAGGCCGCTGGACGGAGTCGGGAAGCTGGTGCGCGAGCCGTCCCCGGCAGGAGACTCGGCCGGGCTTCGGCGGGCGGACAGCCGCCCGCCGGGGACCGGTCGGGCTTCGGGCCGGAGGCCTGTTTCCCGAGCGGTGGCGGGACTTTGAGAGGATACGTTCGATACCGAGGGTTGCCCCGGCAGCCATTGTGGTATAAGGCTTGCCGACCCCCCACAGGACTCGAGCCGACTCCCTCTCGAGTGCGAACGAGAGAGTCCCGCCCCGCGTCCGAGAGGTGCGCAAATGCAAAAAGTCGAAGCCATCATCAAGCCCTTCAAACTCGATGAGGTCAAAGAGGCCCTCAACGGCATCGGAATCCAGGGGATCACGGTGTCCGAGGTCAAGGGCTTCGGCCGGCAGAAAGGTCACACCGAGCTGTATCGGGGCGCGGAGTACGTGGTCGACTTTCTGCCCAAGATCAAGGTCGAGGTCGTCGTCGGCGACGATCTGACCTCCAAGGTTCTGGACGCGATCCAGGAAGCCGCCAACACCGGCCGAATCGGGGACGGAAAGATCTTCGTGATCCCCGTCGGCGAAGCGGTCCGGATTCGTACGGGCGATACCGGCGAAGACGCGATCTAGCCGCTCACGGAGGAAAAATGCACAACGACAGGACTCCCAAGGACGTACTGGACTTCGCCGCGAGCGAAGGCGTCAAGCTCGTCGACCTGAAGTTCGTCGACTGGCCAGGCCAGTGGCAGCACGTCACCTTCCCGCTGCACGAGATCGAAGAGGAGACCTTCACGGAAGGTCTCGGGTTCGACGGCTCTTCGATCCGCGGCTGGCAGGCGATCGACGCCAGCGACATGCTAATCGTCCCCGATCCGCAAACGGCGTTCATCGATCCGTTCTGCGACCACCCCACGCTGTCGATGGTCTGCAACATCATCGACCCGATCACGCGCGAGCCCTATTCGCGCGACCCGCGGCACATCGCCGCCAAGGGCATCGGCTACCTGAAGCTCACCGGCATCGCGGACACGGCGTACTTCGGCCCCGAGGCGGAGTTCTTCATCCTCGACGATGTGCAGTTCCAGACCAACGAGCACGCCGGCTACTACTTCGTCGACTCGATCGAGGGCCGCTGGAACAGCGGCCGCGACGAAGAGCCCAACCTGGGCTACAAGCCGCGCTACAAGGAGGGCTACTTCCCGGTTCCGCCCTCCGACTCGCTGCAGAACCTGCGCAGCGAGATGGTCCTGCAGATGGAGGACCTGGGACTGATCATCGAGTGCCAGCATCATGAGGTGGCGACCGCCGGTCAGGCCGAGATCGACATGCGCTACGCGCCGATGGTCGAGATGGGCGACTCGCTGATGCTCTACAAGTACGTGGTCAAGAACGTGGCCAAGTCGGCCGGCAAGACCGTCACGTTCATGCCCAAGCCGGTGTTCAACGACAACGGCTCCGGCATGCACACGCACCAGTCGCTGTGGAAGGATGGCCAGCCGCTGTTCGCGGGCAACGAGTACGCTGGCGTTTCCCAGGAGTGCCTGTGGTACATCGGCGGCCTCCTGAGGCACTCGCGCGCGCTGGCGGCCTTCACCAACCCCACGACCAACTCGTACAAGCGGCTGGTCCCGGGTTTCGAGGCGCCGGTCAACCTGGCCTACTCCAGCCGCAACCGCTCCGCGGCCATCCGCATCCCGATGTATTCGGCCAGCCCCAAGGCCAAGCGCCTCGAGTGCCGCTTCCCCGACCCGACGTGCAACCCCTACCTGGCGTTCACGGCGATGTTGATGGCGGGACTCGACGGGATCGAGAACAAGATCGATCCGGGCGATCCCCTCGACAAGGACATCTATTCGCTGTCCCCCGAGGAGCTGTCCGGCGTTCCCGTGATGCCCGGCAGTCTGGACGAAGCTCTGAGCTGCCTCCAAGAGGACCACGAGTTCCTGCTCAAGGGGGACGTCTTCACCGAGGACGCGCTCGAAACCTGGATCGAGTACAAGATCGAGAACGAGGTGCAGCCGGTGGCCTTGCGCCCCCATCCGCACGAGTTCGAGCTGTACTACGACATCTAGGTCGTCCAGCGGAGCCTGAAGACAAGGGCCCGGATCGGTCGTCGACCGGTCCGGGCCTTTCCGCGCTCTGGCGCTCGTCGGCCGGAGTCGGGGGCGGGCTCAGGCGAGCACGTCGCGCATCGAGTACAGGCCCTCGGGCCGGCCGACGACCCAGCGGGCGGCGCGGCACGCCCCTCGGGCGAAGCCCGCGCGCGTCAGCGCCCGCGACGTGAGCACGATCCGCTCGCCCGGACCGGCGAAGAACACCGTGTGCTCCCCCGGGGCGTCTCCCAGCCGCAGGGTCTGCATCCCGATCGCGTCGGGATCGCGCACCCCGGTGTGCCCCTGGCGCGTGTAGACGGCCTGTCCGGCGAAGTCCTGTCCGCGCGTCTCGGCCACGATCCGGCCCAGTGCCAGGGCCGTGCCGCTGGGCGCGTCCACCTTCTGGCCGTGGTGGAGTTCGAGCACGTCGACGTGATAGCCCTCGAGCTGCCGCGCCGCCTGCTCGACCAAGCGCATGAGCACGTTCACCCCGAGCGAGAAGTTCGGCGCCCAGACGATGGCCGTCCGCCGGGCGGCGTCGCGGACGCGGCGCTCCTGCTCGTCCGAAAGCCCGGTGGTGGCGACGACCAGGGGAAGACCGCGGCCCGCGGCGTAATCGGCCAGCGCGGCCGTCGACTCCGGCAGCGAGAAGTCGATGGCGACTTCGAAGGCGTCCGCCACGTCGAGCGTGTCGCTGAGCGCAACGCCCCCCGAGATCTGCTGGCCCAGGTCCGGGTGCTGCGTCCGGTCGATCGCCGCGGCGAGTTCGAGTTCGGGGTCCTCGGCGATCGCCTCGATCACCTGCCGGCCCATGCGGCCGGCCGCGCCGATCACGGCGGCCCGGGTCATGGGTGGAGGCTCGCCAGCACTGCTTCGAGCGCGTCGCGTTTGGTCTTCTGCATTTCGGTCAGCGGCAGGCGCAGGGTGGCGTCGGGGATCCGGCCGATGATCTCGACCGCGGTCTTGACCGGGATCGGATTGGTCTCGAGGAAGAGCGCGTTCATCAGCGGCAGCAGTTCGAAGTGGATGCGTCGGGCGGTCGCGCGGTCGCCGCGCAATTCCGCGCGTACCAGGTCGCCCATCGGGCGAGGCGCGACGTTGCTGGTGGTGCAGATCACGCCGCGCCCGCCGATCGCCATCATCGGCAGCGTCAGCGCGTCATCGCCCGAGAGCACGACGAAGTCCGGATCGGCGGCGGCCAGGGTGTCGGAGGTCTTGCCGAGATCTCCGCCCGCCTCCTTGAGACCGACGATTCCCGGCAGCCCGGACAGGCGCGCGATGGTCTCGGGTTCGATGCGCGACGCGGTGCGCCCGGGAATGTTGTAGAGCACCAGCGGAAGGCCGGTCTCCTCCGCGATCCTGCGGTAGTGGAGATAGAGCCCTTCCTGAGTGGGCTTGTTGTAGTAGGGCGAGATCAGCAGCGCCGCTGCGGCTCCCGCGTCGCGCGCGGAGTGGGTCAGCTCCAGCGCTTCTTCGGTCGAATTGGAGCCGGTCCCCGCGATCACCGGCACGCGTCCCGCCGCGGCTTCGACCACGTGCCGGACCACGCGCGCGTGCTCGGCGTGCGAGAGCGTGGCCGACTCCCCCGTGCTGCCGCACGGGACCAGTCCTTCCACGCCCGATTCGATTTGCCATTCCACCAGCCCGCTCAGGGAATCGAGGTCCAGGGAGCCGTCGGGGTGAAACGGAGTGACCAGGGCCGTGAACGTTCCTTCGAGCTTCATGGGTACCAGAGCTCCCCTTCGAAAACGCTGTCTGCCGGGCCGGTCATCCAGACCGGACCGTCGTCGTCGGGCCAGCGGATCGAGATCGCGCCGCCCCGCAACTCGATTTCCAGCTCCCGGTCCGCCCGTCCGGAAAGGACCGCCGCGACCCCGACCGCGCAGGCGCCGCTGCCGCACGCCAGCGTTTCGCCGGCGCCGCGCTCCCAGGTGCGCGGGGTCAGACGGGTGCGCGAGCGCACCCCGACGAACTCCACGTTGGTCCGCTGGGGGAAGGCCGGGTGATGCTCGATCCGCGGGCCGACCCGTTCGACCGGGAAGCTCTCCGGATCGTCCACGAAGATCACGCAGTGGGGATTGCCCATCGACACCGCGCAGATCCGGAGGCTCTCGCCGTCGACCTCAAGCGGCGCGTCGACCAGCGGGGCGTCTCCCGCCAGCTCCACCGGAATCTTGCGCGGTTCCAGCACGGGGCGGGTCATGTCGATTTCGACGCGGCCGTCGCCCAGCCAGCGCGGCCGGACGGTTCCGGCCAGCGTGTCGACGCGGATCTCGTCCCGGTCGGTCAGGCCGCGGTCACGCACGTATTTCAGGAAGGCGCGGATTCCGTTCCCGCACATCTCGGCGCTGCTGCCGTCGGCGTTGAGGATTCCCATGAAGAAGTCCGCGCCGGCGTCGCGCGCGGGCCTGACCAGCAGGAGCTGGTCGCCGCCGACCCCGAAGTGGCGGTCCAGCGCGTGGCGGGCGAAGCCGGACCAGTCGTCCACCGGATCGCCCTTCAGGCAGTCGACGACCACGAAGTCGTTGCCCGCACCGTGCATCTTGACGAACGGAATCTGGCGGCGGCTCTCGCTCATCGTCCCGGTGTCCCGCATTCGCCCGAGGGGCATGAGTTTAACGCTGGCGCGGACGCGTGGGTGGCGTCCGAGCGTAGCGAGGACAGGGGGCGTTCCCGCACCGGCGGGCCGTAGTAGCCGCAGGCCAGCAGCGTGGAGACGAGCAGGGAGAGCGCCAGACGCGTCATTTCTCTTCCAGCTCGGCGCGCGTGCGGGCGAGTTCTTCCCGCGCGCGGGACAGGCTGTCCTCCACGGCCGCGCGGGCCGGACCGCCCGGGACCCGACGCGCCTCCAGGGAGCGCTCGACGCTGAAGAAGGACGCCGGGTCCAAGTCGAGCGCCGGGTGGAATTCCGACAGTTCGGCGCGGGACAGCCGGTCGAGCGGCACCCGCGCTTCCAGGCAGTGGGCGACGACCCGGCCCACGATCTCGTGCGCCTCCCGGAACGGCATGCCCTCGCCCACCAGGTGATCGGCCAGGTCGGTGGCCAGCAGCATGGGATCGGCGGCCGCCGCCGCCATGCGCTCGGCGTCGATCCGAAGCGTCTCGATCGCCGGGGCCAGGATCTCCAGGCAGCCCTCCACCGTCCCGACCGCGTCGAAGACGGGCTCCTTGTCCTCCTGCAGGTCGCGGTTGTAGGCGAGGGGCAGCCCCTTGAGGGTCATCAGCAGACTGACCAGGTGCCCCACGACGCGGCCGGACTTGCCGCGCACCAGTTCGGGGACGTCGGGGTTCTTCTTCTGCGGCATCAGGCTGGAACCGGTCGCGAAAGCGTCGTCCATCTCCACGAAGCCGAACTCCGACGAACTCCAGAGCACCAGCTCCTCGCACAGCCGCGAGAGGTGGATCATCAGGATCGACAGCGCCGAGAGCAGCTCCAGCGCGGCGTCCCGCGAGGCCACGGCGTCCAGGCTGTTGCGGCCCGGGCGCGCGAACCCGAGCTCCCGGGCGGTGCTCTCCCGGTCCAGAGGGAGCGTGCTGCCCGCCAGCGCTCCCGCACCCAGGGGCGAGCTTTCGGCGCGGGCCGCGGCGTCCCGCAGGCGAGCGTCGTCCCGCGCCAGCATCTCGCAGTACGCCAGCCAGTGGTGCGCCAGCCGCACGGGCTGCGCGCGCTGCAGGTGCGTGTAGCCCGGCAGCACCACGTCGATCTCCCGCCCGGCCCGCTGCATCAGAACCTCGCGCAAGCGGGCGAGAGCGGAGCGCACGCGGGTGCCGGCTCCGCGCAGCCAGAGCGCCAGATCGGTCGCGACCTGATCGTTGCGGCTGCGTCCGGAGTGGAGCTTGCCGGCCACGGCCCCGGCGATCTCGCCGACCCGCCGCTCGATATTGGTGTGCACGTCTTCCAGCGCCGGATCGAGTTCCATCTCCCCGGCTTCGATCTCTCTCGCGACCTGCTCCAGGGCCCGGACCAACTCTGCCGATTCCCGCTCGGAGACGATCCCCTGGCGGCCCAGCATCCGCGCATGGGCGATGCTGCCGAGCACGTCCTCGCGCCACAGGGCGACATCGAAGTGCACCGACGACGAGAAGCTCTCGAGCTGGGACGCGGCCCGCTTGGAGAAGCGGCCGCCCCACGTCTTGGCGGACGCGGGCCTCTGCGCGGAGGGATCGGGTTCTTTACAGTCGGCCACTGGCTACACACCGCCGGGCGCCGGGACAATTCGGCGCGCGCCGCCGAAGATGCCCGCGCCACGCCCGGGCCGCAAGCTGCAGCGCCGCTGGAGAGAATTCCTCGTCGCGAGCGCTTGCGAGTCGGATTTGCGCCCGGATTCACGCTCGCGTAACTAGTTTCGAGCCTCCCGACCACACCCGATCCCTCGCAGGCAGGCGCGTGAACGAATCGAGACGACCGGGAGAAGGGGACGCCACCCTGGATCTCGGCCGCCTCGGGAGCGGGGCTGCTGCGGATGCTGTACGAGCGCTACGCGTTCGGGGTGGATTCGGAGCGGGCGGCGGACGTCGGCGGCACCTGGCGCGATCACGACTCCCCAGGCCTGACCATCGACCACTGCGTCGAAAAGTACGGAGTGCGCCCCCAGCTGCGCTTCGGCCGGCGCGTGGCGGTGATCGGGACGGGGGCCACCTCGGTGCAGCTGATCCCGGCCATCGCCGGGCGCGTGCAGCGCCTGGACGTCTATCGACGCACGCCGATCTGGCTGATGGCAAAGCCCGACGCACCCGTGAGCGAGAAATGGCGGCGCCGCTTCGAGCGCTTCCAGGCCTACGAGGGCGCGAGCGTGCCCGGATTCCCGAACTTCTTTCTGATGATGGGCCCCTATTCCGCCGCCGGAGCCTCCTATTTCACGATGATCGATACCCAGACCCGCCACCTGGCGCGCTGTCTGCGCCGGGCGCGCCGGACGGGCTCGAACTATGTCGAGGTGCGGCCCGAGGTCCACGCCCACGACTTCGCCAAGGTCGAGCGCCGCCGCCGGGAAATGGTGCTCTTCGCCGGCGATTGCGCCGGCTCGAACAGCTACTACTTCGACGCCCGCGGCGACGCTCCGGGCCTGCGGCCCGTGACCGGCCTGGAGCACTGGTGGAACAGCCTGCGCTTTCCGCTGGGCGACTACGTCTTCGAACGCCGCCTGCCCGGACTCGGAACGGAATAGCGCGGACAGCTCCCAGCTCAATATTCCACCCCGATTGGGGTGGGATACCCTCAGAATGAGGCGGTCGGGCGCTCGGAAAAGCTTGCCTGTGGTGTCTAGCCGCCGTAAGTTGAATCGTAATCTCCTATAAGGCGAAAAATGGAGAAGATCCCATCCGCTTACCTCGAGGGCTACGAGAAAGCTCGGCTCTACGATCCGGCGGTAGCCGACAACTACATCCGGCACACCCTGATCGGCGACCCCGAGCTCGATCCCGTGATGGAAGAACTCTCTACGCTGCCGACGGCCGAGATCCATCGTCTGGTCCGGGGGGCGGTGGAACAGCAAGAAGACGTCATGGCCCGGGCGCCGAAGATCCTCTGCGATTTCATGGAAAGCGTGAGGGAGCCGCCTTCCTGGGTGGACTTCAAGGCATTCCGGCCGGGCATCCGGGCTTTCCACGCGAACATGAGCAATATGCTGATCGCGTACGCCGTCGGCAGCGCGGTGGAAGGCTTCTCGACTCTGGTGAGCAAGTCCTTTTCGATTACCGGACGCGTGACCGGAATGGGCAACGGAGGTCAGCGGCGCCTGCGGCAGAACAACCGCCACATGGTCGAGATCTACTACCCCGGCGGGCTTGACAGGGATGGCGACGGCTGGAAAGTCTCCATGCGCATCCGATTCATCCACGCCCGGGTGCGTCGGCTGATGGCGGAGTCCGAAGCCTGGAACCACGAAGCCTGGGGGACGCCATTGAGCGCGGCGCACATCGGCGGAATCTCACTTTTCACGTTTTCGATCCGTCAGTTCGAGCACGCCACCTCCATGGGAGCGGTCGTCACCCCGGATCAGAAGGAGAGCATCGTCGCGATCTGGCGCTACGTCGGTCACATCCTGGGAGTGCCCGAGTCCATCCTGTATACCGATGAGGACGAAGCACGCAATCTCTACAAGGTGGCCCACATGTGCGAGCCGCCGCCGGACGACGACTCGCTCGCCGTGGCGAATACGGTGTTCAAGGTCATTCCGGTCATGGCGGGCGTCAAGACCGAGGGCGAGCGCAAATCCTTGTCGAGATACGCGTACCGACTCTCTCGGGCGCTGATCGGCAACCAGCTTGCCGATAAGTTCAAGTACCCGAGAACGTTCAGAATCCGCTGGATCGTGCTGCTCTACTATCGCTTGCGCGATGGGCTCATCCGGCTTCTGACGCCGGAGGCCGTCCAGCGCCAGGGAGCCTTCGACCAGATTTTCGATGCCACCCAGTACGACGAGGAGGGAATCAGCTACAGGATGCCCGACCACGTGCGGGCGACGCAGTCCAGTCCCTGGTAAGTGTTTTTCGAGCGGATTCGACCGGTCGCTGAACGGGAGTTGGGTGGATGAAGGCAAGTGACCTGCAGCCGATTTTCGAGCGCTACATAGACTTCGTTCTGAGCCATCGCTGGTGGTTCGCTCTGACGACGCTGCTGGCCATGCTGGTCGCCTCTGCCGGGGGCCAGTTCCTCACGATCACGAGCGACTACCGGACGCTGTTCGGCGAGGGCAACCCCCATCTCATGGCGGCCGATGCCCTGGAGGACACCTACTCGGCGTCCAACCTGGCCTTGGTCGCCTTGGCGCCCCGGGACGGATCGGTATTCAGCCGCGAGGCGCTCGGCGCGATCGAAGAATTGACCGAAGCGGCGTGGAAGACGCCGTATTCCAGCCGGGTCAATTCCCTGACCAATTATTCCCACAGCGAGGCCTTCGGCGACGATCTGGTCGTCGAGCCTCTGGTGGACGGGGCCGGCGCGCTGAGCGCTGCCGATCTGGAGCGGGTGGAAACGATCGCTCTGAGCTCGATCGATCTCGTCGGGCGCATGGTTTCCCACGATGGGCGAGTGGGGGGAGTCACGGTCAATTTCGTACTTCCCGAGAATCCGGAAGTGGCCTGGGTCGAGGTGACGGATTTTCTGAATGCCCTTCTGGACCAGGCCCGCGAGAGTCATCCGGACATCGACTACTACCTGACCGGCAACGTCGTCATGAATCGTGCGCTGGCCGATGCGACGCAGGACGATCTCGAAACGCTGGCGCCGTTGGCTTTTCTGTTCATTCTGACGACGGCGATCTTGCTTCTGCGCTCTTTCTCCGGGGCGCTGGTGGTCGCGACCCTGATCGAGTTCGTCATTCCCACCACGGTGGGAATCGCGGGCTGGTTCGGCGCGGTGTTCACGCCCGTCAGCGCCATCATTCCGATCATCGTGATGACGATTTCCGTCGCCTACTCGATTCACATCATCACGAGCGTGCTTTCGGGCATGCGACGCGGCCTGGAGAAGAACGCCGCGATTCGAGAGTCGCTGCGCAACAATGCGTATCCCGTCTTCCTGACGGCACTGACGACCGCGATCGGCTTTCTCAGCCTGAATTCCTCGGAGTCACCGCCTTTCCACGTCCTGGGGAACTTCGTGACGGTGGGGGTGTTTTCCACCTTCGTCTATTCCATGACGCTCATGCCCGCGATGCTCTCCCTCCTGCCGGTGCGTGTCACCCCCGTCCACAGGGAGGAGGGGTCCGGCTTCTTTGACCGTTTCGGAACCTTCGTCGTTGCCCACCGGGTAAAGCTCTTCGTGGTCGCCTCCCTGGGGATCGTCGTTCTGGCGGCGGGAATCCCCCGCAACGAGCTGGGGGACAACTGGACGCGGTATTTCGACGACCGGTACCAGTTTCGCCGGGACACGGACTTCATCATCGAAAATATGACCGGCCTGGAGAGCATGGAGTATTCGCTGAGTTCGGGGCGGGAAAACGGAATCACGGATCCGGACTACCTGCGCTCGGTCGACGCTTTCGCCCAGTGGTATCGGGATCAGCCGGAAGTGAGCCATGTCCAGGCCTTCCCGGACATCATGAAGCGGCTCAACAAGAACATGCACGGGGACGACCCGGAGTTCTATCGCCTGCCCGACGATTCGGAGCTCGCGTCCCAATATCTGCTGCTGTATGAGCTTTCCCTGCCGTTCGGGAGCGACCTCAACGACCGCATCGACGTCGCAAAGTCCGCCACCCGCATGACCGCGGTCCTCGGGGACGTGACTTCTCAGCAGCAGCGGGCACTCGATGCGCGTGCGCTGGATTGGCTCCGCGTCAATCAGCCCCAGTTCGAGAGCGGCGCATCGGGTCTGAGCATGGTTTTCGCTCACCTCTCACAGCGAAACATCGACAGCATGCTGCGTGGCACGATCATCGCCATGAGTATCATCTCGCTGATCCTGATTCTGATCTTCAAGAGCGTGCGCCTCGGACTTCTCAGTCTCATACCCAACTTCATTCCAGCGGCCATGAGCTTCGGTCTGTGGGGATATCTGATCGGAAACGTGGGTCTGGCGGCATCCGTCGTGACGGCCGTCGCCTTCGGCATCATCGTGGACGACACCATCCATTTTCTGAGCAAGTATCAGAAGGCCCGCCGGGAGGGCGCTTCCTCGCCCGAGGCGGTCCGATACTCTTTCCGCAACGTCGGTCAGGCCCTGTGGACGACGACCTCGGTCCTGTCCGCGGGCTTCCTGGTTTTCGCTTTCTCGGGATTCGAGAGCAGCTGGGCCCTTGGCCTGCTGATCATGATCACGATTATCTTCGCGCTCTTGGCGGATTTCCTGCTTCTCCCGCCTCTGTTGATGGCCATCGACAGGAGGAAGTCATGATCGATGCTCTTCTCGGTCGTCCATTTCTGTGGACGAGCCGATTGAAGGTCCCCGCGATTGTCGGGCTGGCCGTTCTGGTTTGCTTGGGCGTGCCCTCGATAGCCCCTTCGGCGACTCCCGAAGAGGCCGGGCTGCAGATCGCGAAGGAGGCGGATCTGCGCGCTCAGGGTTTCGGCAACTTCACCGCGCGCCAGACCATGATTCTGCGCAACAAGCAGGGGCAGGAGAGTCGCCGGGAGATCCGCGTGAGAGTGCTCGAAGTCGAGGGCGACGGCGACAAGAGTCTGTTCGTGTTCGACGAGCCGCGCGACGTCAAAGGGACCGCCTTCCTCATCCACGCCCACCAGCAGGACGACGACGACCAGTGGCTGTATCTGCCCGCCCTCAAGCGGGTCAAGCGCATCAGTTCGTCCAACCGGTCCGGATCCTTCATGGGAAGTGAATTCGCCTACGAGGACCTGGGCGCCCCGGAAGTGGAGAAATTCAGCTACCGCTTCCTGCGCGACGAGCCCTGCGGGGAGCTGACCTGCGCGGTTTCGGAGCGCGTCCCGACCGACAGGAAGTCGGGCTACAGCCGACAACTGGTCTGGCAGGACCGTGAAGAGCTGCGCATCTGGAAAGTGGAGTACTACGACCGGAAGGACGCGCACCTCAAGACTCTCACCACGGACGGTTACCAGCAGTTCCTCGAGCGTTTCTGGCAACCCGGCGAGATGTCGATGGTCAACCATCTCACGGGCAAGAGCACCGTGTTGACCTGGACGGACTACCAGTTCGGAACCGAACTGAACGAGCGGGACTTCTCCCAGACCGGGCTCCGACGGGTGCGTTGATGCGGCGGACGTGCCGCCCGGCTTCCGGCGCGGCGATCGGTACCGTCTGGATTCTGGCTCTGGTCTGCGTCGCCCTCGGGCCAAGGGCGCAGGCCGAGATCGTCTATCGCGAATTCACGGGCAGCGTGAGCGCCGAGAATCGCTGGTTTCCCCAATCCGGCGCCCATTCCGGCCAGCGCGAGCTGTCGAGCGGTTTCGTGGCGGCCCCCCAGCTCTATCTGGAGGACGACCGGGAGCGGAGCTTCACCCTGGAGCCGTTCCTGCGCTACGACAGCGGGGATCCGCGCCGCAGCCACTTCGATCTCAGACAGGCTTATCTGCTTTTTCTCGGGGAGTTCGACGCCGGCGAGTGGGAAGTCCGCCTGGGGTTCGACCGGGTGTTCTGGGGGGCGGCCGAGACCCGCAATCTGGTCGACATCATCAATCAGGTCGACCTGATCGAGCACCCGGACGAGAAGACCCGGCTGGGCCAGCCCATGCTCCACGTCACCTGGTCCGGGGACTGGGGAGTGTTCGAGGTCTTCGGCCTGCCCTATCACCGCGCGCGCACGCTGGCGGGCCGGCGCGGCGCGGCGGGG
>JAGWBS010000049.1 GCA_021295775.1 Pseudomonadota bacterium | reverse complement strand
GCCGAAACCACGACCACGACGTCGTTCCCAGCGCGCCGCACCTGCACGGCGCGCCGCGCGACCCCGCGGATCCGTTCCGCGTCCGCGAGCGACGTTCCGCCGAATTTCTGAACGATCAAGGCCACTGGGCTGTGAACCTCCCCGCCAGTTCCCGCGCGCGAAGCCCCCGCGGCAGCAGGCTCAGCCGCCGCTCCCGCTCCGACACCCACTCGATCCGAATTTCCAGGCGGTCATCCGGCAACGCGGCGTCGAAACGCTCCGGCCACTCGACCACCAGCACCCCCCGGGCGTCGAGCAGGTCGTCAAAGCCCGCGTCGGCCAGCCGAGTGTAGCTTTCGACGCGGTAGAAGTCGGCGTGGCGCAATTCCAGACGCCCGGGGTACTGATTGACCAGGGTGAAGCTCGGACTGGTGACAGGTACCTCATGCGGAACCTCCAGCCCTCTGGCCAAGCCCCGGACAAAACAAGTCTTTCCGGAGCCTAAATCTCCCCTGAGCCCCACCGCGTCCCCGCCCTCGAGAAGCGATCCCAGCAGCCGCCCGAGCTCGAGCGTTTGCTTCTCAGAGCGGGAATGAATGGGCGCGTACATGCGGGTTGGAATCTTCGAGCGTTTCGAGGTCGCGGCGGGCGCTGGGCAGGCGGACCGCGACCTCGGCCGCCAATCCGCCAGCGTCCGGTCCCAGATCTCCCGCGGCGCCGTGCAGAAAGGCTCCGAGACGCGCCGCGTCGAGCGCCGACAGGCCCTGGGCCAGCAGACCACCCACGACGCCGGCGAGAACGTCTCCCGTGCCACCACTGGCCAGTCCCGGGCCGCCGGTCGGGTTGACCCAGATCACTCCCGCGGGGTCGGCGATGACGCTGCGGGCGCCCTTGAGCAGGACGACCGCAGAGCTTCGCGAGGCCAACTCGCGCGCCATGGCGACCCGATCCGACTGAACCTCCTCGACGCCGCAGCCCAGCAGGCGCGCGGCCTCGCCGGGATGAGGGGTCAGGACGCGGGGGCCCGGGCCGCGCAGGCCCTCCGGGCGTCCGGCCAGGGCATTCAGGGCGTCCGCGTCGACCACTGCGGGCCGCTCGCTGGCCGCCAGCACGCCGGCCACGGCCTCGGCCGCCCCGGAGCCCTGCCCCAGTCCCGGCCCCAGGACCAGACTGCTGCGGACGGCGAGCGCGGCGCTAACCTCGCCGGCCGCACCTCCTCGCAGCACCCCGTCGGAATCCGCCTCGTCCAGAGCGAGGGTCATGGCTTCCGTCAGTTTGGCCTCGAGGATGGGATGCAGGTCGCGCGCCACCGCCGCGGTCACCAGCCCGGCTCCGCTGCGCAGAGCGCCCTCCGCGGCCAGCACGACCGCACCCGTCTTGCCGGCCGACCCCCCGACGACCAGCACGTGCCCGAAACTTCCCTTGTGCCCCTGCGCCGGCCGGGGCGGCAAGAGAGCCGCCGCGGCGGGCCGCGTCAGCAGGTGCTGGCGAATTCCGGTCCGCTCGATCGAACGGCCCGGCAGCCCGAAGTCGACCACCTCGATGCTCGCGTCCAGAGCCTGCAGGGCCAGACCGAGCTTGGGCAGACCCAGGGCGATCACCCGTGCAGGTTCCACGCGAACGCCGAGAGGCGCCCCGGTGTCGCTGCACATGCCGGAGGGCACGTCGAGCGAAACCACTTCGCGGGCGCTGGCGTTGATCTCCTCGATCAGCGCGGCGTACTCGCCCGAAACGGGACGGGCCAGGCCCACGCCGAAGAGCGCGTCGACGATCAGATCGCTGTCGGCCAGGGGGTCGCCGGGAATCCAGGCGTCGAAGCCCCGTCCGACCTCGACCCCGGCCGCGTCCAGCAGATCGAGGTTGGCCCGCGCCTCTTCGCTCTTGGGCCCGTTTCCCACCAGCCAGACTCGTGGAACGCAGGCGGAGTTCCACTCTCGGAGCACGCGGGCGACCACGAACCCGTCTCCGCCGTTGTTTCCCGATCCGCACACGATCAGCGGGCGGCGTGCCTCGGGGAACCGGTGCGCGATTCGCTCCGCCACGCTGCGGCCGGCGGACTCCATCAGCAGCCGGCCCGGCAGGCCGACGCGCTCGATCGCGTCGGCATCGATCCGGGCCATCTCCGGCCCGGTGGGACAGGGCCAGCCCTCGCGCGCGAGATCCAAGGCGTTCACGGCGCATGAACGTAGCCCGGATCTCCCAAGCGAGCATCGCCGGCGGGTGCCGGAAAGCGTGTCCGGATCCCGGGCGCGGTTTCAGCCTGCCCCGCTCTCGAGCCAGACGCAGGCCAGGGCGAGCCCGTCGGCATGACTGAGCGAGAGATGGGCCCGAACGCGGGGACCGGACCCGGGCCAGCGCAGAGCGGGCGAACCGGCTTCATCCCGGACCACCTCGATCGCGGAGATCCGGGGCGGTGGAAACACGGCCCTCCGAAGCGCCAGTTTGGCCGCCAGGCGCGCCGCCAGCCGCTCCGCGGGTCGCCGGCCCCGGCGGGCGTACTGGATTTCGGAGCGGCTGAACAGCCGGCTCTCGAGTCGGGCGCCGAAGCGCCGCAACGCCCGCTCCAGACGCGGGACCTCGATCAGAGCGACCCCGAGGCCGTCAATGCGGGCAGACAATCTGGCGCATCTCGCGCACCGCCCGGCCGAACCCGACCGTCAGCGAGTGGGCGACGATCGCATGCCCGATCGAGAACTCTTCGATTTCCGGCAGCGCCGCGATTTCCGATACGTTCCGATAGTCGAGTCCGTGCCCCACCCCGACTTCCAGCCCCAGTTTGGCGGCCCGCTTCGCGGCCTGTTCCAGCGCGCGTCGGGACCCACCCCGGTCCGAGCCCGCGCGCGCGTACTCGCCGCTGTGCAATTCCACCGCCCGCGCCCCCGACCGCAGCGACGCCTCGACCTGATCGAGGTCCGGGTCGATGAACAGGCAGCTGCGGATGCCGGAGTCTTCGAGCGACCGAACCGCCCCGCCGATCTCCTCCAGCCCAGCCAGAACGTCGAGTCCTCCTTCGGTGGTGAGTTCCTCGCGCCGTTCCGGCACCAGCGTGACCGAGTCGGGGCGAACCTGCAGAGCGATTTCGAGCATCTCCCCTGTGGCGGCCATCTCCAGGCAGAAAAGCCGGTGGACCACCTGCCGCAGCAGACGCACGTCGCGATCCTGAATGTGGCGCCGGTCCTCGCGCAGGTGCACCACGATCCCGTCCGCACCCGCCGCCAGCGCCTGCACGGCGGCGGCAACCGGATCCGGCTCGACGCCGCCGCGAGCCTGCCGCACGGTGGCGACGTGATCGACGTTGACGACCAGCCTCCGGCCCGTCATCCGCCGGCTTCTCCGATGGCGCGCTCGATCTCGGCGCTGACCTCGTCGGCGAGCCGGTCGATGAGCGCCTCGTCCTCGCCCTCGAGCATGACCCGGGCCAGCGGCTCGGTGCCCGAGTACCGCACCAGCACGCGGCCGCTCCCGTCCAGCTCCGTTTCCACGGCTTCGAGTCTGCGCTTCAGTTCAGGCAGCTCTTCGAAGGGAACCTTCCGGCTCACGCGCACGCTGCGCTGAGCCTGCGGAACGATCTCCATGACCCGCGACAGCTCCGACAGAGGGCGCTCCTCGCTGCGCATCAGGGCCAGGATCTGCAACGCGCTCAGGATCCCGTCGCCGGTCGTCCCGTGATCCAGAAAGACCATGTGTCCGGACTGCTCGCCGCCGAGATTGATCTTCTCGCGCAGCATCGCCTCGACCACGTAGCGGTCTCCGACGGCGCTGCGGACCAGACTCACCCCCAGACTCGCGAGCGAGCGCTCCAGGCCGAGGTTGCTCATGACCGTGCCCACGACCGCGTCCCGGCTCAGGCGGTCGCGCAGCTTCAGGTCCCGGGCACACATCGCCAGCAACTGGTCGCCGTTGACGATCTCGGCGCGCTCGTCGACCAGAATCGCGCGGTCGGCGTCGCCGTCGAGCGCGATCCCCACGTCGGCGCCCTGCTCGCGCACCTCCCGGGCCACGACCTCCGGGAACAGCGCACCGCAATCCCGGTTGATGTTGGTCCCGTCGGGAGTCACCCCCACCGGGACGACCGTCGCGCCCAGTTCCTCCAGCACCGTCGGGGCGCACTTGTACGCGGCGCCGTGCGCGCAGTCGACCACCACGCGCATCCCGTCGAGCGTGAGCGAACTCGGCAGGGTCTTCTTGAGAAAGACGATGTAGCGGCCGAGGGCGTCGTCGATCCGCCGCGCGCGTCCGAGATCCGCGCCCAGCGGCCGTTGTCTCTCCAACTCCCCGGACTCCATCAGCTTCTCGATGCGGCTCTCCAGCTCGTCGGGGAGCTTGAATCCGTCGGCGGAGAAGAACTTGACGCCGTTGTCTTCGAACGAGTTGTGCGAAGCCGAGATCATCGTGCCGGCGTCGCAGCGCATGTCGACGGTCAGAAACGCCAGCCCGGGCGTCGGGATCGGGCCGATCTGCAGCACGTCGACGCCCATCGAACACAACCCGGCGGCGAGCGCGTCCTCGAGCATGTAGCCCGAACGCCGGGTGTCTTTTCCGATCAGCACGCGCGACTGACGCCCCGGCCGGGGGGACAGCCGGAAGACCAGCGCGAGCGCACGCCCCAGATTCACCATCACCTCGGGCGTCATCGGATGCAGGTTGGCGAGCCCGCGGATCCCGTCCGTCCCGAACAGCTTGCGCTCCTGCTCCACTTCGATCCTACCTCCGGCGCGTCCCACGCTCAGCTCGTGGCCGAGCTCTCCCGCGTCTGTTCGGCCGACTCCGGAGAAGCCGGCGCCTCGATCTCCACCGTCACCTCGACCGGGCCCTCGCCACCGTCGGAACGCCAGACGTTCGCCACGCCGAGCAGCAGGCGAGCCGGCAGTGTGGTCGTCTCGCGGAACTCGCTGATGTCGATGGGTTCGGTCTGCACTTCCTGGATGCGCTCCAGGGCGGTGCGGGCGCCGGAGAGCTCGATGCGAGGCGGTTCGACCGCCACCCCCAGGCGCGAGTAGCCCTCGGGCAGACTGCCCCCGAAGTCCGGCCTCACCGCCAGCTGCTTGGACTCGATCGACTCCGCCTTGACGACCAGAGTCGAGGGAGCGCTGGCCAGGGCCTTGGCGCCGCGCCCGAGCTCCAGGTCGTCGGCATTCAACGGCAGCCGCGTCTCGCCCGCGCCGATGCCGACCAACGAGACGGCGAAGCGCTCCAGATCCTGCTGAGCGGTGCGTACGGCCGCCCGACTTCCCTGGATCCTCACGTTGATCTCGTGGGCCGATTGATCCACGACCACGAGTTGCTCGGGGACGTCCTCGAGGACGATCGGCAGATCGATGCTCTGCTCTTCGTCGCTGACGCCCTGCGCCGCCGCCCACAGGACGATCGCGACTAGCAGGGCCACGAGCTTGTAGCGGAAGTTTTCGAAGATCCGCATCCTGAAACCCTAGCCGCGAGCCGGCTCCACGGACACGGAGTGCGAGCGCTGCCCGTCCCCGGACGCATCGCCAGCGTGCGCGTATCCCGTCAGCCGCAGCAGGGCCTGCCGCAGGCCAGGCCCGTCGAGGTCCTCGACAATCTCGCCGGCGGAAACCAGGGAGATCCGGCCGGTCTCCTGGGAGACGACGAACACCAGAGCGTCGGTCTCCTCGGTCAGGCCGACCGCCGCGCGGTGGCGCGTGCCGAGCTCGGTCCGGATGTCGCTGCGCAGGGCCAGCGGCAGGATGCAACCCGCGGCGGCGACCCGGTCTTCCCGCACCAGCACGGCCCCGTCGTGCAGCGGCGAGACCGGTTGGAAGATCGCGACGAGCAGGTCTCGAGAAAGCTCAGCCTGAATGGGCGTGCCCAGCTGGATGAACTCGTCGAGCCGGACATCGCGCTCGAGCGCCAGAAGTGCGCCGATGCGGCGCTCGCCGAGGCTCTCGCAGGCGTGGACGATCTCTTCCAACGAGTGCAATTCCTTGCTGCGCGCGGCGGCGAAGAAGCCGCGCCCGACCCGGGTCAGCGCCCGCCGGATATCGGCCTGGAAGATCACGATCAGGATCAGCAGGCCCGACGACAGAAAGTTGTCCAGCAGAAATCCCATCGTCGCCAGATCGAGCAGATCGCTCATGCGCCAGACCAGCACCAGAATCAGCAGACCCAGCAGCATCTGGGCTGCCCGCGTGCCGCGGATGCGCATCAACAACCAGTAGACGGCGCAGGCGACCAGGACGATGTCGATGGCGTCCCGGAACGGATCGAAGTTCTCCCACAGGTTCGCCCAGAGATTCTCCAGCCAGGCGTAGAAGACCTCGACCATGCGGCTTTCCTACCCCGGCAGGGGATCGGGAATCGAATCGTCTCCAAAGGCCGTCCCGGGCGAAGCGCTCTTGGGCTCTTTCGAACTGTCCGGCGGATCCGCGACTTCGGGCTCCGCCAACGGCGGAAGCGGTTCCCCCGCGCGAAGCGTCGCGAGATCGTTCTCGTCCAGGGTCTCGCGCTCGAGCAGGGCCTGCGCCATTCGCTCCAGCACGCCGCGGTGCTCTTCCAGCATTGCGCGGGCCCGCGCGTAGGATTCGCTCAGCAGACGGCCGACCTCGTGATCGATGGCGCGGGCGACCTCGGCGCCGTAGTGGCGTCCCTGCGTCAGCTCCCGGCCCAGGAACACGGTTTCGCTCTCGCCGCCCAGGTGGATCGGTCCGAGCTCGTCGCTCATGCCGTAGTTGCACACCATGTCGCGCGCCAGTTTCGTCGCCTGCTGCAGATCGTTGGCCGCGCCGGTGGACACCAGCCCGAACACGAGTTCCTCGGCCGCGCGCCCGCCCATCGCGTGGTCCATGCGCGCGACGAGCTGCTCGCGCGACATCACGTAGCGGTCTTCCACGGGCATCGTCATGGTCACTCCCAGGGCCATGCCGCGCGGGATGATCGTGACCTTGTGAACCGGGTCGGCGTGCTCGTTGAGCATCGCCACCAGAGCGTGTCCGGCCTCGTGGAAGGCGGTGATGCGCTTCTCCTCCTCGGAGATCACCAGGCTGCGCCGTTCCGCGCCCATCAGGACCTTGTCCTTGGCCAGCTCGAAGTCCTGCATCGAGACGGACTCGCCGTCGCGCCGAGCCGCCAGCAGGGCCGCCTCGTTGACCAGGTTTTCCAGATCCGCGCCCGAAAAGCCCGGCGTTCCCCTCGCGATCGTCGACAGGTTCACATCGGAGGCGATCAGGACGCGGCGGGCGTGAACCCGCAGGATCGCCTCGCGGCCGCGAAGATCGGGACGCTGGACCACCACGTGGCGGTCGAAGCGGCCGGGCCGCAGCATCGCGGGGTCGAGCACGTCGGGGCGGTTGGTGGCGGCGATGATGATAACGCCCTCGCTCGACTCGAAGCCGTCCATCTCGACCAGCATCTGATTGAGCGTCTGCTCGCGCTCGTCGTGGCCGCCGCCCAGGCCCGCGCCACGATGGCGGCCGACGGCGTCGATCTCGTCGATGAAGACGATGCAGGGGGCATTCTTCTTGCCCTGCTGGAACAGGTCGCGCACCCGGCTGGCTCCGACGCCGACGAACATCTCGACGAAATCGGAGCCCGAGATGGAAAAGAACGGCACGCCCGCCTCGCCCGCGATCGCGCGCGCCAGCAGCGTCTTGCCGGTTCCCGGCGGGCCGACCAGCAGCACGCCCTTGGGGATGCGGCCGCCCAGCCGCGTGAACTTCTTGGGGTCGCGCAGGAAAGAGACGATCTCCTCCAGCTCTTCCTTCGCCTCTTCGATGCCCGCGACATCGGCGAAGGTCACGCGCTGCTCGTTTTCGTTGAGCAGGCGCGCCCGCGACTTGCCGAAGCTCATGGCCTTGCCGCCGCCGGCCTGCAGCTGCCGGAACAGCAGGAACCAGAGGCCGATGAACAGCAGCATGGGCAGCCAGCTGATCAACACCGTCTGAAAGAATCCGCCCTCATCCCGGACCTTGAACTCGATGCCGACGCCGCGCTCTTCGGCCAGCTCCAGAAAGCTGGGATCGGGCTCGATCGGACCGGTGCTCTTGAAAGCGCTGCTGTCCTTGTACCGCCCCTGGTAGCGCGGCCCCTCGATCACGAGGGACTCGACTTCGCCGCTCGCGATGCGGCTCTTCAGCTCGGTATAGCTGAGTTCTCCGGTCCCGCCGGGCTGACTGCCCCCCCAGATACTGAAGATGGTCAGCAGCACGAACATCCCCAACGCAAGGGTCAACAGGTTCTTGTAGAGCTGATTCAACTCACCTCCGGGAGGCTCGCCCGCGGTCGGGGCCTGGCCCAAAGACCCGTCACGGGCCGCCTTGAGACGTTAACAAGTCGCGATGCGCTCCGCGACCAGCTTCCAGTCTCCGCGCGCCGAGACGGGAGCGGGCAGCAGGCCCGGCACCCAGACCGCGTCCCCGTCCGCTTCGACCACCAGCGCGTAGGCCCGCTGGCGTCGCGACCAGCCCGCGCGCCGGAAGAGATCGCGCAGCGGCCGCCCTGCGGAACCCACGACGCGCAGCCGGTCTCCCTCACGGGGACTGCGCACCCGGATGCTCTCGCTCAACACATTCAGCCCCTCGTGCGCCGGATTCGTCTCTCCCGCCCTTTTCCAGCTCAGACGCATCCCGCGCTGCGGCAATTCGAGCGCGCGGGGAGGGGTCATGGCCGCGGAGAGCGGAGCCGGATAACGCGGACCGGGACCGGGGCCGAGCCAGACCTCGTTTCGGTCGCGGGTCAGCACCCGCCCCCGCGGAAGCGAGAGACCCGAGCCCGCGTCGGCGCCCTCCAGAAATTCCTCGATTCGCAGCAGGTGCTTGCGGGAGATCGGCTCCGCCCCCGCTCCGGACAGAAGCCGCAGCAGCACCGCGCGCCGCGTGGCCGCGGGGGCCGGACAGACCGAGTCGGGGTCGAGCCACCAGCCCCCGTCTCCCGCTCTCGCGGCTCGCGCCAGCAGCGCGGCCACCTGCGGCTCCCGCGACTCGCGCTGCTCGTGGGCGCTGCGGGCCAGCTCTGCCAGCTTCACGCTCGCGCCCGCGTGCACGCGCTCCAGGCTGGGCAGCACTTCGTGGCGGACGCGGTTGCGGGGCACGCCGAGATCGGAGTTGGTGGTGTCCTCGCGCCAGCCGAAACCGCGCCTCCGGAGATACTCGCGCAGCGCCGCGCGCCTCACCTCCAGAAAGGGACGCACGAGGCGCCTTCGCGCGCAGCTCGGCGCGATCCCGGCCAGGCCCGCGGGTCCAGCGCCGCGGCTGGCGCGAAGCAGCACGGTCTCCGCCTGGTCGTCCAGGCTGTGGGCGGTGGCGACGCAGTCGTAGCCGCCTTCGCGCCGGATCCTCTCGAGCACCGCGTAGCGCCGAACCCGCGCGCGCGCCTCCGGCGAGCGGCCCGGCCCGGCCGCGACCTGCGCGTGCTCGATCCTGCAGGGCAGGCCCAGATCGCGCGCGAGCCGGCGGACGAACTCGGCGTCGGCATCCGCCTCGGCGCCGCGCAGGCCATGGTGGACGTGCGCGACGCCGACACGAAGGCCCATGCGGGAACCGGCGCAGAGCAGCGCCGTGGAGTCGCCTCCGCCGGAGACCGCCAAGAGCAGGCGCTGAGCGCGGGAAACTCCCGCCCGGCGCAGAGCGTCGTCGAACGCGAAATGGATCGGTTCCACAGCGGGAGAGTACGCCCGGGATCCTCTGGGCTCAAAACCGCCGCCCCGGAGTCGCGGTCCCGCGGAGATGCGCCGGGCTGGAGGCCGCTAGACTCTCCGCGGAGGTTCGAGCAATGGCCTGGAGGTTCGCGCTCTGCGCAGGCGGGCTGTCGTACCTGCTGCTCGTCGGGAATGGAGGGGCGGAAAACGCGGACTTCGACCCTAGGGCCAACCCGCCTCCGAATCCCGACCTGGTCCAGCGCGGAGCCTTTGTTTTCCTCGACCCCCGCCTTTCCCCGCCGGCGGATCGCGCGTGCGCCACCTGCCATCCCGGCGGGGGCTCCGACGGCAAGCTGTACCGCGCGGGCGAGCCCGTGGCGCCCGGTACGCCGGGGGCGCGCCGCACCCCTTCCCTGCGGGGGGCCGGGGAAAGCTCGCCCTACTTCTGGGACGGTTCGGCGGAAGGGCTGCGAGGCGCGGTCGAACGCATGCTGCGCATCGAGATGCGCGGCGCGTCTCCGCCCGGGTACGACGTCGATGCGCTGGAGGCCTACGTCCGGTCGCTGCCGCGCTTCGACCGCGGGCGCGTGCGGCCGAACGGCACGCCGACCGAGCCCGTCCGGCTGAGCGCGCGCAGGGGACTCGACGTCTTCCGCAGCTCCGGCTGCGTGGACTGCCACCCTCCTCCGGCCTATCTCGACCGGCGTTCGCACGATGTCGGCACGGGAGGCCGGTACGACACGCCGACCCTCCGGGGAGTCGGAGAAATGAAAACGCTGGGACACGACGGCCGCTGGAAATCGCTGGCAGAAGCGGTCGACGCGATGCTGATTTCCGCGGGAGTATCGCTGAGTCCGGAGCAGCGGCAGCAGCTTCTCGACTACCTGGCGCTGCTGTAGCCACTCCGGCCGGCTCGCCGGCGCGAGCGGCCGCGGATCAGGCGCGCGGGAACTCCCCGGAGGCGAGCCGGCGCTGATAGTCGTCCAGGTCCCGCTTCAGTTGGCCCGAGAGCAGAATTACGCCGAGCAGGTTCGGAAACGCCATCCCCAGGATCATCAGATCCCCGAACTCGAGCACCGAGTCCGGCGTGAGCACCGCGCCCAGGACGACGAAGGCCAGGAACAGGATCTGGTAGACCCGGATCGAGCGCACTCCGAATAGATCCGCCCAGCACTGCTCGCCGTAGTAACTCCAGGAGACCATGGTGCTGAAAGCGAAGAGAATCGCCGTCACGGAAAGCAGGATCGGAAACCAGGGGAAGACCTGGGCGAAGGCCCATGAGGTCATCCGGATCTTCTCGCCCGCTTCTGGGTGGTCGTACGCCCCCGTCACGACGATGACCAGCCCGGTCATGACGCACACTACGATCGTGTCGATGAACGGCTCGAGGAGCGCCACCAGCCCCTCCCGAACCGGTTCCGGCGTGCTGGCCGCGGAGTGCGCGATCGCCGCGGAGCCCACGCCCGCTTCGCTGCTGAACGCGGCGCGCCGGAAACCTTGGATCAGCACGCCCACGAAACCGCCGGTCCCGGCTTCGAGCGTGAACGCCCGCTGCCAGATCACGCCGAGCGCCGCCGGCACATCGGCCGCGTGGAAGATCAGGATCAGGGCTCCGCAGAGCAGATAGACACCGCACATCAGGGGCACCAGCACCGCGGCGACCTCGCCGATGCGGCGGATCCCGCCGACGATGACCGTTCCCACCAAGGCCGCCATCAGCAGCCCGAAGACCAGCGAGCCGGCTCCGGAGCCGAACGCGGGAAGCACCGAGGCGAGCTGGGCGTACGCCTGGTTCGACTGGAACATATTGCCCCCGCCCAGGCTCCCCCCGATGCACATCACCGCGAAGGACAGCGCGAGAAAGCGCCCCAGCCGGGGTCGGCCGAGACCGCGCAGACCGTCCCGCAGATAGTGCATGGGCCCGCCCGAGACACGGCCGTCGGAGCGGACCACCCGGTAGCTCTGGCCGAGAGCGCACTCGGCGAACTTGGAACTCATTCCGAGGAACCCGCCCAGCGCCATCCACAGAACCGCCCCCGGCCCGCCCAGGCCCACCGCCGCCGCGACGCCGGCGATGTTTCCCAACCCGACGGTGGCCGAAAGCGCCGCGGACAGGGCCTGGAAGTGGCTGATCTCGCCCGGGTCGTCGGCGCGGGCGTAGACTCCCCGCACGCAGTCGAGACCGTGGCGGAACGAGCGCAGGTTCACGAATCGGAAGCGCAGAGTGCAGTAGACCGCCCCCAGGATCATCCAGATCACCACGCAGGGAAGTTCGATCTCGCCGGGCGCGCCGTTGTCCCAGAACGCCAGATCCCAGAAGAGGACCGCCTCGATCGGCCGCACGACCCAGATGGCGAACAGACGATCGAGCAACTCGAGCAAGCCGGAGGAGGCGCCCACGGGCTGAATTCTCCTGGTAGTCGGCCCTCGGCTCGCGACCGGCAGCCGAGGGCAAGCGAGTCTGGACTGTCGCGCTCGCTGGATAGCGCTACGCGCGGCAAGCGTCTAGCATATCCCGCCCGCCAGCCTCGCCTTGGCGAAGTAGCTCAGTCGGTCAGAGCAGACGGCTCATATCCGTCGTGTCGGGGGTTCGAGTCCCTCCTTCGCCACCAGGGCCCGGTGCGGCCGCGGCTGCCGCGCCCTACCCGGCCGTAGACGCGTCGGGTACTCTCCGTGTGTCGTCGCGCCCAGCGCCACGCGCCGGAAGCGCAGCGATTCAACCCGCGAAAACGAGGATCGAAGCTGATGACGCAGGGCGAAGGCTTCCCCAATTCCCGCCGGATCTATCTGCCGGGCTCGCGCCCCGACCTGCGTGTTCCCATGCGCGAGGTCGTCCTCTCCGCCGCCCCCCGAAATGGGCAACCCGCGGACGCCCCGGTCCAGCTCTACGACACTCAGGGTCCGCACGGAGACGCGGACGCCCCGATCGACATCCGCGAGGGCTTGCCGGCGCTTCGCGGTCCCTGGATCGGAGAACGCGGCGACACCGAGGAGTGCGAGGGACGTCCGCTCCGACCGGAAGACGACGGACGCCGGGGAGTCGGCAACCCCTTCCCCGGCGGCACCCGTCGCGTGCGGCGCGCGCGCTCCGGAGCCAACGTGACCCAGATGCACTACGCGCGCCGCGGCGTCGTCACGCCCGAGATGGAGTTCGCGGCGCTGCGCGAGAACGTCGAACCCGAATTCGTGCGCAGCGAGATCGCGCGCGGCCGCGCCATCCTGCCCAACAACGTCAATCATCCCGAGAGCGAACCGATGCTCATCGGCCGCGGTTTCCTGGTCAAGGTGAACGCCAACATCGGCAACTCGGCGGTCTCCTCGTCGATCCACGAGGAGGTCGAGAAGCTGCTCTGGTCGATCCGCTGGGGCGCCGACACGGTCATGGACCTGTCGACCGGCAGCGACATCCACACCACGCGCGAGTGGATCATCCGCAACTCGCCCGTCCCGATCGGAACCGTGCCGATCTACCAGGCCCTGGAGAAGGTCGGCGGCCAGGCGGAGGACCTGACCCCCGAACTGTTCATGGACACGCTGGTCGAGCAGGCCGAACAGGGGGTCGACTACTTCACCATCCACGCGGGGGTTCGTCTGAGCTACGTGCCGCTGACCGCGAAACGCACCACCGGCATCGTCTCCCGAGGCGGGTCCATCCTGGCCAAGTGGTGCCTGGCCCACCACCGGGAGAACTTCCTTTACACGCACTTCGACGAGATCTGCGAAATCATGCGGTCGTACGACGTGGCGTTCTCCCTGGGCGACGGCCTGCGCCCCGGCAGCATCGCCGACGCCAACGACGAAGCGCAGTTCGCGGAGTTGGAAACCCTGGGCGAGCTGACCCGGCGCGCCTGGGAGAGCGACGTGCAGGTCATGATCGAAGGCCCCGGACACGTGCCGATACACAAGATCCAGGAGAACATGGATCGGCAGCTCGAAGTCTGCCACGAGGCCCCGTTCTACACACTCGGCCCACTGACCACCGACATCGCCCCCGGTTACGACCACATCACCTCGGCGATCGGCGCGGCGATGATCGGCTGGTTCGGGACGGCCATGCTGTGCTACGTGACGCCCAAGGAGCACCTCGGGCTGCCCGACCGCGAGGACGTCCGCGACGGAGTGATCGCCTACAAGATCGCCGCGCACGCGGCGGATCTGGCGAAGGGACACCCGGGAGCTCAGCGGCGCGACGACGCGCTCTCGAAAGCGCGCTTCGAGTTCCGCTGGGAAGATCAGTTCAACCTCTCGCTCGATCCGCAGACGGCGCGGGAGTTCCACGACCAGACCCTGCCCGCCGACGGCGCCAAGGTCGCGCACTTCTGCTCCATGTGCGGACCGAAGTTCTGCAGCATGGAGATCACTCAGCAGGTGCGGGACTACGCGCGCGAAAAGGGCGTGGCCGAGGACGTCGCCGTCAAAGAAGGTCTGACCGAGAAGGCCCAGGAATTCCGAAGCAGCGGGCTGGAACTGTACCGCTGAACCGGCGGGGCGCCGGTTCGCGGGCCGCGCGAACCGAACGCGTCGCCCGGACGGGTCCGCGCCTCAGACCCCGCGGACGTCCGAGCCCCAGATGTACTTGTGGAGCTGCAGGTTCAGACGCGCCTCCAGCCCGTCTTCGAGCAGCCATCCGCAGAGGTGCTGCGGATCCAGTTCGCCGTGGGCCGGCGAAAAGCTGACCGGGACGCCGATCCGGCTCAGGCGTCCGCCCATCAGCTCCCGAGCCCACTCGTAATCGGACCGATCGCGCAGCACCAGCTTCAGTTCGTCACCCGCGGTCAGTCGCTCGAGATTCCGCCAGTCGTTGTGCTCGCTCATGGCACTGCCCGGAGTCTTGATGTCGACGATCCGGTGGGCACGGGTGTCGATCGCCGAAATATCGCGATGCCCGCCGGTCTCGACCAGGACGCGGTAGCCGCGCTCCAGCAAGCCCTCGACCAGCAGCGGCAGCGCGGGCTGCTGCAGGGGCTCACCCCCCGTGATCTCGACCAGCCCGACCGCCAACTCCGCAACGCGCGCGAGCACCCGGTCCACTCCGAGGCTCTCGCCGCCGCTGAAGGCGTGTTCTTCGTCGCAGTAGACACAACGCAACTCGCAGCCGACGGTGCGCACGAAAGTGCATGGCCAGCCCGCAAACGTGGACTCGCCCTGAACCGAGCGATAGATCTCCTTGATGCGGATCCGGGGCGGTTCGCCGGAGGTCTCGGCCGACATGGATCGCCAGCGCCGCTAGCCGTACAGGACCGAACGCTGCCGGACGATCTCGCGGACCACGCGCTGGATGCGGTCAGGGTGATCGGCGCGATCCTCGATTCGCAGCCGACCGAGGCGGTCGCCACCCGGCAGAGCGTGCGTCCACGACAGGCAGGCATCGACGGCCTCGGCCATTCCGGTTACGTTGAGCGGACGCTTTTCGTCGTTGCAGCCCAGCAGGATCAGGTCGTCTCCCGCGCGGGACCCGAGCGAAAGCCGCGCCCCGGTACGGCCGCGGAAGCGGCGTGCCACCTCTCCGGCGTCGAGCGCCGCGGGCACTTCGAACAGGGCCAACTCGTGGTCCCCGAAGTGCACCATGCGCGGATCGTTCCGCTCGACCCAGTCGGCCTCGTTCTCGAAGATGGAGCCGGCGGAGGGCAGTTCCGCCGGCTTTCCGGATAGAACGGGGCCGATCTGCGGGCGCTGGTCGCCCGAGCTCTCGGCCAGCCGTCTCACCAGTTCGATCAGTCGGTAGCCCCACTTCTCCATGTCGCTGTCCTGCAAGCGGCTCCCGGAGAGGTCGATCAGCTTGTCGGTGAAGCGGCTGCGCCGCTCGGTGACCTGATTGACGCAGTACAGAGGCGTAGCCGCCGGCTCGATCAGGATCGAATCGCGGCCCACGGTCGAGCGCAGGCGCTCGAGATCCTCGATCGGCCAGGAGTGGTGATCGAACCACTGCAGTCGCCCCCGGAACAGTTCCGCCGTGTCGAGGAGATCGCGCACGTGCGGCTGGGCGGTGAATCCAACCACCAGCAGATCTTCGTTCTCGCCGACATCGTTGGCCGAGCCCTTGAAGTAGTCCATCAGCTCCGCCTGGGGCAGAACGACGAACTGCGTCGTGGTGCGCCGGTCGCGTGCCAGCACCAGAGCCGCCAGGATCGACTCGGGCTCGTTGCACACCACGATCGCAGCCCGCATCCGGCGTTGGCGAGGGAGTTCGCGAATCTCGTCGGGGCTCTCGTCTTCGAGTTCGTCCTCCGACGTTTCGCCCTGCTCCTCTTCCAGCTCCGGCTCGGCCTGCACGCCCACCGCGGTTTCCGCGGCTGGATCCTCGACTTCCGAGGGCGCCTCGGGCTCTGCTTCGGGCTCCGTGGGCTCGACCGCCCCGGCGCTCGCTTCGGGCCGGTCTGCGTCATCCAACGCTTCGTCCTGACCCTCCCGCGGCGACTCGTCCTGGGCCTCCGGATCGGTCGGACTCGCTTCCAGACCGCGCCCTCCGCGCCGCCGGCGGCGCGGCCGGCGCCGACCCCGACGCTGCTGGCCTTCCTCGGAATCCGGCGGCTCGGTTCCTTCCGAAGTCTCCTCGCCGCTCGCCGCGTGCCGTTCCCGCCGAGGCCGCGGCGGACGCGGAGCGCGTTCGATCAAGCGCGGGCGCGGGGCCTCGATCGGCGTCTCTCCCGCCAGCAGGTCGACAACGCCCGCCGCCAGCGGATCCGTGGGCGCCGCGGACAGACAGGCTTGGACGGGACCGTCGCTGCCCGCGGCCCAGACAGCGCGATTTTCCAGAACCAGGAGCTGCCCCGTGGCCAGAGTCGCGGCTTGCTCCGGGCCGACTTCCGCACTGATCAGACCGATGGCCGCACGCCGTTTGGAGTCGACCCCCACCCAATCCAGGCAGGTGTCGCCATCGGGGCTGCAGGGGATCCACGTG
Organism: Pseudomonadota bacterium; assembly: GCA_021295775.1. Lineage (GTDB taxonomy): Bacteria > Myxococcota_A > UBA9160 > SZUA-336 > SZUA-336 > JAGWBS01. The sequence goes on along the minus strand of JAGWBS010000049.1, from coordinate 2,374 downwards.
GCCGTCAAGGCCGCGCCCGCGTCCGCGGCCGCTTTCTCGACCGCCCGCTCGCGATCGCCGAGGGTCTCGTCGAGCAGGCGGGGATCTTGCGTGAGCTGGATCACCATCTCGTGCAACTCGATCCCCCAACGGGGAAAGTTGGACTCGGTCACGAAGATGCGGCGCTTCTGGGGCAAGACCAGCGAGACCGCCACCCCGTCCCCGTCGCGCCTCACTTGCGCGGCGAGCTTGCCGCGCACATACAGCACCCACCCCGCGGAAGTGCGGCGCGTCCCTCCCAAGGAGGTCAGCGCCGAGGCGCCCTCGAGCACACGAATCACACGCTGTTCGACGGAAAGCAGGCCCTCCAGTGGGTGCAGACGGCCAACGTCGGGGTAGCTGTGCAGCTCGGAGATCTCGTCGCTCGCTTCCGCGAGCCCCGGCACCGACAGGAGGTGGACGGACAAGCCCAGGGACGCGGCCCGTGCGGCGAGCCTTTCGACCAGGGGCGGGTGGAATGGAGCGGCGATCACCAGCTCCTTCGACGCCACATCGGGATGCTGCGTTGCCAGGATCCCCCAGCCGAGCAGATCCTCTCCCGGTCTTCGGGCCGCGACCAGCGCCACCGGACGTCCCGAATCGAACTGAGCGTGCCCCACCCGGATGTCTCCCGGACAGGCATCGATGTCGAGCCCCTGCGGGTCGCGCACGGCCAGGCTCCGCATTTCGGCCAGCGATTCGAACGGGTCGTTCCCGTTCCTGAAACGCCTGCCCCAGCCTCTTCGTCTCAAGCGCCCTGCCTCCCCGAGAATAAAGCCGCGACATCTTAGGACCCGGACCTGGGTTCGGCCACGGCACGTGGATCCGTGGAGCAAGGGGGCGGGCTCCGGCCGGAAGGCGACTAGCTCCGCGAGGCGACCAGCCGGTGATGCTCGTCGAGAGCAAAACGGTCCGTCATGCCGGCGATGTAGTCCGCGATGGCACGCTCGCGCGGCTCTCCCGGCGCCGGTTCGAGCGTAGCCGGCGGCAGCAGACGAGGGGAGTCGAGATAGCCCCGCCACAGCTCTCCGAGGATCTGCCCGGCCCTGGCCGAGAGCCGCAACACGGAGGAATGGCGGTAGAAGTCCCGCTGCAGGAATTCAGCCAGCTGGCGGCTCTCCGATTCCAGTTTCGGCGACAACCCGACCAACGCCTCCGGGCACCGACGTACGTCCTCTGCGCAGGCCAGGTCGGCGGCCTCCAGGCGCTGGCCGCTGCTGGTGATCAGGTCGGTCGCCAATTCGTCGATCAGCGCCACGGTCGCCCTCTGGCGAACCACCGCACTGGAGGCGGTCGCAAGCCCACCGCTCCTCTGCAGAGCGCGCTGCCAGAGCGGTACCTCGGCCAGCGCACCTGCGTCCAGAACCCTCGAGCGCAGGCCGTCGTCGATGTCATGGGCGTGGTAGGCGATCGAGTCCGTCAGATTGGCGATCTGCGCCTCCACCGACGGCTGCCGTCCCAGCTCCGGCAACTCGACGGGATGCCCGAATCGAGGGTGTCCCACGCCGTGCTTCAGAATGCCCGCCCGCGTTTCGCAGGTGAGGTTCAGTCCGCGATACTCGTCCGAGCGGACCTCGATCAGATCGATCGTCCTCAGGCTCTGGCGGTTGTGCTCGAATCCGCCGTGCTCGCCCAGCAGATCGTGGAGCACTTTTTCCCCCGCGTGACCGAACGGGGGATGGCCGAGGTCGTGGGCCAGTACGATCGCCTCGGTCAGATCCTCGTTGGCGCCCAGCGCGCGCGCGACCGTGCGCGCGATCTGCGAAACCTCGAGTGTGTGAGTCAGCCGGTTGCGGAAGTGGTCTCCCTCCTGAAACGGGAAGACCTGAGTCTTGAATTGCAGGCGCCGGAACGCGCGCGAGTGAGTGATCCGGTCGCGGTCGCGCTGATATTCCGTCCGATAGGTGTGGGGCGGCTCAAGGCTCAGGCGTCCGGCCGAGTTTCCCGCTCTCAGCGCCCACGGCGCCAGCGTCTCTTCTTCGCGTCTTTCGATCGCTTCTCGGACCAGCAAGCTCAGAACCCGGTTCGAAGATGCTTGTGGGGTGGGAATTCGTCCGGCGTCGCCGCTTCTCGGATTGGACGGAACCTAAACTTTGAGTTTCTCCTCGAGCAGCCGGGTCAGACGGGCCCTGTCCTCTTCGGTGAGGCCGAGGTGGGGCCGGGTCTCGCCCGTCGATTCGCCGGCTCCGGGCGGTTCCTCCTGCAGCCACTCGGCCCGCAGCTCTGCCGTGTCGCGCAGGCGAAGCTCAAGCGTTCGGGTGTCCGCCCTCCAATTCGGCTCGACCATGACCATGAGCGCGCCCACGGCGATGGCCAGCGTCACGACCACGAACTCGGCGCGGAACAGGAAGCAGAG